>JASHNZ010000068.1 GCA_030041355.1 Nitrososphaerales archaeon
TTCACCGTAAACGCTTATCAAGCTCGATAGCATATTATTGTTATATGAGCCTGATTTTGCAGAAACTCTCGAAGGAACTTATGGGTGAAATTGGCACTAGGTCAAGAGAGATGTTTGAGCTAATGTTACCTGCTGTCGACATGTTTGAGGATGGATCAAGTCTCGTGATCCAGCTTGACATGCCGGGATTTGCAAAGGAAGATATCAAAACTCGCCTCACGGAACATTACCTCGTAATCAATGCGAAACGCGAAGCCGAAGATAAAGACGGAATGGTCTATTGGGAGCAACGGCCGCTCAAAGTTCGCAAGAAGATTCCTTTACCCGTCAAAGTCGAGGTTGAGGAGGATGCAGATCTCGTGGGGAAATACGAGAACGGAGTCTTGACTATCCGGCTTCCGCTAAAGGGCATTGGAAAAGTTCGCGTCGAATAGTGCGCATTCGCCGATGTATATTCCCTTTTGAGAAAATAAGCTCCTTTGAAAGTAAGGAAAAGCGCTACCTTCTCGCAATTAGGATCCCTACAATCAGTATCAAAAGCGATGTCGTAAATCCTATTTTCCCGGTCTCTGAACCCAAATAGAAAAGAGAAAGTCCAACGCCAAATATCCCAAATCCCACCAGAGCCCCAGAGAAAAATCCTAATCTTCTCTTTGGTCTGCCGTAAAGTTCCTTTTGTTGCTGATACTCCAAATAATTTTTCAGCATTGGAGCTACGTCAATTGACGCATCCAAAGCCTGACGAAGTCTTTTGATTTGCTCTTTGAGTTCGGCGCTGTACGCTTCTTCAATGAGACCCTCTTGCTCGAGCAACCTTCCTAAGATTTTGATAAAGCGAAAATCTGGATCCAAAGCGAGGCAAACGCCTTCCAGAATGGAGAGCATTCTCATGTACAAAACTAGATTCTTTGGAAGCTTGAAGGGGAACTGGTAAATTGTCCTGTTCGCGACTTCCATAAGCGCCTTGACTTCGCTTTCCTCGACTTTTTTTCCTTTCATGTCGGCGAGAGCAAGCTCCACTCCCCGCGTGATCACGTACCTGTTTGCCTGCGGCTGCAAAATTCCTAGGTTGAGCATCACTTCGACAATTCGTTGCGGGTTGCCGTTCACTAGTGCAGTGTAAAATCGAACCAAGTTCACTCTCGTTTCTTCGTCAAGCGTACCTGCCATCCCAAAATCATAGAGTACGATCTTGCCATCATTTGCAATTGAGATATTGCCCGGATGTGGGTCTGCGTGAAAAATGTCCTGGCTCAGAAGCATTTTGAAAAATAATCTTGCAACTTTGCGAGCTAATTTTTTCCTATCTAGGTGTGCTTCGTCGAGCGCTTTAATGTCGTTTACCTTGATCCCGTCGATGTACTGCAAAACGAGGACTTTCTCCGTTGAAACTTCCGGGAAAATTTCCGGGATGACAACGGTCTTGTCGGTTTTGAGATTGTGTTTTATTGTGAGTAAATTATGTGCTTCCTGTTTGTAATTCATCTCCTCTTTTATTGTGTCCGAAAACTGCTCAATTACTGATCCCATCGAGAATCGGAGGGATTCATCTATGAATCGTCCGACAAATGGGACAAGTCGGTGGAGAACCTTGAGCTCAATCGCCATTTTTTCCCTTATTCCCGGGCGGTTTACTTTCACGACAACTTCATTCCCATGGTATTTGGCCCTGTACACCTGTCCCAAGCTTGCTCCGGTAACCGCTGCTTGATCAAAGGAGTCAAATGTGCGCTCTATCGCGCCTAGTTCCTCTTCGATTGTAGGTCTGACTTCTTCAAACGGAGCGGGTGGGACTTCATCCTGCAACCTTGCAAATTGATCAATGTATGGCTGTGGAAGGATATCTGGTCTGACAGAAAGAAGCTGCCCTAGTTTGATGAAAGCAGGACCGAGCTCAATGAAAGCATCAACGGCTCTTCGAGCATGTTCCTCGTATTTTTCGGGACGAACGAGCTTTCCTTCTGCACGTTTAATTTCCCTTCGATCGCTCCTGTAACGAAGAGCAATTGGAGCGAGTTTGAAAATTACGCTAATGAGTCTTCGAGTATCTGGCTTAATCAGCGCCATACACTCTTATCGACATCCTTGGACTTCTTTAACGATTTATCCAAACAAGATGTTTTTCATTAGTCTGAAAATCTTGTTAAAAACAAAGAAGGACGCAAGAAAACTAAACAAGCCTAGTCCGAGAAAATCTTGGCTTCTCTGTCCCAATCGTTGTCCCTTTTCGAGCGAGTGCTTTGCAAAGTACAAGCTAGTCGCAGCTGCTACCATGGTTTCAGGTGAATCTTTCAACAGATGCCCGATCGGATTGCTTCTTGGATCGGCGTGGTCAATGTGTATTGTAAACTTGTCCTCGTATTCTCGCACATGAATGTTCGAAGACGAGCGGTACTGCTTCTTGGCTCCTCTTCTATCCCCGACCGGTGTCTCTTCGTATTCAGTTGGAAGCTCGGGAAGAACTTCTTTGGAGATTATGACCTCCTTCGAGATTCCGTCCAAGCCAACTACGTCCCAGGTACTGAAGTTCTATCTTTTTCGGGAAGTGGATTCTACCTTGGTCTCTAGCTTCTTCGTTTTCTTTTCGAGCTCGACAGTGTATTTTCTGTAGGAAGTCAGAAGGTCATCCATGAGCCCAATTACCTTTTCAAGAGCATCCCATTCAGAAATTTCGCCAGCTTGACTTAGAGTGGAGGATACATTCTTGGCTAGCGCTTTTTTCCTCGTAACATTGAGCATCTTTATTCCCTGTTCGAGCCTAGATTCTTGGGCTTGAACGTTACCTTTCAGCTGATCAATCCTTGGTTTGGAAGACAATGGCTATAGAGTCCCATAATAGCGGGAGATATATGTATTGAAAGTCTATTGTTTCAGAATTGAGATGATGGCCAATTTTGGCGCCCGGGTCAAGCGTGTGCCGATTGGCCGGAAGATTGGGCTTATTGCTGAGACGTATGACGTAAGAGGCGTGGAAACCACCGAAATACACTAACCGCTATCGATGCAGGGTCTTCATCATAACGCCTTGGATAACTCTAACAAATGAGCTAGATCGAAGTGGAGTGAATGCGAACTTTTCGTGTCGGCGAAGCCCAAGTTTCTGCAATTAATCTGGGAGACTTCCAGTTTCGACTCAAAGACGAAGATAATGTACCAGAATATGAATGGCGACCAAAATACTCTGATCTTTTTGAGAATGCGAAGCCGTACCCTAGCCAGTGTTTTTTCATTATGCTTAATCACATGTCACTCTTAGCAGACGCAGGGGACTATTCGCGTTTTGCAAAATCAGGTCCCGAGTACGTAATACAAAGTTACAATCCACCAAAGGGACTCGTAGAGCAACTGATGGAACTTGGGATTTCAAGAGAAGAAGTGAATTATGTCGTGATTACCCATATCCACGCCGATCATTATGCAGGTGTTACAACGAAAAAAGGTACGGAGTCTGATATGCCGACCTTTCCCAAGGCTCTTCACTTCCTCGGGAAGCTTGATTTCGAGGCATCCGATACGCAAAACGCCCTAAGAGATCCTAGTTCAGACGCTAGTCAAACAATCGGAGTATTGCTCAAGAACGGTCTTCTCGCGCTGGTCGACGATCTCAGAGAGCTGTCGGACGAAGTCGAAATCATTGCTGCTCCCGGAGAGACACCGGGTCACCAACTAGTTAGACTAGCATCAAAGAACGAGACACTTTATTGCGTCGGTGACTTATTTCATCACGCAGTTGAAGTTGAACACTTGACCTGGATGGCAAAGTGGGCCGATTCAGAAGCAAATATGAGAAGCAGAAAACGCCTAATTGAGTCTGCTCTAAAAGAAAATGCTTTGATAGCGGCAGCGCATATGCCTCTTGGCAGATTCGAGAAACGCGGGACCGAAATAAAATTCGTGGAAGTTTGAAATTAAACTGCGGGTATGGAGGGAGCCTGAGGCGTCTTTCGATCAAGGCCGTAGCGAGCCGCTTTGTCGAGATCTAGGCCTTTCTTCTTGCACATGGTTGCAACTACGCGCAGCATAAGACTTCCGCCAAGTCTGATCAAGGTACCTGTTCCCAACCTAGAAAGTGCGCTTGGGTCTCTTCCGCTCTTGCCTCTTGCGAAGGCGTCGCGCGTAGCCACTTTAGCGAGATGCCTGTACGAAGCATAGTACACGGCAAGCTGGGACTCGTCAAGGGTGACAGAGGAGAATTCCCGGTTCTTGATGAGACCCAAAGGTACATTCTGCATTGGCGTGATCGTAAACTCGAACGGTTTCCCGTCAACCTCTGATTCGCCCATTTTGTTGATGAGTGCAACGGTCTCCCAATTGTCCTCCGCGCTCTCTCCATCTTGACCGACTTGAACCGTGAAAGCAGGCCTCCAGTAGTACTTGTTCATAACATAGGTTCCTTGCCAAACAATATCAGGCCAAGAGCCGTCAGGTCCTATCTTCAGCGGTAGCGTCTTGTTAGGCATATGCATCTTTGCCAGACGATCACTTCCCGTTTCGACCCCCACTTGGAGTCCAATCCAATTATCCGGCCCAGCTTTCATAATCTCGCTAAGCTTCTTCAATAGCTCTGGGTAGGCAGCGGGTATTGAAATTCTTCCGTGGGTTGGGTTTGTATGAGCGATCCCTTTGGTCGTCATGATCACTGTAAACAATTCGAATAGGGCGTCAGCGTTAGGAACAAAGTTTCGCCCATGATCATATGCAAATATTTCATCACTGTGAACCCAAGCATGGTCGATCCCAGCTTTGACGTTTACTTCTAGCTCTTGCCTGACCAACATAGGCGAGTAGTATCTCAGTGGTCGTAGTGTAACCTCGCAGAAGTCGCAGCCAATCCCGCACCCGCGCATTACTTCAACAAAACCCTTAATCGTCGGATTCACGATTGGAGGAATTTCATCCAGCTTCGGAAATTGTTTTGCAAATTGGTAGCGAGTTATGAACTTTTCATGCCCTAACCATTGTTTGTGGAAATTCGAGTCAAAAGTCTGGTATCCCTTGTAAAAACCGTTTGTAGGTTCCGTTCCATCAACGACGTATCTGAAAAGTTCACACGCAATGTCATCCGCTTCCCCCTGAAAGGCGTAGTCAATGTTGTAATCATCTAGCGATTCCGGTCTTACTGTAAGTTCCCAGACACCCGGTCCCCCAACGACGAGTTTCGCCTTTTTTCCTCTTCGAGCCCTGTTGATTCTTTTCATTAAGGACTCGAATTCTTTAGCAACCCAAGCAGGACCTTCTGTCCCGAAGAAGATCGCATAGGACATGGTCAGAGGAGCTATACCCAAAGGATCCATTGTGGTGACTCCGATGAATTCGGTGTCAGAGTCAATAAAATTCTCCATATGATCTTCGTGAGCGACTACTACATCGTCTGTGGTGTACTCTTTGAGTAAGGCGGCCTCTAGTTTTCTCAGCGGATAAGTTGCATACGTCGCTCTCCCGTTTGTGGCCTTAGGTGGTCTTCCCTTCAGGTAGTTGTAGATCGGGCCAGGAAGAAAACTTGATGGTGCGCTAGGAAGGAAGTCTAATAGTGGAAAGTTACGATAATCATGTGAAAGAGTCGTATCCGAAACCAACACATATTTTGCCATTTATCGCTCACGTTCCAAGTGCTACCAGTTTAAGTTGTTTCCTGAAATCTACATAGCGAAGAATGTAAAGCTTGCTGGTTCGTCCTCTCGTATACTTCCATTCAAAAACTTGGAGTGTACTTCAGTTAAGGCCAGCATTCGCACTGGTTTGATAAAGTAGTCCAACTTTTTCTTTTCTGCGATCTGAGCTCGGTTCTCAACATGCTCGCTGGCAAGTTTCATTCTCAATTTTACTTTTTTATAAATTCTAAACAGTGTCTGTTATTGTTGACGTAGATTTCTTCTTGCGAGCCTTATTACATTTAGAAATTCTCTAACCCACGGTTTTCGTCAACGTTCTTCTGAGCACCTGGCTCGAATCGCGCAAAAAACTTGCGATTTTCCTTTCAAACTCTCGTTGGACTAGACATTCGACGTTTGATGCATCGAAAACTGTTATAGAGAGCTCAACGAAAGCTCGATGAAAAGCTGCTTTTCAGAGACCGAAAAGTATTGCTGTCAGACTGATTCGTTTTCCGTCTGTTAGGGCAGGGCCGGCAACAGGTGACTCTCGCTTGTTCGCATTTCTTATGCGGATGCCCATTTTCACGTTCACCTTTCGAATAAGTCTTTTCGCATCCGCATGCGAGTTTATCTGAGAATCAAAGTTAGAGATCCCCTTTTTCAAGGCGATAGCTTTTGAAATCGAGTAAACCTCCTTGAGGCGTACATCCGGATCGCAGGAGAAGTGAAGAAGTGCCGATCTCGCGACAAGGCACGATTTGGGCAGTCGCGCGATGATTTTATTATTACTATCATCCGTGATGCTAAAGGCAAGACCGATCCCTTTTGCGATGTGTTTCACGTCTGCGAGGTCTATGTTTAGCATGCTAGGGACGACCAAACTTTCAAAAAAATGATAGATGACTTTCGACATCTCTTGCGACCAATTTCTGCCGGAAGCGTCGCAAAAAACGATCGCATCTGCAATCTTGAGATATTTCTTTACATCTTTGAACTGAGTGCTCGGAGCAAAAGCAAGCACGATTGAATCGTTTTCACGCTGAGACTCCGATTCCACTCCGTTTGTTTTCAACCGAAATCTTGAACTTCCAGAGCTCTTTTTTCTTGGGAAATCAAACTCATCGGCTTCGCCAATCAATCCAACTACGTCATAATCAGGAGATGAAACTAGATCACTCATCCCTGCCGGAGTCATTTCAAGTACTGAAAAGATGCGAACATTTAGCGGAAAGAAATCATGCGCCAATGCGCTGCGAACTTCCGGCTGAGGGGTACTAGTGCCAAATAGCTTTGAACCAAGCAAAATTGCAATACGCGTCGGACGAATTTGACGACTAGACGCAATAGGCCCGGAGCTAGTGAGAAAAGTATCGGATCTCGATGCCATGGTAAAATGCTCAGATCTCGGCCCAGTTTGAGGCCAATAATTGGACTGAAGGGGATAGATAAGCCTGACTAATCAAAGGGCCCGAGAAAGGATATCCTTCCGTTTCAATGGCCCAGTCTGCGTGATCTTATTCTCAATGCACAGCACCGGTGATTAGCTCCCGCTGCCAAACGATGAGCAAGTTGTCGAACATATCGTGCGCCAGGCCAGGAAAAGCCCAAACTACTACGCAGCTATCCGATGCGTCATAAACAGCTCATGATGACAGCGACTGCCTCAAATTTATTCCTCGAGAATCTCTTAACAATTTTTTAGCGCCCCGTGACTGCTTTTATTATTCATATGAATTTCGAGTCGGGATCTCAGGTTAACTCAGGATGGAAAAAGGAAATCAGAGCTTCGCCGATTTAACCCATTGTATCTCGTCCCAAAAAAGTTCAGTTAAAGAACTGATATAACAACTCTTGTCATTCTAAACTAGTAGTGCTTGGTGTGGACGAATCAGCTTTTCTTGCGGGAGTTCGTAGATCCCGTATGGAAGTAAAGATAGACATCCTACAGGCGATTAAAGAAGGGGCAGGAAGGCCGACACACATCATGTACCGCTCTAATCTTTCGTGGAGTGTAATGCAGGGTTTTATTAAGACACTCGAAATTCAGGGCCTCGTTCAAACTGACGCCAGTGAACGAAAGAAGAGATATATTCTCACTGAGAAGGGAGAACGAGTACTAAAGACGTACCTCTCAATGCGGACTCAATTCGATTCTATGATCCCAGTTCCAGTAATTCAGGAACATCACGAGTAATCGCTAAGCCTTAGAGCTTTCTAAGACGGATCTCAGAATCGTTATCTATTCCTTGTTCTGCATTTCTGTATGCCTTGCCCTCCAGTGTTGAAGCAAGTGAAGAAATTCAGATACACACGGAACTTGGTAAGTGTTTTTCTTTCTTCACAGATCTTGTCAACATTGGGGCATGTATACCTGGCTGCGAACAGGTTGTTCCACAAGATCCGCTCAACGCAACTTTCAAAGTAAAGCTCAAAGTTGGCTATATTTCGAAGACTTTTGAGCTTAGGGCAAAACTAATCGACATAAGACCGAAGGAGCATGTGTCTTTCGCAGGGGAAAGTCCCGATGCTGAGATTACTGGAAAGGTCGACTTTGTTAAGGACGATCTTGTGACAATCAAATACAGTATTGAAATCAAACCAATATCTATCACAGGAAGAACCGCCATATCTATGATAGGAAAGGATCTTGTTACAAAACAAGCTAGTGAGTTTGCTGCATGTGTCAAGGAAAGGTTAGAGTCATAGTCATTGCAACTATTGAAAAAATCGAACTATTAGCACACAGAATTTGAGGCTCTCGCAGTTCCACTTTGATTTTCATCGATTTCTCTTCGAAAATGGGTGCGGTCGGCATGAAATCTCGGGTTTTCCCTATTTTTCAAGTGAACGCTGCAAATACCTTTAGGAAGCGACTGAAATAGCGAAGCTGAGCAAAAAGTGCTCGTTCGCACAAGAAGGTTTATAGCCAACGGAGATTGATATATAATGTTTCCTAGAGGATTGAGTGAAGGATATGAGTATAGAAAGTAATAGCAGATTAATGACCCGCGGTGGCGGTCAATTTGGTTCGCTGCTAAAATGCCCGAGATGCGGAAAGACTTCGATGGTTCTTGACGAGACAACAGGCGAACAAGTCTGTACAAACTGCGGTTATGTGATAAGTGACAAAATTGTTTCCGAAGGTCCAGAATGGAGGAACTTTACGAAAGAACAAGGAGACGAAGATCGTAGCAGAGTGGGCACGCCTAGCACTTTGGCAAGAGACGATATGGGTTTATCGACCGTCATCGGTCTAGAGAATAGAGACGTTTCAGGCCGAGCACTAGAATCTTCCATGAAAGCAACTGTGGAAAGGCTGCGGACTTGGGATAAAAGGAGCCGAGTTCATCCATCGCTTGATCGAAATCTGAGACAAGCCTTTTCAGAACTCGAAAGATTGGCGCAGAAAATCAATGCGAGCAATGCCGTTGTGGAGAAGGCAGCATACATTTACAGAAAGGCCGTCGAGAAGAAATTAGTGAGAGGAAGATCGATCTCTGAGATGATCGCAGCTTCACTCTACGCTGCCCTGCGCGATGCGGAGACTCCTCGAAACCTGAAGGACTTGGCTGAAGCAAGCAACATTAAGAAAGGCAAACTTGCGCAATCCTACAGGCTCTTGCTCAAAGAAATGGATTTGCGAATGCCAGTACGAGATCCGACCAAATATGTTTCGAGGATTGCGAGCAAGGCGGGTGCAAGCGAGATTGTTCGAAGAAGAGCTCTTGAGATCCTGAAACACGCCCAAGAAACCAACACTTCAGCGGGGAAGGATCCCATGGGACTAGCCGCAGCAGCATTGTATGCAGCATCGGTGATGGAGAACGCCAACCAAACCCAGAAAGATTTCGCGCTGGCGGCTGGAGTCACAGAAGTCACAATACGGAACAGGTACAAGAGTCTTAAAGAATCGATGACAACCTGACCTCATGTGTTAGGCTTTAAAAGCCTACGTCAGTTTTCAGTAGATCTTCTGGATTTTACCTCAAAAAGAAGCTGTTTCTTGAGTCGAGAAAAGAGCCCGCCCTACCTACCTAAAGGGCGGACATCAATTTCTCATTTCCCACTTTGACACGGCCCGCTATGGCGCAGCTAAAAGAAATGGTCCTCCCGGTTCTTTTTTTGTTCCTTTCCTCTTGCTTCGGGCGGCTTGTATTTCCAACCAAGAACTCTTCCAACATCATGCTCAGTCGGCACTGGAATTAGCTTTGGTGGGTTTTCTCTGGTAAAAATTCCTCTTGAGTTCACAAGCAGGCCTTTGTTTCTTGCCTTTATGTTCATGCCAATCGTGTGACCTTTTGGGCCCGTTGCCCACATCAAAGTTATTCCCCAGGATTCTTCGCTGGGACAGAGGAAAAGATTGAGTTGAACTCCTCTATACAGAAAGTCGGAAATAGTATCTCCGAATGAGATTACCCTTCCCCCGATTGACTCGACTCGCTGCTTGACCTGCTCTTTCCAAGTTGAGAAGTCATTGGTGGAAGGGATCACCGCAAAATCAACGTCGTGAACTATCAGCTCCTTCCTTCTTATGCTCCCTGCTATTTCGCTTCGTCTGTAAAGGTCTTTGGTTTTTTGGATAAAGTCTTCAGCTATCTCTGTTGCGACTTCGATCTTAAGGTCCTTCTTTTGCGACACTTGCTCGCACCTTAGCCCTCGACTAACTCGCTGGGCTGATCGATTTGCGAATAGCTGCATTCGGCTGGAAGCTTGTCGTGACGAATTTTCAAGATAAAGGGAGCCCTGAGTTTCTTGTCTTCGGTTACCTGCTGGAATCTAACTTCCAGCACGGTTCCAATTGAGATCGAACGCGGATCGACCCTCTCTAAGAAAGAACCTACCTTTCCAATGTTTACGACCTGCCCTGCTTTGTCATATAGTCCGATAAACCATGATCTGGCAATCCCGGTTCGCTTTCTCTCGGGCGTATCTTCGAAGTCGAGTACAAAGCAATCTATGGTGTCGAATCGCTTAATCTTGAGCCATGAATTGGCTTGCCCATATCTCGAGAGCGGATTTTTGACGATCAAGCCTTCAAAGTCCTTCGAGACAAATGTGTCTTTGAGATCATTGATTTCCCTGATCGTATTTGCGCGATAGATTTCAACTTCAAGCTCTGTGCCATGGAGAATCTCGTCTAGAATCTTCCTGCGCTCCTCGAGTACGAGCGATCTTACGTCTCGATCATCTACTCGCAGGACGTCGAAAAGATGAAGGCCGTCGTGGGAGACGTATTCTCCATCGAGGATCATTCTATTAGGTGCATGCGTAAACTCTGGAATCTTTGCAAAAGCCACCGGATTCCCCCTCGGAGTGAAAACACTTCCCAGTTTGCCTGAGATCACCAGACTGGAACCCGTTTTGAATAGGAAGACGCGTATTCCATCGTACTTCTGTTCACAGATGGCAGGAAGAGGGTTTGTGAGCACCCAGTCTGCGAGATCCATCTTTACTGCTCTTGCATAATTCTCGAGAACGTAATTTGGAAGCGCATCACTCAAAAGGGAAAACCTCGGGCAGCAGTTCAGCCAGTTCGGTGCACGAATGGCAGATTAGTGCAACTACTTTGAAATCGTGACTTTGGGTTTCTTTCTAGTGGCAACGGGCACCGGGGGCAATTCCTCTTGTTCCTTCTCTTCTTCGAGAGCCCACTCATCATCCAGCTTCAGGATCCCTTCACTCAGACCCATAAGCAACCACAACCTCCCGTCCTTCCTCTCGTACGGATAAATTACACTGGTATAGAACTGATATCCCCGGCCCCACGAGAAGAATGAAACTAGTGCGGTTTGCTTTTCCAAAAGATACCTGGCGAACTGCCTAATCCTGTTGCTCGTCTCTTTCACTTTCTTGTCTGTGTCAGCCCCCAATTGGTACACTTCCTTGAACTTGTATTCTGAAAGCCGCTCAAGCGGAACAAATCCATCCGCGTCAACTTCGATCCTTGTAGTGCGATCAAACGGTTCGATTTCCTCGCCGTTCTGTTTATCGACGACTTGACTCGCGGGAATTTCTATCCACCTGCCAGAAATTTCGAGCTCATCTTTCAAGAAGAATCTCTTTTCATTTCTCGCGCTGATGTAAAAGTCGCCATCGTACCGGACCTTCTCTTTCGCCTCTTCCTGAGGTACTTCCTGCACGTCGAGCCTTTCGCCGTTTGGTCCAAGTTTGTATCTGAATAATCTCGGGACTTCCCGGCTGACAACCTCTTTCCCCGACTCCTTATCGATCTTTATGAATTTGACAGGCTGTAAGTCGCCATGCGCCTTGGCCGCCCTAAGATGGTACTCCACAGAGCCTAGTCCAAGCGTAGGAATATTCAAACTGAGGACTCCCCGCCACGAAGCTCGAGCGCCCCGGCTTTCTGCCTGCTTTTCCACCTCCGAGAAGATATCTGTTCCTGGCATGATTGTAAAGCGGCTTTTCCTTCAAACCACTAGTTAAACGTGGCCGTCAATTAGTCTCAGATAGAAAACTCGAAGAAACAGTCCTTCAGGCTCAAATTTATCAAAATTTTCCAATTTTATCTTCGAGTGTGCGAAGGCCCAATGAGGATTTTCTGGAGAAGCTCACCCACCATTTTCACTCAGATCCCATACTGGTGGCGAGAGAGATCTCGATCCGCAAGACTTTGCTTCCAGCCTTGGTAAGTGCTCTCGGGCCCCTTTTTGTCCTCTCACTTTTTCATAAGCATTCTCTATTCGATCTCTGAGATAAGATTAGACCTCCATTCTGATTAAATCCCGTTGGTGACGGGTCGAGTGTTGCACTCGAGAAAATATGAACCGAAAGAATAGTTTAATCGACGCAATCTTTTCTCTAGATCCCAGGATTCGCTTCGCTTGCATTACGGATCAATTAGGCAAGCGTTTCAAAGGACATATGCGACCGGGCAAGGCCTCGCTCAATCCTGGGAAAGATGAGCAAAAACTGATTATGCAGACAGCTGTTTCGTTAGGAATATCGGAGACTTGGTCGAAGCACTTTGATAGTCTTCGTTTCTCGATCTTTTTGCATGATAAGTTAACGACCTTCCAATTTCCTCTTGGTAATAAAATTCTAATTGTCACGTCAGAACCGGATACTCCGCTCGATACGGCAAATAAAATTGAAAAGCTATTGCGATCAAGCAGAAATTTTGCCTTGAAATAAAGGACACAAATGCGATGAAATCTCTCTCCAAGAAAAAGAAGTGTGCCGCAGAAGACGTTTAGTGATGCCTATTGTAATTTAGAGTATGGATCTTTGCTAAAGTCCAACTCTACGCCTGCCCTAACAACGACTTGGCAACCAGAGCCTTTAGATCTTCATTAGATTCCGTGTAAATCTGAGTAAAACGAGCGTCGCGTGCATACCTTTCTACCGGATAGTCTCGAGTGAATCCATATCCACCGTGCACGCGAATGGCGTGTCTTGATGCCCTAACAGCTGCATTTGAAGAAGCAATCTTTGCAATCGAGCTGTCTCTTTCGAGCGTCGAGGTAGTATTGATTTCTCCCGCAATGACGTATGTCAGAGCTCTGGCAGTCTCTAAATCAATGGAATCGCTAGCAATCATGTCCTGAACGGCGTAAAAATTCCCGATCTTTGTGTTGAATTGCGAGCGTTCATTTGCGTACTTGACGGAGGCGTCAATTGAAGCCTGTGCGAGCCCGAGACCCTGCCCTGCGACAGCCAGATTAGCCCTTGCAAGTAACCATGGTAGAGCTTCCCTCACTTTTGATACTTCATAGACCAGTGACTCTAAAGGAAGCAGTAGTTCCCTGAAAGAAATCTTGGCAGTATCAGAAGCTCTCATTCCAAGGAGCTTCTTCGGCTCACCGACTGTGAATTGTTCTTCCGAAACCTGATCTTTTGAAAACGCGAAAATGACCTTTTCCCTGCGCCCTTCGCCTCGAAGGTTTCCAAGCACAAGGAAGATATTTGCGGCAGCGGCACTAATCACGTATTCCGACTGGCCATTTACGATAAGATCAGAGCCTTCTATTCTGCAAAGAATTTGTTTTGATTTGTTCTCTTCGTGAAGCGTTGAAAAGTCAAAAGCTCCGAGAACCCCCGTTACTAACTTTGGGAGCAGGGCTTGCTTGAGTTTAGAGTTTTGCGAAGACGAGAGAGTCTCACAGACCACCGCATTGTGAAATGACAGCTGCGCACCCAACGAGCCTGAGGCTCTACTGACTTCTTCGGTTGCGATTATGAGCGAAAGAAAATCCGCACCGGCTCCTCCTAGTTCACCAGGAACACTGATGCCGAGCAATCCTAATTGTGGAAGTTTAGTAAACAGCTCCGGTGGAACCTTACACTCCCAGTCGATCTTCGAGGCAAGGGGAGCAATTTCACTTTGAGCAAAGTCCCTGATCGTTTCCCGCAAGATCTGCTGCTCTTGCGTTAATTCGTAAGTCAAACTAATCCACTTCCAGAATCATCGTCACTGCTTCTCCGCCGCCCAGACAGAGAGTTATCAGGCCCCTATGGAGCTTCCTTCTCTTTAGAGCATAAATCATTGTCGCGGTTATTCTCGCGCCCGACGCTCCGATAGGATGACCAAGAGCTATCGCGCCCCCGTTTACGTTAAATTTCTTTTCAGGGATCCCCAGCTCTTTTGCGACCACAATACTAGCCGTAGAATAGGCTTCGTTATGTTCCACTAGATCCATGTCATTCATTGAAAGATCTGCCTTTTTCAACGTGGTCTTGCAAGCCGGTATTGGTGCCTCCATAACTAGCTCGGGCTTCACCGCGGCTTGACCATAGGCTACAATTCTGGCCATGGGCTCTATTCCTCTTGCTCTGGCCTTTGAAAGGGAGGTTACTACGACGGCAGCAGCACCGTCGCTAAGCTGAGAAGAATTTCCTGCAGTCAAAACGCCATTGGGCTTAAAGACCGGCTTGAGAGCCTTCAAACCTTCGAGTGTGCTATCCTCTCGTATGCATTCATCTTTCTCGAACAGACCGATCAGTCCGTTGGGTAATCTCACCTCAACCGGTACGATTTCATCTTTGAATGAGCCCTCTCGTGTGGCGTTGATCGCTTTCTGATACGACCTCAATGCAAATTCATCAGCTTCTTCCCGTGTTATCCTATGGCGTTCAGCGGTAATTTCGCCCGTCATTCCCATGTGAAAGTCGTTGTAGGCATCCCACAATCCGTCCAGAAGCATTGCATCGTGGACTTTCGCGTCCCCAAATTTCAATCCCCATCTGAGGTTCTTTTGAAGGTAAGGAGCCATGCTCATACTCTCCATACCGCCTGCAACAATGCAATCAGCGTCTCCCGCCTTGATTGCCTGAGAGGCAAACATGATTGACTTTAATCCCGAGCCACAGACTTTGTTCTCCGTGGTTGCTCCCACTTCTTCGGGGAGACCTGAGTAAAGACTAGCTTGTCTAGCAGGGTTTTGGCCCAGCCCCGCAGAGACCACATTGCCCATGATTACTTCGTAAACGTCAGTGTCCTTGATTCCCGACGCTCGTTTCAGAGCTTCTTTGATTACTATGGCACCAAGTTTCTGGGCTGGGAAGTCGCGCAAAGTCTTGCCAAACTTGCCAATCGGAGTACGACAGGCTCCGACAATTACTGGTAAGGTTTCTGGTGATGATTCGCTTTTCAAGTTGAGAATAAACTAGTCGCAGTGATTTCCTTCTATTAAGCTTAGAGCCACAGATTTTCGAACTTGAAAGCAGTCGAATTCCAGAAAAGAAATTATGCGACCTATTGAATCGAGCTTAATGTAAGCATGATTACAAGAGAAGTCCAGATACCACATTCTAAGTTTCGACTTATCGAAACAACTGTGGAGAGGATCTGCCAGGAATCTGGTTTAGTTTTGAAGGTAAAGAGTTCCTTAAAGGAATACCCGGGTTCCGTACACTGGCATTTCAAAAAAGAAAGAGAGACAGGTACACTAGAGATTACGCTATGGAAGAAAGAAAGGAGGCTTTGGTTCTCAGTTCACACAAACAGGAAAGGAGAGTGGATCGAAGATATGATAAGAGATCTCAAGTCAGAGCTTGAAGGAGAGAGAAAAAGTACCTACTCCTGACTGCCTCGATATCACAAACGGTTTTATCTTGGGTGTTAGGTCGAAGGCCGAGACCACCACTTGTCAGAAGGCGAGCGCAGACTCTGCGCAATCATGTTCAGCGACATGGTGGGCTATACTTCTCTTTCCGAGAGAAATGAATCTCTTGCAATGGAGCTCCTCGAAGAGCATCGGAAACTGATCCGCCCTTTCTTTCCGAAACACAATGGCAGGGAAATCAAAACAATTGGAGACGCATTTTTGGTCGAGTTTGCAAGCGCTCTTGAGGCTGTCAGATGTGCGTTTGATATTCAGCAATCACTACATGAACTGAACGCAAGTCGTCCCATGGAGAAAAAAATTCAGCTTCGAATAGGAATCCATCTAGGGGATGTTATTCACAGCCAAAACGACGTCTACGGAGACGCTGTTAATGTGGCTTCGAGAATCGAGCCTCTTGCTCAGACTGGCGGGATATGCGTATCACAACAGGTGTACGACCACATTCGAAACAAGACCGAGTTCCCTCTGACGAGTCTGGGCAAAAAGGAACTGAAGAACATCGGAGAGAAAATCGAAGTATTCAGCGTAGTACTACCTTGGGAGAAAGGGTCGGGGAATCAGCAAGTGCGAGACAGCCGAAGGATTGCGGTCATGCCGCTTCTGAACATCGCGCAGGATCAGAAGGATGAGTATTTCGCTGACGGGATGACCGAAGAGCTGATCTCCGCTGTCTCAAAGGTGCCAGAACTCAGCGTCATTTCTCGCACATCGGTGATGCAGTACAAAAACCAAAACAAAGACGTTTATGAAATAAGTAGCAAATTGAACGTTGGAACGCTTCTGGAGGGTAGCGTCAGGAGAGCCGGAAACCGTGTTAGGATCGCGGTCCAGCTGATTGATGCAAACAACGACAAGCACCTCTGGGCTGAGAACTACGATCGTAACCTTGAGGACGTCTTCGCGATTCAAAGCGAGATAGCCCAAAGCGTCGCAGAGTCACTGAAGATGCGGCTCTTCGATGAGCAGAAGGAGAGGATTGGCCAAGCACCCACTCTGGACGCACAAGCACACGACCTGTACCTGAAGGGGTTGTCCCACATGCATCAATTGACCGAAGAGGATTATATGACTGCCATAGCGTACTTTGAGCGAGCCATTGAACGAGATCCAAGATACGCCCTTCCTTACGCGCAAATCGCTGAAGCTTACAACTATCTTGGTTTCTTCGAAATGATCTCATCGAAAGAAGCCCTATCGAAAGCTGAGAAAATGGCGACGAAGGCACTCGAGCTCGATGACTTGCTCGCCGAAGCTCATCTTTCGATGGCGTCTGTGCTGAACGGCGGCTGGAATTTTGGTGAGGCGATAAGAGAAGTGCAACGCGCTTTGGAACTCAATCCGAACCTTGCCGAAGCCCACCTCTCGCTAGCTTATGATTACCACTGGAGCTGGCAATCCGATAAGGGACTTCCTGAAATACAAAAAGCACTTGAGCTTGATCCCTTGTCAACGCATATCATGCAGTCAGCCGCAACATGGTATCTCTACACCGGTCAACCCGACAAGGCAGTGGAACTTTACAACAAAGTTCTCGAGCTGGATTCCGCTCACGCGTTTTCCAGAGGCAATCTAGGACTCTGCTATGCCAAGAAAGGGATGTACGAGGCTGGCATTCAGGAGATAAAGAAAGGGATCGAGATGTCAAAGGAATTCCACCCCGGAAGATACAGCGACCTAGCCTACGCTTTTGCCAAGGCGGGCAAAAGGGAGGAAGCCCGGAAAGTGATCTCTGAGTTGCTCCGCCATTATGAAGAACAGCATGTCGGTGCCGCGGCAATAGCGTACGCATACGCTAGCGTCGGAGATAAAGAGAAGGCCTTTGAATGGCTTGAGACAGCGTATAGGGAACATTCAGGTTACCTGAGGTCTGTTGCAGTAGACTTTGGCTTCGAAGACCTGCATTCGGATCCCCAGTTCCTAGCGTTCTTGAAGAAAATGGGATTGATCCCTTAGCGCGTAATTTCCCAGCAGATTCTGTTTCCCCTATTAGGACAAGCGTTCCTATTTCTTCTACTCTCTCGAAGAGGATGATCGAAAATGCCCTCCCTGGATTGAGAGAATCGAACAGAAGATAGAGGACGAGTGCATTCGCGCAAAGCAGGTATTAGAACGATACAGCATAACGCATAAAGTTTGAAACTCCTTTTTCAGCCCTATGCCAAGACGGGCAATCGAACCAGAGGATTTTCTAAAATATCGAACCTTATCGCGCCCCCAGTTTTCCCCGGATGGATCCATGATTGTTTGTTCCGTCCATCAGGCGAACAAAGATGATAACATGTACAATGGGGATATTATCGTCGCAAACACTGACGGTAGCGGTCTCACACGTTTCAGCTATGGAGGAAAGGACTCTTCTCCTAGGTTTTCGCAAGACGGAAAGAATATTCTTTTTCTCTCAAAGCGAACCCTGGAAAAAGACGAAAAAGGAAACGAGCTGTACATAATGTCCCTTCCCGCAGGACAGCCCAGGAGGTTGCTCAAGAGAAAAGAAGGAATGGAGAGCCCGGCTTGGTCGCAGGATTCTAAGGAGATTTATTTTCTTTCCAAAGTGATCGGTAAACAGGAAGAAGATGAGGAAAAAGACCAAGTCAAAGTAGTTCGCCGGATGAGACTCTGGTTTAACGGCGAAGGATTTGTTTACAACTTAAGGAGACACTTGTTTTCCATAAACGTGGAGAGCGGAAATGTACATCAGGTTACGTCAGGCGACTATGATGTTGGAGCTTTTGATCTATCAAACGACGGAAAAAGCTTGGCTTACTTAGCCTCGACTGATGATATGAGACCTTACATCACCGATCTCTTCATTCTAAATTTCGATGGAGAGCCTGCCATCAAGGTAACCAAATCAGATATGGAGTTTTCGGATATCGCATGGAGCCCGGATGACAAACAGATCGCCATAAATGGAAACTATCATTTTCCAAGGGGTTTTGCTTCTAACAGCCACATCTGGATAGTTGAACCTAAGGAAAATTCCGCGATCAAAAAAGTGGAGAACGTTGACCTAAACAAGAGCAATGGATTGAACAGCGATTGTAGGGTTGGCGCTCACGCATCGAGCGCGCTCATGTGGAAGAATGATTTCATCTACTGCTTGGAAGCTCACGGCGGCTCTGTTCACTTGTGCAGAGTAACGCCGAATTCTGAACCTGAACACTTGATCGGTGGAGAACGAAGTGTCGAAGACTACTGTGTAAGCGAGCAAGGGAAAGTAGCATTTGTGTCCATGGATTCAAATCATCTCCAAGAACTACGAATTTTCGATGGGTCTGAGAGACAGCTCACCAATTTGAACGAGGAAGTCTATCAAGAACTAGAAATCGCTAGCCCGGAACACTTTATGTTTCAGGCAAGTGACGGCGCGATGATTGACTGTTGGATCCTCGCCACGGACAAGAGCAAAAAACTTCCCACGATTCTGTATATTCATGGGGGCCCAAAGACTGCCTTTGGCAACAGCTACATGCATGAGTTTCAAGCCTTCGCTTCAAGAGGATACGCCGTACTATATGCTAACATCAGAGGAAGCGATGGCTACTCGGAAGACTTTGCAGATCTAAGGGGACATTACGGAGAGAGGGATTTCAAAGATCTCTTGGAGGTGGTAGAAGACGCAACCCGAAGGTATCCCTTCATAGACAGAGAACGCCTAGGTGTTGCTGGGGGCTCGTATGGAGGTTTCATGACGAACTGGGCTGTCGGTCATACCGACATATTTAGGGCAGCGGTTACGGATCGAAGCATCGCGAGTTGGGAAAGTTTCTTTGGAACGTCTGACATCGGACCCTTCTTCACAAAAGATCAGATTGGAGTGGATCCTTTCCTTGGTAGAAGCGACATCGAGAGAATGTCACCCATCACTTACGTGTCAGAAATAAAGACCCCAATTCTCGTGGTCCACTCCATGGAGGATTATCGTTGTTGGATGGCTGAGGGACTACAACTGTTCACCGCCCTCAAGTACCTGGGAAAGGAAAGCGAACTGGTGCTTTTCCCGGAAGAGAACCACGATCTTTCGCGTGTGGGAAAGCCGCGGCATAGAATTTCAAGACTAAACCACTATCTCAGATGGTTTGACAAATATCTGAAGAACTAGTCAAAGAAATAGCCTAGTAACACAGGGAATTTGAACTTTTGATTCATGGAAGTCAATAGTTCACCTTTTCAAAATATTCTATATCCGAGAGCTCCCCTGTTCGCTCGCTCTTTTGTTTGAAGACAGGCCTCACTTTCATTCCCATCCTGGGCTCTTCTCTCGAGCTCTTGAGCCTTCCAAGGAGGCCCCCTTCCACGCCATCGAATTTCACAAGAGCAATGAGCTCTCTGGGCCCTTCTTCCTTCTTAACCGAAGTGAAAGAGTAGACATACGCGCTATCCTCGGCAACATCTTTCCATTCATTCAGCTGGGAGAAACAATCCTTACAAAAGATCTTTGGAGGCAGGTACAGTTTGTGGCACTGGGTACATTGGCTGGCCTGAAGTTTCCCTTGTTTTAGAAGTTGGAGAAAGCGATCGCCTGCGACTCCGGCAGTGTAGTTGTATTTGAGCGGTATGTGGTCCTTGACTACCCCAATTTTGGTTTCGCTAGTGATTTTTTCCATATACATCCCTTCGAATTTAGATGGGTTTGAAATACCTGATATCGAGGATCGACCCGGTCCGTTCGTTTTCGGGTTTCCACACTGCCTGAACCTTCATCCCCACTTTGATTTCGTGTTCAGATTTAATTTCGCCGAGATAATGCAAAAAGCCCATCCCTTTGGTGGGACCATCCACGTTGATGACGGCAATATACATGGGCTCTTTCAGCCTTGAAGCGTCGGTTCCAACGTGGGCAATCGAATAGGTGTTTACGACTCCTGTATCTTTTACGTAGACCCACTCATCGGTCGTCCGAAAACAGTCCTCGCAGAAGATTCTCGGAGGCACGAGCACTCGATCGCATTTGTTGCACTTTCGGCCTATGATTTTCCCTTGTTTCAGCTCTTGCAGAAACCTAGTTACCGCAATGCCCGTGGACCACGAGTAATTGAGATCGGCTGAATAATACTTGGTGAGCACTTCGCCCGATTCCATTGCTTTTGAGGAAATTTCTCTGCCGGGGAAGAATTTTACTTTCTCGCTCAAAACGATCTACCTGCGCCTCATAATGAAGACCGAACTATACTGCATCAAATCTCCCCAAGCCTGAGCCAAGCCGGTATGGACCTCTCGCTTGACCTGCCTTTTTCCGGCCTGACCGGTGAGTTGGAAATAGATTTCACAGACCTTCATCATTCCTGCGGCTGCGATAGGATTGCCAACTCCAAGAAGGCCTCCGGAGGGATTTATCGGCAGCTCCCCATTTCTTTGCGTAATTCCTCGCGTCGTGAGTTTCGGTGCTTCCCCTTTCTTGGCAAGCTGCAACCCCTCCATGTGGTGGAGCTCTTTGTAATCAAAGGGATCGTAGACTTCGGCGACATCGATCTCCTTTCGGGGATTTGAGATACCGGCCATTTTGTAAGCCATCTTGCCAGCGTTTTCTAGATATTGCGGATAGTAGAGATCTCGATCCGTCCAGTAAGTGCTGTCGATGTTCCAGCCGCAGCCGGCTACGTACACGGGCTCTTTGGTTAGCTTTTTCGCAAATGCTTCAGATGCAAGTATCACAGCAGCAGCCCCATCGCTGGGGGGACTCACGTCCAGTCTCTTGACCGGCCACACCATGGGTTCTGATTTCATTACGTCTTCAACCGTGATATTGGCGGGGAGCTGGGCGCATGGATGGTCCATTGCGTTTTTCTTATTCTTGACAGCCACCTGGGCAATTTCTTCCTCCTTGATCCCGTGGACCGCCATGTATCTGCGCATTTCCAGAGCGAAGATCCAAAGTAGCGTTGTGCCTAGCTGGCGTTCATAATCATGATCAAAAATGCTCCAAAAGGCGTAAGCCGGATGGGGTTGAAGCGGAGACATTTTTTCCTCTGCAACTGCGATGCAAACCTCGCTCATTCCAGAGGCGACATGCCACCACGCGGCCTCAGGAGTATAAACTCCGGTCGCTCCGCCCACGAATACCCTGGAGTACGGCCTCCGGTAAGCTCCAGAGCCATCAAGGAGATACTCGCCTTTCATATGAACTCCGTCAAAGGCATCGGGGGCACTACCAGAAACGACGGTGTCCACGTCCTTCCTCTCGATCCCGGCGGAGTCAAGCGCCATTCTGACGGCTTCAAAGGAAAGTTCCTTTCCAGTCTCTAACATCCTGCGCCTGAAAAGAGTAAGACCTGCTCCGATCACACAGACTTTTCTTGGTGTTGCCAAAAATTTCACACTCCTCTTTTTTTCACTTACCTAAATTGAGAGTACGGCCGTGACTCCACTCTGGGTCGGAATCCCTCGCCACGATTGGACCACGCAGCGCTTCGGGTTATGAAGCTGCATTTTTCCAGCTTCTCCGCGGAGCTGCAAGGCCGATTCGTAAGCCCGGACTAGAGCACTGGCTTCCACAAAGCTGCCCATCCCGAGCGAGCCGCCGGATACGTTGATCGGAATCTGACCGTCCGGATCTGCCTTGCCGGAGCTTACGAATTTACCTGCTCGTTTTGCAAGACCCAACGCTTCTATGTGTTGTAATTCTTTGTAAGCGTAGGTGTCGTCGATTTCTGCGAAATCAATTTGGGTCAGAGGCTTTCTAATCCTCGCCATCTCGTAGGCCTTTCGGGCAGAATTTGAAGCATAGAGAGCTTGCCCGAGATCCATCTCTTCAACATTGGGCGTATCAGAAAACCAAGAGATCCCAGAGACCCACACGGGTTTGTTTTTGCCGGACAATCTTCGAGCTTTTGCTGCTGACGCGACAACGACAACCACAGACCCATCTGCGGGAGAGCTGATTTCTCTTTTCGTTAACGGAGAAGCGATCTCTTCACTTGCCAAAACATCTTGATTGGAGAGATTATCTCCGTAAACTGCCCTGGGGTTACGAAGCGCATTTCTCTTGTTCTTAACAACTACCGAGGCACAATCTTCGTGCGTGTTACCGGACTCCTCAAGATATCGGCGCATTTCAAGACCAGCAAGATATTTTGGTTCCACACCGGGTATCCTGCCAAAATGGGGATCGAATCCGAGATCCTCTACGAGATCCTTTGAAGTCACATCTGAAAGTTTGCTGTGGGATTCCACAACGACGAGGTCGCTTACCCCAGCCAGGACGTGCATGTAAGCATGAGCGAGTCCCAATAATCCATCTCCGCAAACTGTGAACAGAGGACGAAGCTTGGCCCCAATCTGATCTGGCATGTACTCATCGCTGATGCTGTTGCCCTCCCAGAAATCCTCCGCACAGCAAATGAATGAGCCCACATCATTTCGGACGTCGATTCCGGCATCGGAATAGGCGTGAACCGCAGCTTCATACATGAGTTCTTTGTATGATATACCGGAGGTCACGGAGTCAAATTTCGAGGCTCCGATTCCTACGATCGCTACTTCTCTTCCGGCGGGCAAATGTTAGCAAAAACCGAGTAAAAAAACCACTTGAATTCATTTAAGACTTTTTGTGGGCTAGAGTTTTCCATTTCACGTCTAAAATTGAAATCAATTTGAAAACGCTAATACAGCTCTGTGCCATAAACGAGTCCTATGCAATTCTCGGAAACTGTTCTAAAACGCCGCATGGTAAGAAATTTTACCGATGCTCCTGTCTCAGATGAGGATCTTCGCAAGATCCTAGAGCTTGCCCTACATGCGCCGAGCGCGGGCTTCAGCCAGGGCTGGTCATACGTCGTGGTGCGAGACGAGGAACGCAGAAGGGAAGTCGGGCGAATCCAAGGCGAAGAGGGATATGCGGATCGATTTGGGAATTTCATCTCAAAGGCACCTGTAAATATTGTCGCCTGCACAAGCGATCAAGTCTATCATAGAAGATATCAGGAACCTGACAAGATCAAGGATGACGGAACTGAAATCGATTGGCCTACGCCTTACTGGTTCTTTGACATCGGAGCCGCCGCGATGATAATCATGCTCGCTGCAGTAGACCTTGGGTACGCGGCCGCCTTCACTGGAACTTTTGATCCCAAAGGCATGAAGCAATATCTTGGAATCCCTGACGAGTACCATCCAGTAGGGGTGATCTCTATTGGCAAACCTGCAAAGGATGTGAAGTCGCCATCGCTCAAACGTGGTAGGAGACCTCAGGAGCAGGTCGTCCATTTCGAAAAATGGTAGGTATCTTATCTCCCCCTTTAGGGCACATTTTAGTTGCATGAGAATAGCGGGCTCTTTCTTTCAGTCTGGAAAAGTAAAAAGCAAGGAACGAGTTTTGTTGACAAAACTTTGCGTGTTCATCTGATTTTTTGGTATTTGCGGACCCCAAAGAAAGATTCCGGAATACTCTCTTTGCCTTTGTAATGCGTAAGTCATAATTGTGTTCCCTCTCTCCTTTTCTTATTGCTTGTTGACGCCGTGATCCTAAGAATATCTATTCCTATGATTTAAGCACCCATGCACCTCTAGGTACCTGAATTACTGTAATTAGAGTGATTAGGGCAATAAGCTAACAATGGGCAATTTGG
>JASHNZ010000069.1 GCA_030041355.1 Nitrososphaerales archaeon
TGCCTGATAGGCCAGAGTATCATTACGAGGCAAATGCCTTGGAGAAGCGTTTTCACCTGACTTTCTTTGACAGTTTGCATGCAGGTGTTTCGAAAGTCGAAGGAGAGACATTGCTAAGCTTTGACAAGGCTTATGATCGTCTAACAAACTCTGGCGTAAGAAGATCAGATCCTAGAGATCTTTAGTTTCAAAACACAGGCCTATCAGAGGCGAGAGACAGGGCCTAGTCACTCAGCTTTTAATTTCCGGGCTCGACACGTTTGACATCAACTTTAGACACTCTTGGTCTTCTTTTCGAGAGGGAAGCTGGGATTACTGCGAACGAATTGATGATCGCAAGGACAAGTGCGGCGAGCTGAAATCCCGCGATAAATTCCCCCTTTCCAACCAGTGCCTGGCCACTAGATGCGTAGCTTTGCACCAAGTTGTTCAGCTGACTGTAAGGGATCACTAAAGTCATAATCAGAACGGCTAGACCGAAGCTCGCAGTGTCCCCAATGTTAGACAAGGTTATCCTCAATCCGGAAGCTATTCCACGGCGGTTCGGTGGAACAGAACCCATGACGGAGCTTATGTTTGGAGAGACCCAAAGTCCTGTGCCGACTCCGAGGACAGCGAGTGCGATCAGCACAGTGTTTACTCCTGTGTTTTGATTAATGAACGCGAGCATGAAAAAGGCGAGACTGCTGATCCCTAGACCTACCATGGCGAAGGTCCTTGAGCCGTACTTATCAGACAACTTTCCACTTATGGGGCCGACCACTATGAATGTCGAATCGAGCGCGAGCAGATGAAGACCTGTTTGAAGCGGCGTATCCCCAACTATCACTTGGAGATAGAACGAGACCATGATCAAAATACCCGACCAAGCTACAGCATTGAGCGCCTGAGCGATCGTGCCTCCAGAAAACTCTTTGATTTTGAAAAGTTTCATGTCTAAAAGCGGAGGTTTCGAAGGCTTTGCTCTTTCACGAGCGAGTTCGTACCTGGCAAAAAAGAGCATCATTATAATGCCTAATGAAAGCATCAGGAATCCTGCATCATAGCTTGAGAGACCGAAACTCAGGTACGTAATCGACAGTAAAATCAGTCCCAGACCACCGGCAAAACAAAAGAAACCGATCCAATCCATACCTTGGTAAGTATCTTTAGCTGAAGTTTCCTTCAGTCGATAGTGAGCCCAGACAGTCCCGAAGATGCCTATGGGAATATTGATGTAAAATAGGGCACGCCAGTCTGTGAAGGAAAGAATCACTCCGGAAAGAGTGAGTCCCATGATCGAGCCCACTCTATAGGCGATGCTGTTCATCCCGAGTATTTTGCCGAGCTCGTTAGGAGGAGTGGCGTCTGTGAGGATCGCTGCGCTGTTCGCGATAAGCATCGAGGCTCCCAGGCCTTGAACCATTCTTGCCGCTATTAGCTCAAAAGGAGTGTAAGAAAGAGCGGCGAAAGCTGACCCGATGGTGAAGACGATAAAGCCGTAGTTGTAGATCTTTACGCGTCCGTAGAGATCTGACGATCTTCCTATCAGGAGCAGACCGAGGGTGCTCGCAAAAAGGTACGCTTGACTAACCCAGATCACGTCGGCAATGCTGGCATGAAGTTGATATGCGATTGTCGGAAGACCCACGAGGACGATCCTGGCATCCACACCCGCCATGAGCGTACCGACAGTGGTTACGCTGAGTGCGACGTAGTTGTACTTCAATTCGGGTATTCCTTCAAGTGCGCGGCCATCTGGGTCGTGATAATCCGAGAGAAAAGGTCCGCACAGATCAAGGAGTTAGGTTAGAATGGAGAGCTCTTTAATCTTATTTCTTACAACTAGCTACACAAATGGGATGGAAATGATTAACATAACCGAGGTTCAAGAAAATCCGAATTGCACTTCCTAGCACTATATAATGCGACAAGACCTCCGATAGGAGACAGAGAGCGTTGGAGTGGGAAATGAATTATTGCGAAAGGGATCTGTATGCTCGTAACGCGAAAAACAAAATCAGTAGCTCGACAAAGATCGTAACAGATCCATAGCCCACCAAAAATTGAACGTAATTGAAATACGGAGAAAAGTAGAGCTGCACGCTCGTAGATTCCACGATTGCAATTATGAAGTATGATAGAGAGAGTAGTCCCACGAAAACGATCACGAAACCAAACAGTCCTTCGCTCACCGCATTTCGCCAGGAAGAATATGCCAAAACGAAATATCCGATTGCAATCCCAAGGCTTCCCACGACCAGAATAATCGGCGTAACCTCACCGGTTGATTTGAAACTAACAAAAAAATCATCGTAATGAACGATGGTCTCAAGAAGGAAGAACAGTCCGGCGACCATCAAGAGGAAGCTTGTAGCCTCTGCTTCCAGCGTTCGTGTTTTTGGTGTCGAAGTGGCTACTGAAGATGTGTCTTGTTTTAGCAATATATTTTTTCGCTACGGATGAATGAGCGATTTACAATTTTGGTATAAAGTCGCTATGGAGTTGCAATTCGGATTTACTGCTAAAGGAGCTTGATTGCATTTTCTTTCTTCGCTTTGAATTCCGATAGCGATCGCATGTGCATTCTGATTCCAATTAATTATTTCGCAAGATTATCACCCAGCAACCGGCATCTAGTTCTCATGAGTGTTACGAGAGACTCTCGCCATCTGCACGAGTACTCCCACAGTTTCTTCGAAGCTATGGATAGGACGATAACCGAGCATTGTCGCTATTTTGCCCAGTCGGCACATGGTAGGAATTGGCGCCCTTTTCGGCGGAATTACGGGCTGGCCAAGTGCATTCGCGATCGGAACAAGGAAGTCGCTGAACGCGACGTTTTGATCGACAGCTATGAACGTTTCGTTAGCAGCAGCCGGATGAGTTAGGGCGAGCCAAGACATATCAGCCAAGTTTGATGTGTGAACCCAGGGCATGACATCGTCTGGATGAAAGTCATCTGGCCAACCCAGATTCCTTATTCGCTCAATCATTTCGTTGCCCCACTGCGATCTGAGAACGTTGCAGATCATTCCAGGTCGTAAAATGACGGTATCAAGTCCGTCGTCACTTGCTTCGCGCAGTGCGAGCTCGCCAAGAGCCTTCGTAGAGCAATAAGCAGTCGGGTCATCGGTTGCGAGCCCGCTACTCTCATCCAAGACCTCTGGCAGCGGATCCCCATGCACGGACAGTGTGGAGATGTGGACAAAACGCTTGACCCTAGCTCGACGTGAAAGCTCTGCCAATAAGCGCGTCCCTTCAACATTCACAGCCCGGGCGGTCGATAGGTCAGGCCCAAGGTAAGCGGCGCAATGCAAGACGAAATCCACCCCATCAAGAGCGCGCGTCAAGCTCTCAGACTTGGTGAGGTCCCCGAACAAGGGAGTCCAGCCGCGCCTTTTTGCAATGTTTGCCTGCGCCTCCGATCGTACCAGTGAGCGAACATTCAACCCGCCTAACTTAGCTCGCTCCGCGAGTTCGCTTCCGACGTGTCCCATTGAACCTGTTACAAGAATCGTGCCTTGCAAATTATCTCTTAATAGCCTCCTTCATTTCAAATTGAATTAAGATGATTCTCTTCGATTGGAAAAAGATGTCGACTCGGTGCGTATATCATTTCCTCTTTGCAGCTCCTTTTAGTCATGCCTGGGTTCGCTACTCAATGGAACATGAGCGCACTTTCGGATGGGAGAGGCCAAGATTTTCAAATTCTCACTCGTTCTGCTCTAAATCTCATTAGAACTTTGAAATGACCTGAGACCAGGCCCAAACTCAGAGAAAAGCATGGCATCGATAGATCTCTTGCGAGGGATAGGCTTGCGTAACCCTCTGCGAGCCGCTCAATTGTCTGATTCTGGTTGGATTAATGCACCTAAAATCATAAGCTCAAGGATAGAGTGTCCCTCTTTAGAGCTTCTAAAGGATTTTATGAAGCTCTTTGAAAACTGTCGCTGTTCAGGTTAGAGTCGCCTTGTCAAAGGAAGATCAAAGGCAGGGAATCGTACAAAGGCGACTAGCCGCAATCATGTTCACAGACCTGGTGGGATACACCGCACTTTCGCAACAAAGTGAATCCCTCGCGCTGGAACTACTTGAAGAGCACAGAAGGATCCTCCGTCTCATCTTTTCAAAACACAACGGGATGGAAATCAAAACGATGGGAGACGCGTTTCTAGTGGAATTTGCGAGCGCTCTTGAAGCAGCCAATTGCGGGTTTGAAATTCAAAAGGTGCTTCATGAACGAAACCTCTCCCAAACTGAAGAACTGAAAAGGATCAGGCTGCGCATCGGAGTGCATCTCGGAGATGTCATACATTCTACTACGGATGTTTACGGCGACGCGGTGAACATTGCATCGAGGATTGAACCTCTCGCAGACGAGGGAGGCGTATGTCTCACCCGGCAGGTCTACGATCATATACACAATAATTTCAATCTACCTCTTACGAGTTTAGGGCAAAAGACACTGAAGAACGTCTCCGGTTCGGTTGAGGTCTACAAAATCCTGTTTCCATGGAAGGAGCAGGCAGTCAGGAAGCAACAAGCAGAATCAACCAAGATGAGAATAGCCGTCTTACCTTTAGACAATTTCAGTCCCGATCCTAATGACGAATTCTTTGCCGACGGCATGACCGAGGAATTGATAGACCGTCTTGCACAAGTGAAGGCGTTTCGTGTCATCGCGCGCACCTCGGTGATGGGTTACAAGAAACAGAAAGACAAGAAGATCTCGGAAATAGCCAAAGAGCTAGGCGTTGGCACCATAGTCGAAGGAAGCGTTCGCAAGGCCGGCAGCAGAATCAGGATCACAGCCCAACTAATTGACACAGCGTCCGAGGAGCACTTGTGGTCGGACCGCTATGACAAAGAACTCGACGATGTATTCGCCGTTCAAACGGAGATTGCATTGAAGATCACAAATGAGCTCGCAGGAAAAATGATAGTTTCAACTCCGGGGAGCGTCTCGCCTAGTCGTGACATGTCGACTTTGCATCCTTCGCAGGATACCCAGAATATGGACGCTTACATTGACTATCTTCGTGGGCGAAGATTGTTTGCAGAAAAGGGATCGGTACAGTCTATCAAGCATGCACTCACTTTCTTTGAGGACGCGGTACGGCTAGATCCTGGATTTGCACGCGCGAGGGTTGGAATCGCCGAGGTCGTTCTTTGGCTTGGAACCGAAGGAGCAATGCCGTATCTTGACGCAAACAAAATAGCTCATGAAGAGCTTACAAGAGCTCTTGAGTTAAATGATACACTCGCTGAGGCCCACTCGACCCTCTCAGGGCTATTTCTGGGTGAAGACAAATTTGCAGCTTCTGAAAGAGAGGCACGCCGCGCGATTGAGCTGAATCCCAATCTATCAGATCCGTACAGGTGGCTTGCCCAAATCGTAGCAGGGAATGGAAAAATCGATGAAGCAGTGCGTTTGCTCGAGTCCGCGTTGCTAGTTGACCCCATGGATATCAACGTCATATCTTTCTTAGGAAGAGTCTACTTTTACGCGGGAAGGGAAAAGGAAGCTCTTGCTTTCTGGGAAAGAACGAAGGCCTTGAGTCCCTACCGGACAAGCGCCCATTCCATGGAATACTATCTTGTAATTGGCAACTATGCGAAGGCTTCGCAGATGTTGCAAGAACTGGAACGATTAAGACCTGAAAGCGGGTGGACGGAAATGTACCGCGGATTTCTCGCCGCTCGGACGGGAGATGTCGAAGAAGCTAGACATTCCATTGAAAAGCTCGAAAAACGAGGAGCAAGTGGGGAGCTCACAGCCTTTTTTGAAGGCTTTATTCACTATGCTTTAGGTGATATGGATGAATTCGTCAAGTGCATTGAACAGTCCTTTGAGCTTCATGGTTTGCCCTTACTGGAACTGATGTATTCCCCTCTCTACGAAGATGCTCGAAAGGACCCACGCATCATCGAAATTCTGAGAAAGCAGTCTGCTGAAAGGCACCAATAGATCTAGAGCGGTCCCTGCTAGCTGCTCGAACAAACCTGATATGCACTGACCTATCAGAAAGGCAAAGATTCCATCTGGCTTTGCACCCTCCCTTCAACGAGTCTTACCGCGGCTCGCCGCCTTGGGACATCGGCAGGCCCCAAGCAGAATTCGTGAGGCTGGCTCGGAACGGCGAGATTCGTGGAAGAATACTTGACGTAGGTTGCGGGACCGGAGAGAACGCGATCTTCTTTTCACAGTTTGGAACGGAGGTCTGGGGAATCGATTCTGCTCCCCTTGCGATCGGAAAGGCCAAGCGGAAGGCGGAAGAGCGTGGGGCCAGCGTCAGGTTCTTGGTGGCGGATGCCTTGCACCTGGGTGGGTTAAGGACCAGATTCGACACTATCACTGATTGTGGTCTCTTCCATACTTTCTCCGACGAAGAAAGATCCCTCTTCACGAAGAGCCTCAGATCTGCGATGGAAAAGCATGGGACCTACTTCATGCTCTGCTTCAGCACCAAGGAACCAAACGACTGGGGAGGACCAAGGAGAGTGTCTGAGGAAGAGATCCGGGGAGTTTTCGGGCGTGGCTGGAAGATCAACTACATCAAGGAATCAAGAATCGAGACGAAGTTCCACGACAAAGGAGGCGAAGCGCTACTTTCCTCGATAACCCTTGGTTGATCAGAGAACAAATTCATTCCTGCGGCAGACGAACTGAGAATGGAGAGCAAACAAGCGAAACATATAATAGTTTTCTTACAGTAAGAAAATAATACTTTGAAACTATATCAGGTCACATCAAAACGCCAAGTCACCATCCCCAAGCACCTTGCTGAGAAGAAAGGAATCAAGCCTGGAGATTCAGTCTTGTTTGAGGAAGTGCAGGAGGGCATCATCCTAAAGAGAGCAAGAGAGTCATCCACACTGGACTACGAAGCACTTCGAAAGACGATGGGGGCGTTTATGGATGATGTACCTCTAATCAGAAAACAGTTGAAGAAATCAGGGCGAGCAATCAGTGAGAATCTTTCTCGACACATCCGTTCTAAGTGAGGGGAACCTACAAAGACTTTCGGAGCTTGTCCTTCAAAGATATGTGAAAGGCGACCAGTTTTTCATCTGTTTAGTCTCGCATTTCCAAATTGAATGGGGCTACTCGATGATCGATGTGTCATCTCACAAATATAGGGAGTTCTTGAGAGGATTCAGAATCGAGGTTACTCCTCTAACAAAATCAGATGCAGAACAAGCCGCAAACATGAAGCCATCTGAACCAGACATACTTGATGCATTGATAGCTTCTTCGGTCAAGAGGTATGATGCATCGTTGTGGACCGCGGACAGGGACTTTCTAAAGTTTCTTCCAAAGTCCAAAGTTCAAATTTTTCTTTAGCAACAGGCTAAGCACAAAGTTCTACTGAATGACAGCTTCTGTTGCCTTTTCTTTCAAAACTGACAAATGAAGATCTAGTGCTTGCTTGAAGTTTCTCTTTGCTTCTTCAAGAGTCTTGCCCACCTGTAAACTCCCAAGGCAGAACAAGCTATCGCGTAAGAACCATAGTCTAAGCGGAAATATTGTATTTGAGACCGACTCTTGGCTCAATCTTTCTTATTCCTCTAACTGCTCGATCTACCATTCTTTCGAACTTTGCCTTCGATTTGAGAAGCTTGTCTAACTCCTTGACCTCTCTTTTGCTCAGTCGTTCTTCGGCACCCATATTTTGTTCTGACGAGTCAAGGAGGTTTTCCTATAAATATTGAACGGCTAGTCGCAAAGAAGACCAGAAAATCTTTCCATCGTTTTTTTGGATACGAGCCTATCTGCGCCTAGGAAGCTCCACTGACGATATAGGACTCTTGCCATTGTTGGAGACGCTCTGAACTTTATTCTCTTTGACATAAAGCAGCTTGCTTCCGTATTTTTTCCTGATTGATCTTAGCTGATCAAATGTCTGTTCTTTGGTTTCGAGGAAGTAAAGTTATTCATCTCTTAAGTTCCGATAGTCTCCTCTCCATTTCTTTGAAGACGAGATTCCTCTTTTCTCTGGTTAGTTTGAAGACGACTCTTGAAATCATGGCCTCGGAGATAGTGAAAATGTAGTTCAGTTTGATCACACTATCTTTTACGGCTCCTTCGCTCCTGGAAAGCTGGATCCCCTTCATTCTCAGATTGCTTGTTATGCCGGCTACCACGATATTTCCCAGTTCTTGAAAGAGAACAACCGCAGGCCGCAGCTTAATCTCCTGCGAGTCGGTAAATTGTACCCGCGCGATAACGACGTCTCCCGCGCTAGGCATATGACCACGCCTCGTCTTCTTCATTGTCCCAGAGCTCTTTCATTTTCAATTTTTGTATCGTGTGAAGAAACTCATCGTATTGATTTTTTTTCTCTGTTTTGGGATTAGAGGTCTTTGCTCGCTTGACCAGATCCATAATGACTTCGTTGTAAGTTTGACGGGGGTATTTTTTGATGGACTTTAGTTCCTCGACGACGGATTTTCTAAGCTGTATCGTGGTTACTTCTTTCTTCATCATATACTACGTATAGCTAGTATATAGTGGCTTATATATAAGCTGTAATGGGCATTTTTGGATAAAAGTAAATGACGCTAATTTTAAAGCTCAGCTCTTGCTTTTATCCAGCTGTGAAGACGAGAAAAATGACCTTCCGAGTAAATCCAACTCTTCCACTGTGGATCAAGCGTCCAAAATTCTCCAAACAGCTACACCTCTTACAAACTCGCGCTCGACCTGATTGCCTTCAAGGCGTTGATGAACAACTCACACACGGAAGGCTCTGCTCTTTCTTATAGTTCGACAATAATGGAAGTTCAGAGCATAATGTCGAAACTCCAAGGCAGTGAATGGGGTGTGGTAACAAATTATGAAATCTTAAACTGGCAAATTGTGGTTCCTCCCGGAACTTATAGAACGGCGAAACTACGTCTCTGTTCGTTCTAGCAGAATGGCTTTTCGTCCACAGCTAGAACGGGAAAGCCTCCTCTCCCATGCCCAGCTCTACAAGAAGCTTGTAGTCATGGCAATCTGAGAAAGAGTCCGATGAAAGCTTAGATGATATACGCCAGACAATTTCTTCTGTAAGTCAATCTCTACCGCTCTGAACTTTATTCTCTTTGACATAGAGCAGCTTGCTTCCGTATTTTTTCCTGATTGATCTTAGCTCATCAAATGTCTGTTCTTTGGTTTCTGAGGACATCTTTTCCCTAATCCGATGTAAGTCCTTCAAGAACTCCGGCTCTTCAAGAATTGCCTCGGTCATTGTTATTCCATCAATACCTCATCGGGTCTTACGATGCTAGGATTAATGTAGCCCATTTTCGTATTTATCTCTTTAACCATCAACTTTGTCCTCAAATTGACTATGTGCTTCAAATTCCAGCTTACCAAGACCCCGATGGAATTTACCGCGCATATTGCGATATGCTGAGCATCCGGTCTCACCTTCTTCGGGATGACATTTTTAGCCAAGTACTCTTCAGCAAGCGTGTAGGCTTCGTCCGTGAGTGTTTCGATCCCGACGTCATACTGTTGCAATAAAGCGAGTAACTTCTCTCGGGTTTTCATCTCGCTCGCTTGTTCTATTTCTCTTAGAGCAATGTCTGAAGAATATAGTTCGTAGTTCTTCTTCTCACATGTATCGAAGAATGTCCTTGTAGCTTTGAGAATATCTCCCTTCCCATAGTGGTAGGCACTAATTACGGATGTTTCAAGATAGATTTGGATTCGATTAAGATTCGACAATTTTGCTTTTCTTGTATTGAATTTCCAACGCTATTCAATGTTTACACGTTTCTTATAGTCCGACGATAAGCTAGGTTCAGAGCATGATGTCAAAACTTCAAGGCAGTGATGGTGGTGTGGTAACAAACTATGAAATCGTTAACGGGCAAATTGTGGTTCCCTCCAGGAACTTATGAGAACGGCGAAACTACGTCTCTGTTCGTTCTAGCAGAATGGCTTTCGTCGGCTGGAGCGAATTGATTCAATCAATTCTTGTAATTTGAGTCCCTTAGCCTCGATCCATTCGTCAATCGGTCCTGCGGGCCTAACATGTGCAAGTCTTGAGACGATTTCAGATCGGAAGTTCTCTCTATTATTCAATGGTGGAATCAGACGATGAAGCAAAGAAGGATGAATTGGCAGAAATCGCGACTAGATCATTCATGGTATCTCCAAATCTCTGATTATCACATCATACAAACACACTTGGGATAACAAAAGTATCAAGCTTTTAGGATCTCTCGAAACGTCAAGATCTCTATGCCGTATTTTTCCTTCAGCCTCTTTCGGCTCTTTCTAATTCGGGAATCTTCTGTAATCAGATCTGTCTTCAGCTCAATCGCGCTTGCCACAATTATGCAATCAATATAATCTGAAAGCACCGACTTGAGTTCGAAAGCTCTCCTGACTACATTTGGAGAATAGTATGGTTCTACTGTGAAGGATTTCGAGATCTCTTCAATTGCAGCTAAGACGTATTCCGGGCTCACTTTGAGCTTTGCCGCCTTTGCCTGCAGCTCAAAAATTGATATTGAATTGATCTGAATCTCTTCAAAACTAAGTCTATTCATAGGAATCTTTTTTTTCGCGAGAGCCAACAGAAGATCGGTCTCAATATCTATCCTTGCCAGAGGCAAGAGATAGGTTGTGTCGACAATCATGAATTTCTCTTTATCTTCTCAAATGTTTGAGAAAGTTTTGCTCGATCCTTTTCAAATTCCCTTGGAGTAGTCTTTGCAACCTTCTTTAAATAGAGAAGTTTCAAAATGCCTTTCTCCTTTTGTCTTGAGTCTGCCGCGGCTGATTCTTCAACCATTGTATCGACTACTTTCGAAACTGCTCTTGGAGTACCAAACCTTCGAAGGCTCTGTTCAACCAGTTTTGTATAAGTACTATCCTGCAAAACAAGAGTGGTCCTTCGTCTAGGCATATAAGCATCTAGATGCACGTTATTTATTAAATATTCCTGCGCTTGGCACCAACGCTAGGAGGCTCGTGTTAAAAAGCCACACGCAAAGAACCCTTAACAGTTTCTTGCCCGGCTCATTCTGCCGCGATCTTGAAGTCTATAGTGAAAAAGGATCTATTTTTCAGATATGATTAATCTTAGGGTTTGCGGAGAATAACTATTGATTCATTCCGGATCATTCCCGTCATCGATTTCTCGATATCGCGATTGACTGTCTCGACAAGATGCAATCCAACCGCTTCGCTGATTTCCTCGATCACCGTCACATTAGGCACTCGCTAGCTCACTAGATAGCAAACTAGCCCAATGCTGGCTAAAGTTAAAAGGGACGGACTCGAAGGGATGAGTGGAAAATGACTGCCTCCGTCACGAATCAAGATTTGAAGCATGAGATAACTTTGATGAAGAGGAGAATTTCTGCTCTGGAGAGGGCCCTCGATTCAATTATGACCAAGGATGATCTTCGGGCTATCGAGGAAGCGCACGAAGATTTGAAGCACGATAGAACTATCAGTCTCCCCGAGGCAAAGACGAAGAAGTACTCTTGAAGTTCGAAGCTAGGCTTTCAAGAAGAGCCGCTAAACAACTGGATTCATTGGATTCAACTCTTCGCCGACGAATCTTGCAGCAGCTTGAAGAACTTGAAGAAGGAGCCATTTCCGCGCGGAACGATTAAACTTCAAGGAACGAACAACACTTACCGCGTGAGGGTAGGAGATTACAGAATTCTATACGAAGTCCTGAGAAAGGAGAGATTACTGCTGATAGATAAGATAGATCATCGCAGCAATGTCTATGGTCCATGAAGTTTTATCGCTACTTGGTTTGACGATGGCTCGTACATCGAGCTTATTCATGTGATGAAGCTCTCGCGCAACGATCCGCCGCTTACCTCGCGGCAAACGCATTTTTGCTACTTGCTTACACTACCGTAGTCTCTGTACCCACTCCTCGATTTGTTATCGAAGTTATTCTTGAACCTGGAATTGTGATCAGCGGCTTGGTCGTAGCCTTGTTTAACATTGCCATGACAACATCTTCTGGTTAATTAGAGCAAATTTTGCATGGTAAGACTACTCACCATAGTTGCATATTTAGCAACACAGCAGTACTGGCTTATTGCAGCTGCTTGATCTCGCCGAGCTCCAGCTTCCAATCAAGCCAGTCAAATACGGGGGCGTCAACATCTATCTGCCAGAGCAGCGCGTTGAGCTCGCCCCTGTGCTGGAGTTCCTCCTCCACCATGTGCCAGAGCATCTGACGGAGGGTGATCTGCCACGTGCGCCCCTCCCACAAAGGCCCGTAATTGAAGGTCTGAAATGTATTATCGAGATCCGCTGGTTGCAACCCCTCTACAAAGTTTAGGACAGTGGAATCGACTCTCTTTTCCTCCTCCCTTAACTGCCTGACCGATCGAACCTTGCCCCTCATTTTTGACGATGGTTCGTATGGTTTTCCTTTGTACCGGTAGAGCCAGCTCATGTAGGCGTCAAGCGTGTGAGCTACAATATCTATCATCGTCGGAAAGGATGCGCCTCTGTCGCGCGTCACCTCGGCCTCGGGCAGTTTCTCCAAAACATCCAAGTATTTTTTTCTCACATAGGAGTTATATCTATACCATTCCTTGACCGCCGTAAATTCATCATCCCCCGCCATATTTTTTTCCAAGGTCTCCAGGACTTCGAGGTGATCGCTCCGGAATTCCGGCGGAAGCTTTTTCCGGTTAAAGTACCCGGCGACTTCAATGTCTGAGGATAGTTTTCCCACCTTGTCGACGGAAACGTCGTAGACAAAACACAGATCCCAGTGCTTGTCGCCGAAAGACTGTACGTCAATGAGTTTCACGCTGCCGGGGGACGCTCCAACCTGCTCCCTGATAATCCGCTCTATCGCCAATTTTGGATCTTCACCAAAATTGATGACGGAGGAGGGAAACACCCATTTTCCCGCCGTGAATTCCGGACGGGTCTTTTTCACAAGGAGCATTTCGTCTTCCGCATTCTTCACCCTTGCGAACGATGAGATGTGGACAAATTCTTCTGGCTGCTGACCTGGAACTTGAGGCACAAGCCTAGCCAATTTTGGACTTGAGGAGCTCATGATAGTTTCATAACCAGGAGGACCTTCCTCGCCTGATGTATATACATCTTTCTCGGTTTGACCCCCTTTGCAATCAAGTCACGCCGAGCAGCCTCCTGGCCCGCTGATGTAGTTGGGGCGGCGCACGGCCTCTAAGCCAGGATCCGGACGTCGGTCATGCTAACCGTAAGACAGGGACGATTCAGATTTTGTTCGAGGCTGGTGAGACTCGACTCCGGACCATTGGAAGCAATACCGCCACCGGAACTACAGGAAGAACTAGTATAGCCCAAGTGACCAATGGAGTCGCTTCGAAACCAAGTGCGAACCCCGTAAGCGAAGGAACGACTATGCTCCCTACACCACCCGCTGTGGTCATCGCCCCTGCGTAGGCCCCTCGCTCTGCTTTCGGGGCAATATTCATAGGAAGAGTGAAGAGGGGAACCGAGACGAGATTCTCTCCCAATGTCATCACGATAACAAGGACGAAGAGAACAGGAATTACGAGAACTCGAACCACTCCTTCCAGACCCATGCCGAAGAAGGCTATTGTGTAGGCCAGTATCCCCCACAACCCAACCCGAGTCATCGCTCGCCCCGTGAGCGCCTTGGTCAGAGGAACTTGAGTAAGGACCGGTACCGCGCCGTTGAGCGCGAGCGCGCTCCCGATGTAGACGTAGGCGAGGCCCAATCCCGAACTGGCAAAGGCCGGAACCGCGTACGCGAATTGCCATATCAACATCCAGAGGAAGCACGAGGTCACCCAGAACAAGAGCAGCGTCCGGTCATGACGCAGCGCGCGAAGGGGAGCTCGGAACGACCGGGCAATACCTTGAGGTCCCGTGACCGAATTCCCCCAGTTTCCGCTGGTCTCTTGAAGCGCAAGCTTTCGAGACTCTGCTAGGGTTCGGTCATGTGGAGAATCGGGCAGAAGAACCGCGCTAAATAGGACGCCACAAGCAGCGATTAGTGTGGCAAGAACGGCCAGCTGTCCGAAGCTAAGCACAAGGAGGAGCCCTCCTCCCGCCGCGACCCCTAACGTGAAGCCGAGATTCTGGGCGGATCGTAGCCACCCAAAGCCTACCGCCCTTCTCGCAGAAGAAGTAACGTCCGCGATGTACGCGCTGACCGAGGGTGAGCCCAAGTTGCCGGCCGCTCGGGCCGCGAACAGGCCTCCTATAATCCCGACGAGAGCAGCAAAGTGGATCCCCACCGCAAAAGTGGCGATTCCACACGCTTCGGCCGCGAGTGAAAGAATCACCAATTGTCTTCGGCCCACCCGGTCGGTCAACCCACCTCCCAAAATCGGGAAAATCAGAGCTGCGACACTGGGAAGGGACAGGTACAAACCTGCTGTCACGTAAGGTAAACCCAATCCCGAGTGGAGGTAGATCAAGATAAACGGAGTATAGAAGGAGAGACAGAAGAAGCGGATTGCGACACCAATCGAGAGGACCCGCATCGGATCCAAGACCCCAAGAATATTCGCAGAGCCCTCGTCATTGGAATCCGTCCCGATTGTTCGCGGCAAATACATCTCTCCAGCAGCAACTCACAGTCGCCGCCTTTCTTCCAATAGCTCAAGCGATTCGGCGCGGGGACTTCGCTGAGCGATGTTGCAGACGCGAGAGCTGTGATGTATATGCATCTTTCATATCCGGGAGGGCCTCCTTCAGTTGATGTATATACATCTTCCGCCGAACGGTGTGTATACATCAAACGGACATTCCAATGAAACGTGTTTACGTCCAGAGGACACACTGTGATAAGAGCGAGAGTGCGCTTTCA
>JASHNZ010000070.1 GCA_030041355.1 Nitrososphaerales archaeon
GGAGCCTCGGGCGGGATTCGGACCCGCGACCTCGACCTTTTTGTGAATTCTTACCAAGGTCGCGCTGAAGCCACCTAGTCGTTCAATTTCCTAGAACAATGAACCACCCGGATTCTAGCTAGGCTGAGCTACCGAGGCATAAAGTCAGGATCACAAAAGCATTTTGCGAATCCGTAATTAGCTTTTCGTGGTGTAAGATAATCTACTGCTGATTTCATGGCGTTCTCATTGTATATATCGAAGAGGAATCAAGTTTCCTTAGAAATTAGAAGAGGGTACTACATGAATATAATTGACTGCCACATCCATTGTTCGGAAAGCAAAGAAGATGCTCTGATTCCATACGCGAAAATGAACGGACTGAATTACAATCTGTCTGAGCTTCTGGCAATGATGGAGGAAAATAACGTCGTTTCCGGTCTGCTACTTAGCCCTCCACAAAATAACGGATCTCCCGTGCCAAACAGAGAGATTCATCGACTCTGCATGAAGAGCAAAGATCGACTCTTTCCCATAATTACAGTCAAACCACTAGGGAGCGAAGTGAGCAAGTGCCTCGAGCTTGCTAGAGCGAATCAGGGGTATGTCAAAGGATTCAAGATTCTGCTGGGATACTTCGCAAACTATCCCTACGACCAAGTATATTCGAGGATCTATACTTATGCAGAATCTCATAACCTTCCGGTGATGTTTCACACAGGGGACACGGCCTCTAGCACGGCAAGTCTAGTTCATGCAAAGCCTCTGGGCCTTGACGTTCTCGCAAACGAAAGGCAAGAATTGAAAATTGTGGTCTGTCACTTCGGGAACCCTTGGCTTCATGACACGGCCGAGATCTTATACAAACATCCGAACGTATTCGCCGATATTTCAGGGCTTTTCACCGTGGGAGCTAAATACTCGAGACGTTACTTGAATTATCTTGCCAGAGCTCTGAGCGAAGCTATCTACTTCATGGGAACGGCGGAGAAAGTAATCTTCGGGACCGATTATCCTATCGAAAGATATTCTGACGCAATCAAGTTTACAAAGAGCCTTAAACTAACAAGCGATGATATCAGAAAAATTTTCTCGGCGAACGCAAAGAAGGTCTTTGATATTTGAGCACTAGTGAGGATTCGGCTATCATCATAACAGATGTTTCGCCGAATGATCGAGAAGAGCTTGTCCCAATACTTGAGGACAGTTTTGAGGGTTGGTATCTGCGCCACTCTAAAAGAACATTATCAGAGATCGGACTTGTCAGACAGGCAAAGGTAAACGATGAACGAGCGGGTCTAGTTATGCTGAAAGAGCTGGGAAACAAATTAGGTTATGTGTATTATATTGCCGTGGCCAAGAGATTCAGAGGCAAAGGCATAGGTGGAAAACTGCTCGACAGCTCTCTGACTTATTTCTTTGATCGAGGTATGCAAGAAGTATATGCTAGTGTCGAAGAGGACAATGAGGAATCTAACAGATTGTTTCATTCCCGTGACTTTAGGAAAACGACTCGCAGTGAACTGGCAAAAAAGTACGGGACCATAAACTCGTTTGTCTTAATCAGAAAGATGCTGATTGTTCCCGGGGAAATTATCCTGTTTCGGAAGTTGTCTCCAAACCTAGATCTGGTAAACGAAACTCATTCTTAATGGCAAACCAAAGATCTGCCCATCGTCGTAAAGATGGCTCCAAAATCATCGTATTCTTTTGGATCGCGTAAGAGGCAGTAAACAACATAGTACCTTGAGCGAGGAGGACAGTAAAGATGAATGGACCACATATCGCGCTCGTAGCTGCCTCGCGCGAACATGCCCGCTTTGACATCGGCAGTGACGTGGGAGAAAAGGGCTTGATGTCCTAAAATCTGCTCTTCGTGAGAATCCGTCACCTCAACATTTTTTACATCCGGTCCACTCTTGATCTGCTTGACGTTCTTATCCCTATGTTCCTGTAGGGTCTTGAATCTGCCCTCGACATTCGCCAGATTTCCCCAAGTCACGAAAAAGCGATTGCCAAGTTTCGAGTGGAAGGCAACGTCCCCCTTTTCTCTGGTGGATTTCGGGTTGACTTCAACCCGCCAATCACTTGGGATTTTAATCTCGAACCCGTACATCGCAAACTTTTCCTGTTCACTCACTGGCTTTTCGAACCGTCAATTGCACTTGGACTCTGATATAATATATACAAATCTGGGCGAAGAAACCACCCTGTTGAATTCCATCCAGTAAAAGATGGCCCGGATATGCGTTGAGCGTAGGGGCCAGCTAAAAATCCGGAATTGTCTTTGAAAAGTTTGCTTGAATCGGTCTACACTTCGGTAAAGCTGAAACCCGCATCCACGGTCATTAGTCGCCGAATATTTTTGTAGGCCTCCATTTTAACCAATTCGCTTTTGAAGGGGTAATTTTCTTTCCTTCAGAGTACTTCTAAAAATAGCGATCTCAATCTGAAGAGGAATCTTGGCGAATGGGTGGAAACAATGTTGTTGTTCTCGGTTGTGGGCTCATGGGTTCGTCCATCGCCCTGGATCTTCTGGAGAGCAATTCCGTTGACAAGCTAACTGTTGTCGACAATAGCTTTGAACGATTGAAAGTTCTTGAGGAAAGAGCGGCAAGAAAACCTTCAAGCGATCTCATTCCTAGTCATGCTAATCTAAAGGACAAGTTGGAAACACGCGAATTCGACATAACTAAAAACCAAGAAGAATTCAAAAAGTTTCTTTCGGGTTTCGACCTTGGAGTAGGAGCCCTTCCCCATGGCATTGCTGAAAATGCGGTTCAGGCGGCAGTGGATTCCAAAATTGACTTTGTTGACCTGATTTATTCCTGGAGATACGAAGATGGATCGGCGCTGGATGCAAAGGCGAAGAAAAACGGCGTTACTATGATCCCAGCCTGCGGACTAGCCCCGGGGCTTACCAATATCCTTGCAAAATATTCCGCAGACCAGATGGAAGAGGTCGATCAGGTCAAGATTTACGTCGGAGGAATTCCCGAGGTACCGAAGCCTCCTCTCAATTATAAAATCGTGTTTGCTATAGACAGCGTCCTAGAAGAATACATGAGAGATGCTCTGATTATAAGAGATGGAAAGCGAATCAATGCTCCCGCCCTCTCTGAAGTTGAGGAACTGACTTTTAGCGAATTTCCGGATCAAAGATTTGAAGCTTTCATCACAGATGGACTATCGACACTTCCGGAGACTTTGACAAAAGTCCGCTACATGGAAGAAAAGACAATTCGATGGAAAGGCCATGCCGAGCAAATTGCTCTAATGATCGACCTCGGCCTATTCTCAGAGCGCCCCATCAATCTACATCGTGGCGGCCCTCGTGTTGCCCCACGGGCTCTCCTATCTACACTTCTTGAAAAGAAACTCGCGATGCATCAAGGCGACAAAGACATGACTCTGCTCCGGGTAGATGTGAAAGGCCGAAAAAGAAGGGGGGATAGATCTACAAGGATCAAAGAATATGAAATGATCGATCATTTCGATACTGATACGCAAACCACTTCCATGGCACGAACTACCGCGTATCCGTGTTCGATTGTGGCGCAGTTAATTCTCGAAGGTAAAATTACCGACACAGGCTTGATTCCTCCTGAGCTTGCGATCAGAGATGATAGATTCGATGAACTTCTTGCACGCCTGAGTAGAAAGGGCTTGAGCATAAGAGAAAAGGAGTTCCTTGCGGACTAAGTATCTGCGCTCGCATTGGTTTGGACTTTCACTCCAGAGCAAACTGAACTTGTAAGGTAGTTAGAAACCATAGTCTCAAAAGTGATTAATACGATAATTTCTTAAAATTGGCACCTTTCAAACTCTTCCCAATTGCCTCGGTAGCTCAGCCTGGCCAGAGCGATAGTCATGATCTTTGAGGATAGCCTTGAAAGTCTTGACTGCTCACTTGCCTTGTAAGCAATAGGTCGCGGGATCAAATCCCGCCCGAGGCTCTTACACCCTCGGTGTAGAATCCCTCACGCCTTTTTACTATATGCAAGCTAAAGAAAGTGGTGAGAAACAGAAAAGCAAGCCGTTCAACGACTTCGTCGACGTAAGGATCGGCTCGATCAATAATTGAGGCAGACATCGAAAGGAACTCAAATTTATGCTCTAAATTATTTTTACCTTGTTGAA
>JASHNZ010000071.1 GCA_030041355.1 Nitrososphaerales archaeon
TTTAGTGAAAACGCTGTTATTTTAGCTTTTGAAAAATAAATTTTCGCTCCAACGACCCTTCTTTTTGCTAGCCTTACATTTAGAAAAATTTGTTTTCGAGTTATCAACGCATTTTATAGATCGAATACACTAGCACCACTAGACCTATCGCAGTGAGAGTCGACCTGAAAGCTTGAGCTTCAAGCAGAGAAAACCCCCAAACATCATAAAGAAGGCCTTCAGTCAAAGAAGCGACACCAAGTATTCCAAACCCGATGGCGGCGGACAGGAAGGATTTACTTTGGCTCTTCCTATATCCCTGGTATGCGAGTACGACAAGAACCAACGCAAAGCAAAGGGCCAAGACCTCTACTGCGCTAATGTACCCTAAAAGTCCAAGATTGAAAGAAGCCATCGCCTAATTGCCGCCCATGTAAGTCCAAAATCTCATGAACTTTCCTAGAATATTCTCATTGGGTACGATATCGACAATGAAAACGTTCTTTTCACTGTCGTATGCAATCCCCACCTGTTTTACCATGCTCCGATAAAGCAAATATTTACCACCGCTATCAATTAACATCGTTTGCTCACTGGTCAGCAGTCCTAGCTCAGAGAGGTCCGAAATGTATCGGTAGATGCTCCTAATCGGAATTCCAAGTTCTTCAGATAGCGTAGCTGCTGATTTCGGTGAAACAACCGTAGCGTTCAGCACTTTTCTCATACCTGAGTCTGTTAGGGCTCTCATCATTTTTTCAGTTATCGCTGGATCATTCACGCGCATAAGAGACCTCTCCGCGTTGCCAACAACTGGCACTACGCTACTTGTCATATAAATCATCTTTTGTTAGGCTCCAGAGGTTATACTAAATTGAAGAAAACTAGAAAACTACTAGCACTATCGTTACTTTTCCTGTTCTCGTTCGGATTCGTCACTCTAATGTTACCGGCTGCGAGTGGGTTTGTACTTTATTTGACCCCCCAACAGTCAGTCTCCGTATGCGATGTCACACATTGCTTCTACGTAAGTACGACTGGAAGTGATGCAACAGGCAATGGTTCAAGTAGCAATCCATTCCTGACAATTACACATGCGATCTCCGTCGGTGACTCTAATGATCCCAACAATTCGACAGTTGTAGTCGGGCCCGGTACTTACGACGAAATGGTTGTGATTATTAACTACAAGATAACACTAATGTCTCTGAGCGGGCAACCCTCTAACACAATCATCAATGCGACTGGTCAGCCTGTCGGAATAATAATAGCCGGCCCCGCTACGGCAGGTTCAATCGTCGAAGGCTTTACGGTTGAATACGCGAACAATCACGGGATATACGTTCAGGATAGTTCAAAAGTTATAATTGAGAACAATGTCGCTAACGGCAACGGCGTTGATGTAATCGCCGGTTTGGGAGAAGACAAAGCGATCCAATTGGCAGGTACTTCGGGCTCTACTGTAGCTGGCAATACCGTCGTAGGCAACGAATACGGCGGAATAGGCATTACTGATGATGGGCCTTACCCTCCTTCTTGGAATTATACTCAAGTCCCAATTTCAGGTGTGCCAGCCCCAACCCTAAATCCAGGTGATGGCAATGTGATCAGTGGAAATTATATCGCAGAGAATAAGCCAAACCACTGCGCTATCGTCCTCTCGGCTTACAACCCAGGTGGAGGAGTCTCAAACAACCTAGTGAGCGACAATGTTGTCGTTGACAATGAAAACGGCGTCATCGTTGCAGCAGATACGGGAAACACAGTTGTTAAAAACAACACGGTGATCGGCAACCAAATCTTGAACAATGGTGAAGGAGGAATAATTCTTCACAGCAATGCCCCAGGAGATGCTGTTGTAGGCAACGTATTCATGGACAATGTGATCAGTGGGAATGGGCCGTACGAGGCGAGTCCTACGACGATGTGGGGAATAATCCTAGGTGGATTTGGACCTGTGGCAGTGGTGAATACTACGATCGTAGGTAACACTTTTGCGAACGAAAACATCGGTATAGTTGTTGTAAATGGAAACAATACGATGCTAAGCGGAAACATAATGACACCTACAGTGCTCAAGGCAACGAACGGCACGGTTACTTCAATGACAACAACGACTGCAATGACATCATCGAGTTCGACTAGCACCACTTCTGGAGTATCAACAACGACATTCGACGTGATAGTCGGCGTTCTTATCCTGATAGATGTCATTATTGTGGGAATTTTCTTCGTCTTCAGAAGGAAGCCAGCATCCCCTGCTGCAGCACCGAAGACTTCATAATTGCGCAAAGGCCCGCGGCGGCGCGGGCTTTCTACTTTTATGACAGTCCATAAATATCAAAGCAGGCGAGAGTTTGCGCTCATCGAATAAGACAGTTGTCCTTGCCTTTCTGCCGATGATGGTGATCTTGCTTATCTTCGGCGCATATCTTAGTCAAACAATTTCGCCTGTCACTTCTAGTTCAGCCTCCTCTTCCAAGCAGGTGCTAACTACAGAGAAGACGTTTCCTTACAGGGACATTCCTTCCGCTTTTACTATTGGGTACTTTACAATCAATATGGTGGACAATAGTACTGGCTACAGCACCAACACACCGAACGGAGAATACATGGGTTTTGTATTTGCGTTTAACGTAACAGCACCAGACGGCAAAACGATGAGCGTATTCTTCGACTATTGGACGCTGCCGAGCCCTGGGGAGTTGGAGCCTTCTTGGGCTGTGCCTAGCCCTAGGAACGCAACAGTGAACTATGGAAATACTGCGAACCTGCTTATTCTCTGGAATGGAAACGATACAGGACTATATGTTTCCTTCCTTCAATTTAACGAAGTACTCAGCTAACCCGCCCGAATAAATTTCATGGGTCCAACAATCCAAAAACTGGAATGTGGGATTTATCCGCTATCACTGATAGAGTTTTGATTTATTCAGGTTTGGCTCCTGAGAAACCAGGATCCCCTGATGTTGTCATTTTCAATCTTGAGAATCGTCTCTTCTGCTTCATAGAGATGCATATTTCACCTAATGACATGCAAGGGATAGTGTCAAAAATATTCATTGCGCTTTCGGTCTGCGGAATAGGCAAGGTTTTCTACCATGCTTCGCAAAAGAGTGCTTCAAAACTAGCCAAGCTTTCGGTCAACCTCGACTGCAACCGGATTCGTGTTAGTCTTCTTCAATTTACAAAACCAGATGAAAGAGCAGTTAGCGCTCTCACGAATTTTTTTTCCCAGATTGTTCTTTTTGCCAAGTCACACAAAATACGCATGAAGGATCACCATGTCCCTTGCATGCGGAACGCGATGTGGTGACGCCTAATGCTTTATCAACGCCCTCATGCACAGCTTCATCAAGTATATCACAGATGAGTCCTGGCATTTTATCGGCAAGCTCTTGAAAGAGGCAGTTTGACTGCTCATATACTAGCTTTCCTTCTTCAATATTTCTTAGGGCAGGATATGTTCCCATCTGCCTGAGAAACCGATTAACGTAGAGATCAGCATACACTTGAGGATCCCAGACTGTCGAGCTAGCTATTGAGATCAAATTTCGGCCGATGTCTTCGCCAATTCTCGTTCCAATGTCCTTGAGGATCATTCGGGCACCGTTCTGTCCTAATGATTCAACAAGATTTGTAATCAGTGCCTCGCTGAGATGCTGGTATCCCCTCGGCGGGTACTGCAGGAATTTTGCCTCACCACTTAGATAATACAAGTTGGCTTTGGATCGCGACGACGTTTTCTCGCGAACCGCTACAAGCCCTGCTTCGACCAATCTTGCAAGCTGACCTCTTGCAATCCTCAAAGGAACTCCTAAAGACTTTGCAATCGTCTTGTCTTCCTGCATGCTTTCATGCATCAGCAAATCAAGGATCTTCCAGCTTAGGTTAGACGACAACGCTTTTGCAAGAGCAATTTCAGACATTTGTCCTCCATATCCGCGATCTTATTTTGGAGAATTGTTAACTAATAAGCTGAAAAGCATCTTGCCATAGTTTGGCACTGGTGAAAGGACTTGAGGGGAAACTCAGGGAGATCTAGGTCACGCTTGCAAAAGTGAACGAATAACTCTCATTTCTCGATAAAGAAGAATTATGGGGACAAACAAAAAGAGCTGGAATTTTGTGCCGTTAATTCTGTAACCGATAAAACCAAATTTTGAACCACTCAATTAACGGCACAAAACCGTTTTTCCGGAAGTATTTATACCCCCCTCCCCCTGGTCATCTACATATGCCGGTTTCAAATTGCCTTTGTTTCGTGCCCTAATCGTTTTGCTTTAAGTAGGTCCTTTAAGGATCTACCCTCTCTAATTTCCACACACGTCTAATCCAAGTAGCCATTGCATAACTACTTCGTTGCTTTATTATGGCAATTCCGCATCATCGCGGAAGGGAGTGGTATTTCCTACGGTTCAACAAACAGTTTGTTGAACAGCGACAAGATTTAGGTGCCGTTAATGCAAAACTATCATGCAATTAACGTGTACGATTAGTGTACGACGGCGTGATGATAATCGCCACTTTTCGCAAAGCGATCAGAACCATTTAGAACGCATGAATTTCTTTCCTCCATTTTTTTGGGAAAGTGAATGTACGGGATAGAGAGGAATCAAAAGCGAATCAAGAAGATCACGATAAAAGTGGCTAGTTCCTGAATTGCGCACTAACTTCCATAATTATTGCAGAAACTTTGAACAAGATTTCAAAAATGTTGAAAATCTAATCGCAACTCTAAAGAAGCTCCTGGCGCCATTCATGGGGTCAGCAGACGATTCACAGCATGAGCGCGAAAGATCGCACAGGCGGCGGTAGGAATGAGAGACCGCTCCAAAAGCTTGCGGGCAAGCCTTCAAACATAGCCCCGCAGCAAATGCGAACTTGCGACGCGTGCAACAAAGAGTTCACGCTGGACGAATACCTAGACCACGTGTATGACAACGATGACTGCTACAAAGCCTACCTTTCCTCGGAAAAGAAGGAAATGAGTAAGCAGTAGTTTTACGGCCCCGTTACAATTCTTTCCTGTTTTCTGGAAAGCTGCAAACGTTAAGCCTATTATCCTAGGCTTGACCCTGGACGATTGGGCAGATTAACTAGAAATGTCAAACCAGCAGGAAGATCAAGCTAAGACTACTTCTAAAAGCAATGTACAATATCCAGTATCTCCGCAATTCAAAGTTCTCGAAGGGTACGACATTTATCGCAGTGACAAACTGATTATCGCGCTTGTGGTTGTTGATGGCAGCTTTGGCAGAGACCTCAGAATGTACAGATGGCAGATGAGAAACAATGCCTGGAAGGTCGATCTCTGCAGAATGAGCGTCGCCGGCTGGGAGTGGGAGGAAATCTCGGCCAAGGCAAGAGAACTGATCCAGCGGTATGAAATCAAGCGCAAAGGCAAGAGTGCAGAGACCGCCGAGTGAAGAAAGCTTGGAAAAATAAAATCCAAATAAGGAACCATTCCAAAGCTTATCCTCAAGGATGTGTTATTACATGATCAAATCGATCAATTCAGTAGCCGTGGTTGTAAAGGACGGGAAGAAAGCGAAGAAATGGTATCAAGACAAGCTAGGCTTTGTCGTAAGGTCAGATGAAGATCATTGGATTACGATGGCACTGCCCAAAGGCAACGGATTTCAGCTTCACTTATGCGAAACTAAACCTCTGGAAAAAGGCAACACCGGAATTCTCTTCTATGTTGACAACCTGGACAAAACGTATGCCGAACTTTCAAAGAAGGATGTAAAGTTCTCGCAAAAACCCATAGATCAGGGCTGGGGAAAGTATGCGATGATGAAGGACTTGGACGGGAACGTCTTCTGGTTAATGGAAGAAAGCTAAGGAACACTGCCGATGCCTTAGCTGTCGTGTCTCTAAGGGCTAGGGCGTGTTCTGGATTTTAATTGACAAGACAAGCGCCTGTGAAGGATTTTGGGGTGGAGTATTTCCCGCATCATTGCCTGTACAAGTCTGGGTTGGAAGACTTCCTATAGCTTGAGCAACGCTCAATCCTGAAATTAACTGACCAAAAACAGTGTATTTGCCATCCAAACTTTGAGAATTATTAGCTAGATTTATGTAGAATTGCGAACTCCCGCTATTATCTGATGCCCCTCTCGCCATACCTAGAGTTCCCTCTGTATTGTGCAAGTAAGAAACAGTTTCAAGCGGAATAGTCTTGTTTGATCCTCCGCTTCCCCATTCGCAAGGTACTCCTGCAGCATTTTTTGATGTAGGATCTCCTGTTTGAATAACGAATCCCGCCACTATCCGGTGCCAAACTAGATCACTATAAAACCCTAAATTTGCAAGGCTCACAAAGTTATCGACTGTTATCGGAGTTTCATTCTTGAAAAGCTCCGCTACCATTGTGCCTTGGCCCGTGGTAATTATAGCATAAACAAATCCCGATGTGCCGGTGTCAGTCGTACTACTAGTAGTAGTGGTATGACGCGACGAGGAATAAACATACCAAGCACTTGCAGCAACAATAATTGCCGCGACTATGCCAACCACAATGTAAGTTGTCATGTGGCTCATCTTTGCTGGCTTGACAACCCTCCCTTTTTTCTTGGATTGTTTTGACATTTTGCAAAGGATACTAAAAAGAAAGACGCTTCAAAAACTGTTCGGTTCCAAAAGCTATACCTACACTTTGAAATACCTGGAATGGGATTGGAAGCTCACTTGAAGATCACGAACGTTCTGAGCGCATTGCTTCTTGGCTCGGCTGTCTGCCTGGCTTTGGGCGGCCTTCTGCTGTTCGTAAATAGACTGGTCCCAATGGCCTTGATCGAGTTGACCGCGACTGCGGTGATAATAATCACCCCACTTTCAATTCTCGTCTACCGGAGAAATTTGATTGCGATCAACATTTCAACGGTACTAGGATTTGTGGCGCCTACTATTTCTCTCAGCACTCCAGCTCATATCGCGGTGCTACTAGAATTCGGGCAGAATTTCCTGATCTCAGTTCTCGGGTTATTGCAGTTTCTTGGTTTTTATTTACTGCCAATAGCTTTCCTAATAATCAGATTTGCATATTGGAAGAGAATTGCACAGGATGTCAAGGTGGGACCCAAAGGAGTAAGTGAGACAAACCCTGGGACAGTTTTGAAGCAAGGGGAGAAATGAACGCTAGATCAAAATTCGGGTTGCTCCGCTTATGCTTCTCTTACTTCTTGTTAGAAGTAGTTCCTTTGTAGCTTCAAAAATATTAGAATAGCCAGTCACGAGAACTTTCATGCCTTTACTCTTCTCGCTTAGCAGTATTTTGCAAATTTGACTATCAAGAACATGTTCCTTTGGCTTCGACTTAATTATCCACTTGAGATAGGATCGATATACTTTGGGTAAAATGCTCTTTTGCCTCTGAGCATGTTCAGACCCTTCTAAAATTCCTCCGGCAGTGGAGACAATCACCAAAGGGGACCTGCCATTTCTTTGAGCTATGCTTGCGGCGGTGCTGTCTGACGTCAAGCTGGGCTGCAACACTCCGAGTACTATGGCTTCGAACCCCGAGGAAAGATAGCTATCGATGTCGACCAAAGTCTCTGGAATTTCAGCATTTGTCAAAATTGATGAATTGCGAAGTACAGAGGCGAGAAGTAATGCGTTAACCTGAGAAGCTTTTATCGCGATTGGATTCAAGTCAGCTTTTTTCTGTAGATGAGCTCTTGCAAATTGGATGTAATCCCTTCCCAGGCCTCCAGCTCCAGCAACTGCGATGATTTGGACTTTTTGGGAAAATGAAACAAGTCTCTTGAATTGCTCGGCCACTGATGAGATGGCCCTTGTATCTATAATGCCGTCCTTATTCGAGATCGTTTCGCCGAGGCTAAATGTCAAGATCGTCTTTGCAGAAGCACGCAAAAAGTAAGTGCACTGTATTGGACGATTTCAACACGCTTGAAAAGCGTTTTTCTAGTGGTTGGGCAACCGGAGGCTGAGAGATTGAATATAGTTCCAAATCTCGGCAAGCTGCGAGCTTCCTAAGATCCACTTGGCTAGAAGACTTATCCCTCAGTGATCGAGTTCAATGTTACTAGCATTCAAAAGCTGCATTTCAACACGTATCAGTTTTCGTTACGTAAAGAACTTGGCCAAACTAA
>JASHNZ010000012.1 GCA_030041355.1 Nitrososphaerales archaeon
TGAACCAAACCAATTGCATGTAGCAATGGCTATTTCTGAAAATAGATAGCTCTGCCACCGTTTTTTTTATACGACCATGAAACAATGGAGTTAGGGCGCTTCAAACCATTGCAATTTGTATCGTATGTAGAAGCTAGGGGGGAGGGGGTATAAATACGTCGGAAAAACCGGTTCTGTTTCTTCTATGGGTGAAAAAAGAAGCTTAGGTGTATTTCTTAAGTAAACGGAGCAAAATCTTGTGCCAAAGGCCTATTGAACGCATTGAAATTGATCAACGGACTTCGCTAGGTTTTTACGAGTCGTGGCTTTCGACCTGCTTCATGGTTTCAGTTGATCTTAACAAGCCAAAGAACTTCAATTTTCTAACCCAAGGCCGAGTCAAACTCTTGAGACTTGCCGTCGCAGAGAAAGATGGCACACCCCACATATCATCTGTCTGGTATCTTTGGAAAGAAGGTCACTTTTACATTACCACTTCTAAGGACAGGCTGAAAGTGAGGCTTGTAAGAGAGAATCCGAAGGTTGCTCTAATAGTAGATACGGATGTTACTCCATACAGAGGAATAATAGTTGAGGGAAGAGCGAAACTCACGAAAGCAAATCTCAGAGAGATCACTTTGGAAATTGTAAAGAAGTATGTCGCAGCAAAATACGCGAAGAGCGAGTTCGAGGACTTGATGCGCTATCCACGTGTATTGATCAAAATCAAACCGAGGAAAGCTATCGATATCATGTCCTACAAAACTCGCTGAGTTAAGACATTACCGTTACTCTAACTCTAGACCTTTAATGCCGGAGTTTTTGAATAGATGAGGTTTTTCAAGTACTTCACGTACTCAGGCTCCACGCGCATAATGTCCGTAGCCGTGATGATTCCAACCAAGACTCCATCTTCGAGCACAGGAAGCTTTGTTACCTGCTTCTGAGACATTAGGTTCGCGGCGTCTTCCAGAGAAGCTTCCGACTCTATCGTGGTGAAAGGGTGGGTCATTATCAAGCCGACATTAGTGTTCACGGGATCTTTAAGTTTCAATAACGAATTCTTCAAGATGTCTCCCTTGGTCACGATTCCCGCGACCTCGCCGTTATCCATGATAACGATGCATCCAACGTTGTTCTTGATCATTTTTTCAGTTGCATCAAAGACAGAATCCGAAGCATTAACGGTAATGACTTGATGTGCCATATAGTCCCGGACAAGAAGTGTCTCAGACATCATCTTTCAGGATGTCATTTTTTATTGGATAAATAAAATATTCCATACACGTCGAAGGCCTAGATTGTACGAGCAGGCAATCGATCGTGTCTTAGCTAGGACCCCGGTACATTGATGGCTGCTGCACCTTTGGCCAATAGTATGTTTACCATAACAACCTCTCACAGTTGATCGGGATTTACGTCTCGGAGGACCATGCCAACAAGAATGCGGAAAAAGTCGCCAGGAGAAATTTCTGACGTTAGTACGCATTGATTCGTCGTGAAACAAGTGAATCTATCAAAAAAGGTAGAGAAAACTTTGCTTGCGTTTCTTTAGGGCTGTTTTAAATCCGTGATCACCAAATGTGTAGCTTCTGTGATCCTGACGTCGCGCGCAGGTTTTGTTAAGAGGACCTGGTAATCCGGTTCAGTGCCCGAAACTGGCTCCATATCGTATATTGATTTAGAATTTAGCTTGCCTCTATGACCCGGAGCCACCACTCTTCTCATCAAGACTTCATACTTTACTCTTCGAGCTATTGATTCAAGCAGTTGTTCTTTCCTTTTGTTCCATTCATCAACGGGTTTCATACGCTCTTTAAATTCTTGTTCTGTTTCATCTGCCTTTTTAGCTAGCCATTCAGGATCGTCCCAGTCATATCTATAATATTCATCCAAGAGTTCCCAGTTGATCCTGCGCACTTGTATTGCCACTTCTTCTGCTTCTGGAATGGGCATTGCAGGTAACTTCGCTTGGACATAGGACCTATGCGTTATATGCTCTTTCTTTGCCAAGCGCAGTGCATAAACGGATTCGTAGTGTGGCAGGCGTTAGTGTTGTCTTTCTAGATGTAGCTTAGCAGTTTTTTCAATCCTCCTGGCAAAATATGACTGAGGAGCACGCGGTCTTCATTATTGAGAAGTTTAAACGTGCGAATGCAAAATAGAAGCAAAGCTCCCCATATTAGCGAATAGGGAACAAGGGTCACGGTGGCGTGAGAGACGAAATTAGACAAATATAGTATTATGGAAAAAGGAAATAGCGCTGAGAAAGCAGCCTTCCAATAAAATCCTTGATTCTCTCTTTTCACAAGCAATCCTCTTGCGAGATAAATTGACACAACCGCTCCAAAAAGAGCGCCAAGTACTCTTGCCAGTGCAGCTCCAAACAGTCCAAAATCCGGAACAAGCATTATCGACCCACAGATCTCAGCAACAGTGGCAGTCAATGTTATCAGAAGAACATGAAACGTTCGCCCGATCGCTTGCAGAACCGAATAGACCACTGTCTGAACTACAAGCAAAGAGTAAAATGCGGCTATCAATTCCAAGGAAATTGATCCTGCTAGGTAGCTTGGTTGACCCGATAGCACGAGCAAAAGTTGCGGTGAAGTTGCCGCAACAAAAAAAGATGCCGGTAGGACGCCTAAGAAGATGAATCTAAACGCAAGACGTAACCCATTTGATATCTGAAGTGAATTTGTCGAGCTAGAAGAGGCTTCGGGAAAGATCGCCGTTATAAGAGGCGTAAGCAAAACAAAAGAAAGAAAACTTGAGATTGTAATCACTGAATTGTAAACTCCAAGCGAAAAAGGGTTTAGATAACCTCCAACCACCGCCAAATCGGAATTCTGAGTGGCGACAATGAGAATGCCGGCTAAACCCAAGGGGAAAGTGTAACGAAATATGCTAGTATATCCGAAACCTTGGGTAACTAAGACTTGTCGAGCTGCTCTATCGCTAGAAGTGGCATCCCGCAGCTCTTTGTTTGCCACCTTGAAGGCCCACGCAGTAACTAACGCTCCATAAACGATCCATGAGTAGATCGAAATAAACAAATTTGCGTGTTCTGTCAAGCCCGCTATGGTGAGCGCGACCATAACAGCTCTTGAAACAAAAAGAATTTTTGCCAATAGCGAGTACTTCTTAAGTCCTTGTACAACGCCTTGAAAGATTAGGGCGATAGAATTCGAGAAAAGCCATACAGCGCCAAGCTCAAAGTCGGGAACAAAGCTCGTACTCTTCGTAAAAAACAAAGATATGGATTGAGAAAATGCAACAACGAAAAGCGAGACCACAGCAGAAGAGATGACTGAGAGAAAAATTATTTTCCGCACAGCCGACGCTGCCTGGCTTCTCTGTGCTCCAGGGATAGAGACAAATCTCGTAGCGGCATCTTGCAGTCCGAAGGTAGCAAAAGCAGCGGCAATGCTAACAACGATCGAGATAGCACTATAAACTCCGTATTGCGAGCCGGGAAGGTAGCGCACTAGTGCGCTTACAAACACAAGGGCCAGAATGCTGGTTCCTATGTTTTGTGCTGTAAGAGATCTTACTCCCTTACTGATTGTTCTACCTCGCTCATCAGCCTCGTTTTTGGTTTGCGCGGTTTCAGAAAAAATGCTAGAAGTTTCACCAGAAGCACTCATCGAAGTATATCTCTTCCCTAACGAACTACTTTCTGTTTTTCTTCGATTACGGCCACTTTAGCAAGGAAGGGTTTGTATTGTTCCCCAGAGTTTGAGGAGACAATATGAATTTCCTTCAAACCGGCAAGGAAATTCTCCAGAAAGTCATTTTCCATTGCCGCAAGTGCGTTGAGGTCAAAACCGGAGAAAAATGACTTAGCCAATAGAAAGGGGTTTGACTTCCAACCAAATTCGTAGTCTTGAATGGATTTGATCTTAAGAAATGCTTCGTGCTTACCTATGCTGTCGAAACACTCGGTCCCATTCTCGATTATTGCAAGTTGAGTAATCTTTGCCTTTTCGCAAACTTTGAACAACTTGTCCGGGTAGATCTTAATCCCGCCTGGTGCATACCGAGATGAAAGGATTTTCGATCTTGCATCATTTAAAAAAAGTCTAGCGTGTTCGTTCCAACTGAGTTTCACTCCAAACCTCGTAGCCGTCTTACCCGAGACAAGAGAACTGCATGGAAGGCCGTAGCAATACCCAGAATCTATTATTGCAAATTCATCAGTGAGAAATTCTGCTCCACGTTTTGCGAGCATCCAAGAGGTCGATGTTTTGCCAGTGTTCCCCCAAGCCGGAAGCAAAATACCTTCATCGCCTAGTCGCACTGCTGCCCCATGGATCATGTATTTTTGGTTTCGTACTAGAAGAGACAATAGAGTACTTCGAAAGATATCAATCAGTTCCCAACCTTCAGCGAGAATGTTTGAAAATCTGAGATAATGCTTGTTGAATGTGAAACGAAAACCTTGATCTAAAAACTCAAGCTTCGCGCATATTGGTTTGAACCACGGATATCGAAATTCCACAGAACCATCTTTCCGATTGTAAAAGAGCATGAGGTTGATTCTTTCCTTATTCTCTATGTCGAGGTTGAGTTTTTTGTCCAAGCAAAACTCGAATTGAAAAGTGTGCACTGATCCTCCGAGACTCTTTCCCATTGGGATCTTGAAAAAGTGAAACATGCCTTCGAAATAGGATATATTGGATTCAAGAGTAAAAATGTCGTTAAAGTTATACCTGTACATTAGCACTTCTTTCTCTTCGGCTTCGGAGTCCTCTCTCATAGGGGCACACCCATGATGCTCAACCAAAAGAAAGAAAGGATGAATACTCCAAACAAGATAAGGGAACTCCTAAGTATGGGCCGAGTTCCCAATGCTTCTCTTGGCGAGAGAAGGGCGTATCCTAGTGCAAGGATAGCTGCGGCCGTCGTTCCGACAGTGTAGAGATTTATTACGTGTGAAGCGTTTTCGAGCAGAGGCACGAGATCGTCTTTTGCTGTGCCGAACAAAATGTATCCAGAGCCTTGCGTAAAACTCAGAATAAGAAAAGTCACTAGTGTTCCAAAAGTCAGCATGTAAACGCCTAGAGAGTACTTGCCAGACACTGATGCATAGAGAAGGCCCAGAGGAAGAACCATCAACCACCACTGAGGTTCTTGAGCTGCAAATAGCAGGAACGCTACAAATGCTAGAAAAGTGAATAAAACGAGACTCTTCAGTGTAAAGTCTCTCCTAACCAGAAAAACTACCAAGATCGCGGCAAGGGAAATCAATAGTGGATGGTACGGAAGCACCTGAGGAAAATTTGAGAGAATTGTATAGGTTGTATGTGGCTGGGAAAGCAAGAGAGTAGAAGACACACCTACAGCAGAGAGGTAAATCAGATACATTGTGTGAAATTCCGGAGGATAAACGAAAATTAGCAAAAGAGGGGCAAGAAGCAGTAGAGGTCGTTTGAAGCTAAAAGGCTTTGCAAATAGTGACTTTATGAAAAGAAAAGCAAGAGGAATCAAACCCACAACTTCGATTAGGGCAGAAACCACAAATGCTAGGGAGGCTTTTAGATAGCCAATATGTTCATCATCAGAGTGTCTAGAAAGATATAGGAATCCAAGAACAATGAGTGAAACTGTGCTTGCCTCGTACTGCCCCCAGACCGAGGAAATGTAGATCGAGAGCGGATTTAGGAAATAAAAGATCGCAAATATTTTGTTGAGATTACCAGAGCCACCCTCGTCATCATCGAAGCGTAAAAAAAGAAAAAAAATTGCAACGTCTGCTATTATAGGGAAAACCTTAATGAAAATCATTTCAAAAAAGCCCACTTGCTGGTTTAGAAGAAAGAAATCATGGAAACCAAATTTCAAAAATAGAGCATAAAACGAGTAGGGCAACCAGTAGAGCAAGAAGGTAAAGGGCATCGTTGGGCCCAGGGAAGTGTTCGAAACAGCGTACTCGAACCAACCTCTCGCTGAAGTTGCATACACGCTCAGATCAAAAGGTTGGGATGCAACTGGAGCAAGTGCAAACCTGCATACGAGACCAGTGGCAAGCGCAATCGCAAGATAATAGGGTTTGAAGTTGTCCTTCCTAAACTCTTGGTAGAGAAGAAGTGCGACGGTTAGTGGCAAGAGAAAAACGAAGATGATGAGGTAAAGATACCAATAGTCGCCTCCGATCGGTGCAGTTTGAGGGGCGGCTCCCGGGGTGGGCGTGTAAACAAAGGATACACTGTTGAGTTTGATATTGCTAAGAGTACCTGAAAGAGCTACGACCACGATCGAAAAGTTCGAAGTTGTTTGGTTGTTGGAGCTGGGATCAGGAGGCAAAGCGTCCGTGAAAACTTTCGTAGGGTTCTTGGGGTAAAGAGTGTACTCGTAGGTAGAAACTGAAGAACTGTACTTATAACTGTAGCCGGTTACAGCTGTAGTCCCGTTCAACTGTAAAACTGTGTAGGACGCACCTGAAGAGCCAACCAAGCTCATCCCCAGATTAATCTTGTCCAATTCCCAAGTTGAGCTCAAGTTCGGTAAACTATTGAATGTGAAATACACGGCGTGATAGGTCTGCCCTGACTGAAAAGAGACGAGATCATAATTTAGAAATTTCAAGGCATCTAAGGTAACTGTGAAGTTTGTAGGATAGGATTCTGCCGATCTCTCGACGTACAATTGGACTTTAGTTGCGTTTCCCACATTCGGGACTGAATTTGCCGCTGCTAAGAGGGGGAGGTTTACCTGAATATTTTCAAATTGATTCTGACCTGGTCTATGATTCAAACTGTCAGAGTTGCTCCAAAGAGGGATCGAGGTTCCATTTTGCGCAGCAGAGAAAAATCTTAGACCATACCCTACCCCTGAAGTGACATTGATGTTAGCATACATCAGAGGATATTGAGTCACATTTACAAAGAAACTCTGTTGGATTGTGACACTCATTGCTTTTGAAGATGTTGGAAATGTTCCTGTAAGTGTTAGACCAGTGGGAGCTTCTATTACATGTGCTGTCACGTTCGGAGAAACGGATGCCAGTGTCCAATTCGAGAAACTATCATTGAATCCAATATTAGCGATTGGACTTTCCGCGTATGTTTGTGAGAGGTACTTTTGCCCGTTAACAACATTGATGTTTTGAGCTGGAACGGTACCTGCAAGAGCTATAGTTAGGATCGAGGCTATAAAGACAAAACCTATGAACAATATTTTCCAAGTCGGACGCAAGCTAAAGAATTGTTGAGGTAAAGAGAATAATGCATCTTTTACTTTACCCAGCTTTTCTTTGAAATTTTTCTTGTTTTCTAGTTCTCCCAACCCTCGAGCTCCTCCCATAATTGTAAGGATTGTTCTTTAGAGCAAAGATTCTTTATTGCGTTGTACGCATTCTTGCCCATCTCTTCTGACTTTTCGGGGTGATCAGCAAGATACCTCGCCCGTTTTTTCATCGTCTCAAGATCTGTAGGATCGCAAAAGTAAGAGCTTTTGCCATCAGAAAGTAGCTCCCTAACACCACTTCTCGTTGTCAATACGGTAGCTTTCTTGTGAAGGGCAGCTTCTGCAGGAATGTAGCCAAATCCTTCAAAGAGAGAAGGATGTATCAAGAAAGAGGCACGAGAGTATAGGCTGTGCATTATGGAATCGTTAGACCCATAGAAGATGTGTAGCTTCACCCCAACGCTTTCCGCGATCCTTCTGTACTGATCTTTGAGTAATCCACTTCCTACCATAGCTAAATCAAAAGAGTCTCTTAGCGGGTACATAGCTCGAATTCCGTTTTCAAAATTCTTGTACGGGACAAACGCCCCGACCATTAGGACGAATGGCTTGGGGATCTCGACTGGGAGAGCCTTTGCAGTGAGCAGCGAGCTCTCGACAGGGGGATAGATTATTGTCGAGTCTGCACCATAGACATTCTTCAAATAGCGTGCTTGATATTTGCTGTTGGAAATTATTTTCCTGTACCTAATGACCGTTTGAAAGTCCAAAATTCGCAAAATTCTCTTTGAAATGGGAAACAGGGCCAAGCCAATCGTTCCCAATCCGTTGCCGTAGAAGGATTTGGTAGTCTCTTCAAATGTCAAGCTCACGTTTCTATAGTCCTGTCCATGCAGGAGTTCTGAATAGGCTGGCTCGAAGATGCTTCCCGAGTACCAAGCAGTCTTTTTCCAGAGGTACTTCCCAATACGATAAGCAAGTACAGGTTCTATGTGATGATGCACGAGTATTCGATCATACTCATCGAGGTGACGGAACACTCGCAACGATTCTGGTTCGTAAATCAAGTGAGGTAGCGCGTTGACAGATGTAGCTTTGAGTTCGTCCCTTGCCCGAAATTGGCTGTCGCTGAAATCAGCAAACAGATCCACATCCTTCCCTAGGCTTTTCAGACGATTGTAGTGTAACAAGGCTGCCCGCTCGGCTCCGCCAAAACGTCCGAAGGACTGGATAAGCAGTGCTAGCCTAATCTAACTTCACCTCTCGGAGAATTTTCCTAGTCTAGGGCGATGGCAGACGTTTTGGGCTTGGCGTTACCGAGTTTTTGAAATTCCAGTACACTGATAATAAATATCGAAGTGGGCTATTGCGAAGGCTATAGTTCTTATTACGAAATATATCGGAAAAATACTTTCAGAGAGCTCAATTCAATACGTGAAATCCAAATTTCACTTTCACGCGCTTTTTAATTTCCTGAGTTGTTTTGAGTTGTTTTCAACCTAGAAACGTTTGAGGTAGCTGGTTCGCCTCTAGTGCCCTAATCTCATCTATTCATAATGAAAAGTGGCTCAAATAGTATCATTTCCAAAGGGACATAGTTCCTGTAGTGCCCTATCTATTTCGCGCCAGTCATATACTCCCTTTCATACTCAGGATAATTTGCAACGCTAGTACCCATAATTGAGAATAAAGCCATTGCAGCTTTCATGTGTGTATACAGGGGGAGGTGGTGGTGGTCGCCGAGGGAACCGAGGCGAATAAAGAAATCCCATCCAAGTCCTAAAAATCAGGCGGTTGCCTTACGTGATGGAACTCCAACCACGACTCTAGCGGCGAAGTCAGGCGTGAACTGCCTACCGTTGCACGCGGCAATGACGAAACGCGCACCACCTATGCGAGAGTAACTATCACGAAGAACGAAGAACAGAAGAGAAGAATCATCCGCGCCTCTTGACACACGCACTGTATTTTCTAAAGACTCTCCCTTGCCCACGATAAGATTTCCTTTCTTATCAAAAGTGCAAAGAGCCGAACTTCTTGGCTTTATTGATTTTTTTGCCCTTGTTTTCCCTTTTTTCTTCAGTGCATAATATGCGCCTAAAGCCGTAACGCCTAACTTTTTGGCTATATCCCTGTAATTCATGCCTGATTCTGCAAGTCTCAGGGCTTCTGCTTCTTGAGCAGGTGTGATTTCTGCTTCTTGAGATTCGTCGATTAGATGGTTTGTGTCGCTACCGATGCCCGTTATCCAAAAAGCGCAATCACTTTTTCCGTTGTCATTGAATTTTCTTCTCAGTGAAATGTCCGAGCTAAAAGCGGGAAGCAAAAATTGGTATGTAGGCAGGGCTAATTTAGCATGTGTGAGGCGGTCTGCTGATTGCGAGGCGGTTGCCTTTTCATTACACATGTATATTGGCATCCTATTGAACTTACCAATTTCATAAAATCCTAATTCATTTCTTCTCCTTTCCAATGAGTCTGGTTGTATTGTTGTCATAACATCAACCACACTTTCGAGTTTTCCTTTCCGATTCAAAACAGCCTATTTGAGCGCATCCCGGGGAATTCAAACTTCTAAAGCGAGTTTGTGAGCGATTTTAAAGGTTAGGCGTCTTAGCCGAAACGTAAAGCGTTTTTGGCATGTCGGCGCTTGCGTCCTTGAGCAAAAGGAGTGAGAGGCTCGGATTCAGGCGTACTTGATTGATGCGATGCGATTCGAACGCCCTAGAGTATCTTTTCCACGCAGGCACAGAATATGCCATTGTCTACGAACATAAGACAAGGAAACTCCGTAGGGGTGAGCCTTGAACAATTGCAAAGGAGTAAATTAAGCATCTGAAAAGTGTTGAGAATTATGGCGCAAGCATTCATTGTTTCAGGAAGTCATTTTCCTGTTGACACCCAATACAAAAACAAACTCTACCCAAGCCGATACCAGCATCATGAGAATAGAAAGAATATGATTTGATGTTAGTACGAATTCTACGGCATAGACTGCGAGCGGAAGCATGAACACCATCAATGCTGCAGCTAGGGATAGTACTAATCTGCCAATACCCGCTCCCGCAACAGCGCTGAAGCCTCTTGACTTTCCCGAGCCAAAGAAAAGCGTTATCTCAGTCATACATGCTGCGTACACCGCTATGATTTCAATAACAGGAATGAGCAGCGAATAATAAGACGTGAGCTCTTTTGATAGGCCGAGAGTAATTAGGGCTGCAGGAACAGGGGCGAACATCAAAGTTGCAACCAGGGTCTTGGCATCTATGATTTGGCGCACTCTCACCGGCAAAGAAAATGAATACTCGAGCCCGGTCCCCTCTGTGTTAAGTAAGGTAGTAGAAATCATAATCGTAAAGGAGCAACCCACAACGGTGCTGACAATGACTGAGGAGGCGTGCATCACTGGAAATTGCGAGGTGATCACTGCCAGCATGAAAACCACAAAGACGGGAAGCGCGTACAAAAAGGCCATTGAGGGATTTTTCGAAGCTAACCTCAGATCCTTGACGATCTGGGCCACGAGCGGCTGGTGCAATTTTAAGGAAAAACTCTTTGTAATTATCCGAAGAGAAATGCTGGCCTTGGAATGGGCGACTCTTGACAAAGTGGCATAGGTGTGCTTTCCAACAAAGAAAGCTAACACGGCGTAGCAAAGCGATGCGATAAAGGGAACCAAGAATGAAATGAGAGGAATGCCCGATCCCTGTGCATTGCCCAGATTGGGGAAGATCGTCACAGTGATGGCTAAGCTGATCGCAAAAGGATGGAGTATGGAAAGCGCAATCCCTTTGGGATTCGTATAGCCCGAGGCTAGGGCATCGTTGATGACGGGCAGAAGATAACTAAGAAGATTGAAAAGAAAGCCTATGCTCATTGCGGCGAAACCCCAGACAACGAGGAAGAGCAGGCGTCCAATAGTGGCAGTTTTGGATCTCGAAGCAGCGTGCAATACTCTTCTGTAGAATAAGCCCGAGAACCAAAGCGCGATTGCGGCTGCGAATACTGCGTTGAGTAACGCTCCAAAACCCATGAGAAGAGAGGCTACTATGGAGTGAGTCAGGATCCAGATCACAATGATCTGCATGAGACCCGTGCCAAGAACAAGATAGTCAAAGGTTCGAATAAAGGAAAATACTGTCAGGAGGGAGAACTCTGATTCTTTCAGGGGTAGACTGTAAAGCGTCGAAAAAGCTTCAGAGTTAGAAAATTCTGGCAGGATCTGAAGAGAGTAAAATACGACGTAGGCGAGACTGATTGCAAGACTCAAAGAAATGGCGCTGACCAATGATTCGGGCCCGCGATAAGCAAGAAAGTCAAGAAAGGGAATTCCCGCGCCGATGCTTCCAAAAACTGCGAAAGCGATCTTGCTGATCTTGGCGCTGCGCAAGATCAATTTGAATTGTTTGTTGATGCTAGCGCCTGATCCTCCGAGGCTTGATACTCCACCGCTGCTGGACTTGTTAGATCGAAATGCCACTTCGTCATAGGGAGTGCGACTGAGGCGCCAGAGTTCTCGGATCTTCAAGCCATGCCCAATGCATACGCTAACTTACTTTTGTTATGAGGAGCCGAAGTATGGATTCACAGTACTTTGCCTATCAAAATACCCTGCAGCTTTCTCCTGCCCTTCTCTCGAACCCGACGCTTCTTTACCACTTCACTGGCGAGCGTCGGTTACTAGGTCAAACAGGGATAAACTTTGCAAAATTCTTAGAGTAACTACTTTTTCAGCTCCACGATTATTCCGTGGAACTCTGTTGAACCCAGATTCTCCGCTTCATGCCATCCACCGTCAGACCACCCCACGTTCCCGGGCACAACATCAGTTTCCCTGCTCTTTCCGTCTTTTGAACTCGTGCGGACTCTGGCTCCGTTGATTTGATACACGACAAACGCAGGATGCCAGTGCATGTCAGTCTTTTCTTTAGGCGGGACTCTCACTTCGAGGACCCGTACGTGCTCGTTTTCGAGAAGAACTTTGTGATGCTTCGGTATCACATTTTTTTCACCTTTTCCGGGAGGCGTTTCCCATTTTTGACGCGGCAAAGAAATCGCTGAGGTCTAGTTTTTGGCCCTGTTATATAAGGCAAGACTAAGTGGGCCTGACTACCTAGGGAAGTACCGTGAACTCGAAAATTAGGAAAGATAAGTTTCTATAGATTAGCCAAATGTAGTTAGGCATAACTCCTTGATTTGTGTCAGCGACACCTCCACTTGCGGTAAATTTGAAAATTCGCTACGCTTAAAGAAGACAAAGTGCGCGCAAGCCAAGAGTCTAATGGTGTGAGCCGAGCCGAAGATCGGGTCAAACGAGGAGTGGAAGCTCTCGAAAGAGTTGATCGCGATGGAGCAAAAAAAATATTGGAGAACTTGCAAGACATCGCTCCTGATTTCGCACGCTACATCATGGAATCTGCTTACGGCGAGATTTGGTCTCGCCCGGGACTAGACGTGAAATCGCGCGAAATGGTGGCCGTGGCAGCGTTGGCGGCGATCGGTTACGCTCCTTCTCAGCCCAAATTGCACATTCGCGGTGCCCTGAAGGTGGAATGCTCGCGCAAGGAAGTGGTGGAAATACTCATGCAGATTTGCCTTTGCGCCGGTTTTCCAGCTGCCCTCAATGGTCTCTCTGCGGCGAAGGAAGTGTTTCGAGATCTGGATAAATCCCAATAAAAAGAGAATGGGCGCTTTGTTAGGCGCCGCGATCTTTGTATTCTATTTGGTTTTCAAGGCGGCCATTAGTTTGATTTTCGGAGGATGGTTTTTCTCCCATTTCTTTGCTCTCTCATAGAGAAGCTCGAAGTTCTCTCCGATCCTGGGCTCCTTCATCTCGGCTCTTTGTCCGTAGATTACCACTTTCAAGGGCTCCCAGAAGAACCTTGGAGGTGCGGCGATATCGAAGAGAAGATCCTCATTTAGGAGACCGTGTTCTACCATGGCACCTGCAAGTTCATACCAGCTCATTATCTCCCCGACGTATCCTGCCTCTTCAGACCCCATGGGATATTGGCGCCTAAACTCTAAGTAATCTGTGAATTTCTTGGGGAGAAATTCCTTGAAAAACCACTGCGCTGCTTTCACTTGGCGATCAGTGGAGCTTAGTTTCACTAAGTCCATAAGCAGACGTGCATCTTCTACTGTGGGTTTGTTTTTGCTTTCCATTTTAGAAACCTCAAGATGCGACAGCAGTTTTGTGTGATTTATGGCTTTGGCAAATTTCTCGCATGATCGAGAAAATCGAAGTGGGTGATGCTCATTTCTACAGAACTAAACTTAATTGAGTCTAGCTCGGAATTATGCAAGAGACAGGTATGTGGCCTTGGAAGTTTCAGCATTGCTCAATGACTAAGGATCGAAAAGTGAAAGTCGCCAATTGTAAAGTTCGAGCATGGTGGATTTTTTCTCTACCAACCAAAGATGGGACAGAGCCCTTTATAGCATTGGAAGTTCCACCTTTGAAGCAGACCTTTGCTTAACAAGATGTACTCGGATTGAAAAAGAATCAAGGCAGAAACTCACGAAATCTTAGAACGCTTTTCTTACTGGCAGCTGTGGCGCTAATCGCGATTCCTGTCCTTTCTTCCGTCACTCAACAAAATAATTCCTCGATTTTAATCACTAAGTCATCTGCAACTGCGGCACCAAAGCAAGTGGTGGTAATTCAACTCTTCGAAGAAATTGACCAAGGATCTGCGTCTATGATGACGCGAGGAATCCAAGAGGCTATTACACTCAACGCCCAAGCTGTTGTAATTGACATGAATACCCCCGGCGGTCTCGTAAGTGATATGCTTACGATAATAAATTCAATTAACAGTTCAAGCGTTCCAGTTTACACTTTCGTTGGCACTGGCGCTTCAGCTGCATCCGCCGGAAGTTACATCGCGATGGCTAGCGACCAAATCTTCATGAGCAACACCGATACTGTAATCGGTCCTTCGACTCCTTACGTTGTTGGAGGCACAACCTCTGAACAGCAACACATTCAAAATTACTACACAACTTACATGGTGGCCCTTGCCCAAGCTCATGGTCGAAATACGACTGCGGCAAATCTGATGGCTGCTAACAACACTGCATTCACAGGTTATCAGGCAATTCAATATCACCTTGCTAATTACTCTGGCAGTTTAACCCAAACTTTGAGCTTGATCGGTGTTTCCGGTGACACTATCACAACTGTTTCGGAGAACCCAAGTGAACAGGTACTAACTTTTCTCTCTGCCAATTCCACTCTAGACGGGATTCTGATAATCATAGGAATTGTTGCAATTGCGATCGATTTTCTTCACCCTACGATTCTTTTGACCATATGTGGAGCTGTGCTAGTCGTTTTAGGGCTTATAGGCGAAGAAGTAATCCAAGGACCGAGTGGTTATCTGGGCATTTATTTGCCAATAACTCTTTACATACTCGCGGCTGCACTTATCGTAGTCGAAATTAAGACCGGGCACGGATTCATGTTATTTGCCGGAGTAGTCGTGGGCGCTATTGGGACTATCCTGTTTGCATATCAAGTTCCGTACGTGAGCCCCAATCCACTTGGAGGCATCGAAATTATAGAGATCGGGATCCTGATCGTAGTTGGAGCCGTGCTGGGTCTGTACGCAAGGTACATTGGAAGCACATTAAGAAAGAAGCCCGTGACCGGTCAAGAATCATTAGTGGGAGCGAAAGCCACAGTACATAGCGAAGCACTCGGGCCAGAAGGCGAGGTCACCGTCAATGGTATAATATGGCACGCAAGTCTAGCAAACTCAAGCTTGAGTCCACTGAAAAAGGGAGATAGTGTCACCATCACAAAGGTTGAGGGGCTTACTTTGGTTGTCGTTCCGAGCGGGCTTTGAGTCTTCGATTTGAATTTCTCAACGATTGAAGGGAACCGCAACCCATATAGGAATTGAAAAGTTAGAGCAAAGATGTAAAAGAGGAAGAGATCTTTGGTGGTCAATTATATCGATACGGGCATCATTGTCTTCGTGGTTTTAGTAATACTCATAATTTTCCTTTCAGGGCTCCATATCCTGAAAGAATGGGAAAGAGCTCCGGTTCTGACTCTTGGTCGCTACAAAGGACTCAAGGGGCCGGGTGTAGTGTATGTCGTTCCCTTTGTGAGCAAAATACCGTACATAATATCAACAAGACTTCAGGTCACCTCGTTTAGAACTGAACAGACTCTCACACGCGACAACGTACCGGTAAACGTGGATGCCGTAATGTACTTCCAGCCAGTCGAGGTCCAAAAGGCAGTATTGAATGCTGAGAATTATAACCTTGCGACTCAACTCGCGGCACAGACCACACTGAGGGAGACTATAGGCGGCGTGAACTTTGATGATTTGCTTTATGAAAGAGAAAAGATTGGAGCGTCAGCAAGACAAATCATCGATTCGAAAACAGAAAACTGGGGAGTCAAGGTCACCGCCGTAGAAATCAGAGACATTGCGATCCCTCCTCAGTTGCAGGAAGCGATGTCAAGGCAGGCTCAAGCGGAAAGAGAAAGACGAGCGAGAGTTACACTCGCTGAAGCAGAATACCAAGCCGCGCAAAAAATGGTCGAGGCAGCAAACACATATGCACAAAACCCGAGAGCTATGGAGCTTAGGTGGATGAACATACTTTACGAACTCGGTCTACAAGGGAAAGCTACAACTCTAATGCTCATTCCGTCCAATATGCCATCAGCAGGAACTCCCGCTGTTTTTCCACCAGTTGGACTGATGGGTGTAAGGGACATAGGGCAGCCTCAGGGCACGCCTTTGCAGCAAGGACAGGGCGGTGGCTCGTCGTCTACACAACAGACTTAGTGGCTCTTCGTAGAGTGATTACTTCGAATAGGCGTAATAATTCCTAGTTCCAGTTCTGATGAGCTGCCGTTTCTTCCATAGTATACCAAGTGCCTGACTAACTTTACGACTGGTGAATTTCTTCCCAGAGACTTCAACAAGTCTCTCTCTTGTTTCACCGGTTGTTCTTGGCTTTGAAAAAAATATCGTGGGGAGAATCTTTGATTCTAGTTCTCGAATGATGCTTGCAGTTTCTCCGCGGCCTCTTATTCTGGAGTTTGTGGTCTTTCGTGTGGTTATTCTTTTTTCAGAACCATCAAGCTTAGGAATAAGATGTTTCAGAGTTTGATAGCCAATCACAAGGTCATCGGGATTGTTGCTTTCAGCGGTCAGGGTACCGAATCTCGTCTTGTATGATAATGTATATTTCAACGCGGGTTCACCTAGAAAGATGCGAATGTGGTAAGTTATGGGCTCGTCTTTGGAGCGCTTTCTATTATACTATTTGTGAATAAAAAATCAACGCAACGCAAAAGGCCTATGAAAGTTGACAACGGCCCAATTCTTTCTCCCGCTTTCTGCTAGTCCCAGTACACCAACTTGGCCCAACGCGCAGCCACGCATGGAACTAGGCACAAAGTCATATTTGGTAACTGCCAGGACATGCATGAGATCCCACCTGAATCCATTCAACTGACTGTGACTTCGCCTCCCTATTACAACGCTCCCTTCGATTACCCGGGGATGTATAGAGACTATGACGAGTATCTTAAAATGCTCTCGCGAGTGTGCGACGAGCTTTACAGAGTCACGTCCCCAGGCAGAGTGGTTTGTTTTGTGATTGATGACATGCTAGTTGATGGAGAGAAGCTGCCGATAGTTGCAGACTGCACTACTATCATGCGCCAAACTGGCTTTCGGTACAGAGACAGAATTACATGGGTAAAGCCTAAAGGGTATTCGAGGATAAGCAGGAGGTCTGGAGTACTCGTTCAACACCCGTATCCAATGTACTTCTATCCGGATAACATCCAAGAAAGCGTTGTGATCTTTCAGAAGGGTCGATTTGATTACAAGCTCATCAAGGAAATCGACGGCGAGACTCTCGAGTCGTCTAGGATAGACAGCCACATGTTCAATGAAAACGCATGGAATCTGACGGTCTGGAACATTACAAACGTTCTTCCGACAAACAATGTTCTCGAAAAGGGGATAGCTGCATTCCCGGACGAGCTAGCATCTCGTTTGATACAGCTCTACTCCTTTAGTCATGAAACAATTCTAGATCCGTTCATGGGGTCGGGAACCACCGCGAAATGCGCCGCAATGCTAGGAAGAAATTCAATTGGCTATGAACTGATTTATGAGCTTAAGCAAAATATACTCGCGAAAATAAGCGTCAATAATTTCGCTAAAGTTTCTTTCGAGCGGAGGATCGACGCAATCGCTCCGGCGACTATTGAAGCAGCCGAAGGAAGTAGCGCAAAGCATGCTGTGATTCCGATAAGGAAGGCGGGGGAGCACAGCTTGCGCTAAAACAACTTGATCCAATTTTCTATTCTACAGCAAGAATCTCAACTTGAACTTTCGCATTCTTTTTGAAATTCTCAGCATCACTCTTTGAACCTACAATTGTCCCCCAATGCATGGGGATTACGACTTTTGGCTTGATTCTGTCCGCGGCTTGCAAAGCCTCTTCAACTGTCATAACGTAAGTTCCCGACACAGGCAGTAACGCGATGTCCGGTTTCAAATTATCCATCTCAGGAATCAAGTCGGTATCTCCAGCATGATAAATCGTTGTTCCGTTTTTGGTCTTTATGATATATCCGACCTTTCCCTCTGATTTTGGATGAAAGGGTTTGCCAGGTTCTCTGAATTTGTTTGTGTTGTATGCTGGAATCGCCCTTACTTCAAAGTTTCCCACTTTGATTGTATCTCCGGGTTTGACTGTCTTGACATTCTTTGCACCTGCTTTTTCTAGTTCGCCTTTGCACGCAGGAATAGCTAGTACAGTTGTGTTCGCTTTTAGAACCTTCTTGATGTCATCCGAGTTACAATGATCAAAATGCTCGTGGGAAATAAGCAGGTAATCTGCACGTGCTTCATGATCTAACTTGAATGGATCAATGACCAGCGTCTCAGAGCCATCTTGAATTTTAAAGCCATCGTGTCCAAGCCAGGTAATCTTTATTCCCTTGTGTTCGTACATTATGAGTTCCCTTTTGTAGCATCATCACTTAGAGTAAGAAAAAGCTTTCCTCGATCTGCTAGAGAGCGAAAGATTTGCCGTGCTGATCAGTAAGAAAGTGAGCAATTAGCGTAAGTATTGCGCACCAAAAGACGAGCATGAAGGCTTCAATAACCAGTAAAAGCTCAAAGAAACAGAAAGGGTTCTTCGCATGCTTGCCTCGACAGACAACAATGCTCCCTCTGAAGAAGAAGGAAGTTGGACTCCTAGATCATTTCATGAACTCATATCAACTCGTAACTATAGGCTCATCATGATCTCGGCAATCGTAGTTTTCACTTTAAGCTCGATAGGGCACTTGCCATTATTTCATGTGTATACTGATTTTCTTACCTTTTGGAATAGGCAGAATTCCCAGAGAGTTCCATATCTGACCTACGAGATTCCTTACATTCAATATGTCTTCGAATATCCGCCTCTGTCTGGGCTGATTTTGTGGCTAGCAGGCTGGGGAAGCCATGACAACTTGATCGTTTATTTTGCAATCAGTTTCACAATGCTTGGAATATTCTTCATTTTAACTACGCATCTAATCTACCAGTTCAGTGAAAAGCTCGGCATTAATCACGACTATCAAATAGTATTCACCATATTTGCACCTAGCGTACTATTCTTTGGACCTTACAATTTCGACCTTGTGCAAGCCTTCTTCATAGTACTCGCACTTTACCTGTTTATAGCTAGAAAGAAACCAGCTTACAGTGCAGTCGCCCTAGGCTTAGCGATAGCGACAAAACTGTTTCCTATCATTTTGATCCCCTTCCTACTGCAAGATCTAAATTCCCTGAAAGCCAAAGCGAACTATGCTCTAATTTCTTTCGGCGTAGCAGCTGCTTTGAACGTTCCGTTTGCAGCACTCAATTTTTCGAATTGGATTTCCGGATTCACTTATTTCAGGAAATGGGGACTAGAGGATACATTCCTGCTTTGGATCTTCCGCTCAACTCCCAGTCTGGAAACGGCAGAATTTGTGAGCGGCGGATTAGTTCTTCTTTCGGTTGTGGTTATTTTTATCTTCTTACGTGACAGACCGCTACTGGTTCGATGTTTGCTTGCCATGGCTTCTTTCCTGTTGTTTTCCTACATTTCTACACCTCAGATGAACCTTGATCTGGTTCCCTTTTTCGCGCTAGTCCCCTTGGTTCCGCTCCCCCTGTTCTATCTTTTCGAAGGAGCCACCGTCGCTTTCATGTCATTGTGGAACACTTTCCCTAATTCAGAGTCACCTGGACCCGTTCAGGGGATAGCTCTCATTCGCCAACTTGCCCTAATCCTCATATCCTTTAGCGTATGGAAACAATCGCGCGATAACCGGGTGCAACGCAAACTACCTATTTCCATTCTGGAGAGATCTGAACGAGTACTAGATGCAACTTAGACGCAGCTAGAGGCGCGATCAACGTTTTCACGCGATAATTAATCGCGAATTTGCAGGTAATCTGTAGGTATGACCTATCATAGTGTAGAAATCTTTGCGAGGTATGTAATCTGCTCTGGCCTAAAGCTGTAGTCAAGGAACCTTGACTAACACAATGCTAATATTACTGTAAAGTTACTGTAATTTTGAATTTGAATTGGGCCGTACCATTCCTTCTTTCGAGATGATTATAGCGCAAGAAATTGATCGAATAATGAGAACCTATGGTAAGGCGCTTTCATCGAAGCAAGAAAAAGAATTGTTAAATCAAACACTGCAACTCTGCGAGAACTATTCTTACGCTTGCTCAAAGGCAATAAAACTTGTGCCAATGCATTCTATACTGATGGCGATTATCCTGGATCACGAGAAGGAGATACAATCGATGGAACAAGAATTAGAAGAGTTGCGAATCAAATGAGTCAACTACTGCGAAGACGACAACAACTTCTCACTTCATCATTTATCAAGCCGGCTTTGCAGTTAAGAGGCCTCACATTCGGAAACAGGATCGATGAATTACTCTGCGGTGGACTAATTCCAAAAACACTAGCCTTTCTATATGGAGAAAATGCAAATTTGATGCTGAATACCCTTTGCTCTAATGCAATTCGAATCTTCGGAGGAAAAGCCATGTTCATTGACGCGGCAAATTCTTTTGATCCATATTTTATCGTACAAAACTATTCCAGATCAAAGAGCGAAAAAGATGCGAAACGTTTCATCGAAGCTATAATGGTATCTAGAGCCTTTACTTGCTATCAACTTAGAGAGCTTGTAACATCAAAGCTTGAAGATGAAATTTCAAAAGAAGAAAATCAAATCACATCTGTGTTTGTGTCCGGGATAAGCAGTGTCTTTAATGAGCAGGACAATACTCAGATTGAAATTACACGTATTGAACTTTTGATGGCGCAGGCTTTGCGAGAAATCGCTCTAAACAAAAACAACGGAGTTCTATTCGTCGTAGCTTCTTCGAATGCCTCCTCTACGACTTTTGCAATGAAATCAGATACGGTGATAAAATTATTTCACGATGAAAAAAAGAACAAGAGAGAAAGTGGCACTGAGAAAGCTATCTTGATGAAGCACTACACGGGATGTTTTAAGACTGTCAATCTCTAGAAGATGCCTAATTTGATCCAAGAAGAATTATTCAAGCCAAGCAAGTTAAAACAGGAAATTGACTCTTGGATCCCATTTCTAAAACTCCTCGCGTCGGAAGATAGACAGCTCTTCAAAGATATGATAGAAAAAGCTTGGAATTACTCGGACTCTATTGAAACTTGCCAGGCCGAACGCACAACAGAAGCGTTTCTTCTTAGCCTCTTAGTTTCAGAACAAAGAACCATCAATTCTCTTTCAAGTCAAATCCAAATTATGAGAGAGCAAAATGCTGATGCTGGCCAAAGAATCGATTGACGCAGATTCCGAGTGCTCTAATCCCGACTGCTTGCATAGGCGCTCTAGACATTCAGAGCAGGGAATATGTATGGCTCTCGCTTGTCCTTGCAAGGCATTCAAAGTCGCCAACAAGCTTAGAGCTTTATGAACAATGAGGTAACTAAAACGGTTACCATGCTAATAACAATCAAAAGAGTCGCATGTTTGAAGCCATCAGCTGCGCTCCCCTCTCCCATTTTTCCTGCCACAAACCCCATCACCCAAGCTTGGAAGAAAGCACCCATCAGCAATATATCGGTCGCCTGTTTTAGGATTGCAGGCGAAGGAGCAAAATTCGATGGTACTCCAGGGATACTCGCGGACGAAAATCCAACGTAATAGACCATCATTGCGGTCGTGGCCACGACAAGTATGGCACCAATGTAAGGAATGATAACGTAGGGACGGATCTGCGACTTGCGTTCCTTATCGAGCTGGTCGTTCTTCTCGGTAAAGTCAGCCAAACTGATGAACATTTTCGCAGAACCACCACCAACATCAACCACCTCGAGCAGAAGGAAAGCGACTGCCCTACTAATCCAGCTCTTGACTTCATTTATGAAAGTCTGCAAGACAGTTTTTAAGGGCGTACCCCAGCTGACCTGAGCTGCAATTTTCTTTACATGCACGGTCAGAGCGCCATAATTTCTATTTGCCAGCTGCTCGATTGTTTTTTCAGGCGCCAGTCCCGTCTTTCTCACTTCAGAAAGGTCTCTCAGAAAGTTCGCGAGCTTGGCTTCAATGCCCTGTTTTCTCTTCTTATACATCATCTGCATAATCATTGCAGGAGTGCTTACTGCAGTCAAGCCCAAGCCGAGTTGTATGTACGGCGCGAGGCCCAGAGGTAGGAAGTATATTAGGGCACCGATGGGCATGCAAGCCAAAAAGATGTAGAAAGGAAGATCATACGAAAATGGCTCTCTGATTTGCGAGCTGCCTATGACGACGATGAAGATTAGCGAAATGATTGGAACGGCAAAACCACAGAACATCACAATCAATGTTCCATTTACACTTGATGAAGTAAGAGGTTCTCCATTAAGAGACATTAGATTCTCCGTCGCCCAAAGAATCATCAGCGAAACTCCCATGACAACGGTTGTGATGATGTAAGCTTCAGACATCGTTGCGATGAATTCAGAGCCACTTCGAATTTTTGCCTCACGGTAGGTAAAGATCTCTTTGAGCTTCGCCTCAAGATAACTTAGCGCATCTCCCCCAGTCTTCAGAACTGCGACGTATCCCCCGATAAAGTCAGAAAAGACCTTGTTCGGGGTGAGCCTAGCTTCTCTTTCAAGCGCCGATATGGCGTCCAATCCAAAGATTTCGATATCCATCAAAATTCTCGAAGCTTCCTTGGCCGCTGCGGGAAAGATCTTCGCGGCTTTAGAGATTCTCTTCAAAGTGATCATTGGCGAAATTCCGCCACCCGCAAGCACGGTAATGTACGCGAAGAGGTACGGCAATTCGTTCTCTAGAGCCTGAGCCCTTGAAGAGGCACTAATCTTGGGAATCGTGATTCCTAAGAGAAATGGAACTACAATAACCCCAGGGACAGCGAGGGCGTAAAGTCCTAGTCCCATCCTAGTTAGCTCAAGTGCGCCAAATATTGCAGCCGGTATTGAAATCAACGTAAACAAAAGAGAGAGGGATATTAGTCCTTCTGGAGATATTCGCAGGCTGGACCTGAGAAGATCGTCTCGCAGTTTCGGCATTCTTTTTGTAATGAATCTCGTTGGGAGCCTCGTGTATTTCAAAGCGAACCTAAGAAGAAGGTCTGAGAAGGCAATTTTTTCCTTTTTGGTTTTTACCTTACCTTCAATTTCTTCCTCGACTTGCTTCTTAATCTTCTTCCTTTTTTTGCCACGTCTCTTAACTTTCTGTTTGGTCAGTTCGATCTTTATTTCTTCGACCTCCGGCAAGGGCTCGACCGCAGCCAGCGGTTCTTCGAGTATAGCAACTTGACTTTGTTGGGGCGTTTCATTCCCCAGAGGAGGGATATCCATGACCGGAGGAACTTGAACAATTTGCTTGGATTCTTCTATTGGCTCTGGAATCTGTTGCTGAAGATCATTTTTAACTAGCGGCCCTTCGAGCTCTAGGGGTTTGTCCGGTTCAGTTTCTTTCACTTCTTCAAGCTCGATGGATAATTTGTCCTTAAGCTGTTGTTGTTGCTCGGTGACAGGCACTTCCTTCTTAGTCACGGTGGATAATTCTTCTTTGGGCTGTTCTTCTTGCTCAGTAATGAGAACTTGCTTCTTGACCACAGTAGATGATTGTTCTTTAGGTTGCTCTTCTTGCTCGCTGACGAGGACTTGCTTCTTCGCCACGCTCGGCAATACGGTATCTTCCATCACCACATCGTTGCGAGCGCTTTCCTTTTTTCCACTCGAACTCTTTTCGTCTTTGCTAGTTTTCTTTTGCGTGGACGATTTCTTGGTTCTCAATTCTCAGAGAGTCACTTTGTTGAGTCCTTGTAACCCATGGTGGGCTTCAGCTGTTCGGGCTCATCGTGTTTTCCAAGATCAACAGCTGGAAATTGACTACTCTCATCAGAAGATGACGAAACTGTAGTTTCAGCCCTAATTCTGGAGAGTACTGCTTCTGGGTCAGTATGATATTGAGAAAACGTCGTGTTGATTTCGAGATGGTCCCTAATGTTTCGAGCACGTAACCACTGCAAAACCTCGATCCTATTTCCAATCTCTTTCATGACATCCTTCATGGACTTACCGTGATCCTTCGCATATTTCCGAAGCTTGACGCTCTTGTCAAGGTATTCGTCAAATTTGTCTCTTTGAGGATCCCAGACAAATGTGGAGACCCACTTGGTCGCGTCGATGATTTCATCGACTGAGACTATTCGTCTGACAATTTTTGGAGCACCCACGTTTCCAGGGTTCGGGATCGCAACTCTGCGCGAACAAAACATCAAATCAAGAAAGCTGATGTAGGATGGTGCGACATCCATTGGCTTGGAAGTAAGTCTTTGAATTGCTGATCCTGCATCCTCTGCGTGCATCGTAGCTAGTCCACCGTGTCCAGTTGAAATAGCTTGAAACAGAGCATAGGTCTCTTCTCCTCTGACCTCTCCGACGACCATGATATCTGGACGCATTCTCATGGCTGCCTTAACTAAATGGAAGACTGAAATCTCTCCGATCGTTTCCTCCGTAATGCCATAACTCAATCTTGAGACTAGAGGAGCCCAGTTGATATGGTCAATGTTAATTTCTTGAACCTCTTCAATAGTTACAATCTTTGCAGTGGGATTCACCATTGACAAAAGTGCGTTAAGAAAAGTAGTCTTCCCAGATGCAGTTGCTCCAACAACTAGCGCTGTTGCCCTATTTTCCAAAAGAAGCCAAGCGTATGCAGATATCGCATAGTTTAGCACGCCAAAGTTAATTAGGTCAACTATAGTTATCGGATCTTCTCGAAATTTTCTGATCGTCATCGTAGAGCCCATTGGCGAAACCTCTTTTCTGAAAGTAGATGCGAGCCTGTGCCTTCCTGGCAATGTGGCATCTACAATTGGAAATGCGGTGCTGACATGTTTTCCACTCATGTGCACTAATCTGACTATCAAATCGTCAAGTTTTTCGGCGTTTTGAAAAATCAGATTCGTTGGAAGGCTTTCGTATCTTCTGTGATAAACGAACAAAGGCGTCTTGGCACCGTCTGCGGAAATGTCTTCGATCGAAGGATCACGCATCAAGGGGTCGATCGCCCCAAATCCTACCATGTCTCTTTCCGCATAGTAGAGGATTTTTGCCCAAGACACTGTAACACTCTTTTGCTGCATTAGCTGATAACGATCGGCAATCAGTTTAGCTTGGCTCGCGAAGTATTTTTTGGGATCCACATCATCGCGCGGCGCACTGAGTTCTAGCTGCAATGCAGCAATGATTTTGTTGTACAAAACTTTCTCGTCGTAAGTAAGCTCAAGCTCGTCTATGAAGTAAGATGGAATTTTTTGATCTGGTTCTTGAGCAATTACAGCATAAGCAAATGGCGGGGTTAAAGGATATCTTTCAAGAATTAGATAATTTCTGGGAATTGGGGTTCCGACCATTGGACCCTCGGCGGGCTCGAGAACCTTTTGTTTTTCTTCTCTTTTCGGCTTCCGAATCTTCTCCTGACTCTTGCGCGGAGTCTGTTCTGGTTCCTTGTCGAAAGTGTCGCTTTGTATAGGCTCCTCTGGGGCCTCTGATTCCGTATCGTTTTCTGTTTCCTGATTGTTTCCTTTTAATGAGAGTTTCAAGATATAGTCCCCTCTACCAAAGATGTAGTCGCACCAAAAATCGCGATAACTCCCAAAGTTAGCTCTAGAAATGCCATCTAAACACAAAAAGCTCTATTCGCGCAAATTAATGGTTGTGAACTTGTGCAATGGATTCTGGGTACTAATCGAGAGCCCGCGAGCGTGGACTTTGCACGAAAAGTCCTTGACTAGATGAAATTCGCTAAATCCCACAATTATTGAGAATGTCGGTCTACTTTTTGAGCTTGCCAGTCACAAGCTCTACACAATCATCAGGATCAAATTTCCACCCATGCTCCATGAAAAGATGAGCGGGCAGCGGAAACTGATGATGTGCTTTAGGATCAAGAAACATGACCTTTAGCTTCTTTGATGAATCTCCCAGGGTCCCTGAGAGATATCGCATTGTTTCAAGGTACTGCGAGGTCGGGATCATTGCTTCTCCGATGTAGAGTCCAGTATCAAGACTTAGGGCATCTGACCATAGAAATGGGAGCCTGCGTAGACTAGCTTCTGCCGCATTCTCCTCAGAAATGTCTAAACCCTCAAATGCAAATTGCGCGAAGACTGATTCCTGTTTAGGGGTTCCGTTCCAGCGTATGATAAATCCCCCAATCAATTTTTCTCCGAGGACGTGTTTATGAAAATGATAAAAGATGTTGTTGAGTGTTGTTTTGAGGGAGGAAGCTATATCAGAAAGCTTGATCAAAGCCTCTTGCTCTAAAGCTCTAGCAATCATAAGATCGAGATCATCAAATTCCGCCGAAAGTTTTACGTCACCTCTCTTTTCTCTGGAGACGGGTTCCTTTTTGATCTTGTTCCAATCGATTTGCCAAACCCCAGGTTTCAATTGGAAGTATGCAGGATGAATCATGTGCCCAACCTTCCAGGACAGGGGTTGGACATGCGGCGATTCGATCAAGCCTTCTTCCTTTAGACCTCTCATTAGACGAGAGAGGCTTCCGCCGTCAGGGAGTGCGAACGAACAGACATATCCATTGTCTGGGAGTCTCCGAGCATAAGATGTAAGAAATCCGTACTCGGAAAGGTTCTGGAAGAATTTTTCCTCACTTACTTGTGCTTTAGGACGCAACATGAAATACGCTTCGTGATTTATGAGACCAAATTTGCTGTAGTCAACGCTTGCGTGAACACTCAATCCTCTTTTGAGCATACCTTTTACTTTGTACCTTGTAGTTTCAACCGGTATGTGTAGTGCTTGCGCAAGTTCGACAATGTTTCTAGCTCCACCCGATCTTACTTCTGGGATGATTCTTTCCAGGAAATCCGCTGACTGAGTTCTGGGCATGGTTTCTGCATGGCCGAAAATTATTGCTAATGATAAAAACCATATTCAGATTTATGCTAAAACTTTGCACGGGATATTGTTAAAATAATTCTAATGAATTTGGAAACACTTGAGTCAATTTCAAGAAAAGCTCCATCGTTAGATCCAAATGCGATCGTATCATGTTCTACACTCCAGGCGCCTTATTTCGAGTCCAAGAGCGGAGAGAGGTTTAGAGCGTACGGGAAAGATCTTCTTATGCTAGCTTCAAGTAGAATGGTAGCAAGCATACTAATTGTTGGTGAGAAGGAATTTAGGCGAAAAGACCTAAAAGTTCTTGCAAATAGTGACTTTCTGGATCAGAGATCTACATTTCTATTTCTTTCCCAGTTCGGCCGTCGATCCAGACGTATCTCTTTCTTTCATTCAAGGACAGTTCTGCCAAGTAAACCGGATAGTATATCTGCTTGAAACTTTCGACGTCCGCATCATTCCAGAGTCCTTTTACAACCTCTCTTACCTGGTCCTCATTTATCTTCAGTTTTGCAAGCTTGAACCCATCCGTTGGGTTCAGCTCATTCAGTTTCAAAAGTGGTTCTACACCTAAATCGATTCTTGGGATGTCTACAAGTCTCCTGTACATGTTGTTTCTCCCACGTCTCGTGGAACGAACCAGCCTCTTCGATTCTAGTCCTTTCAAGAGTCTTCTAGTTTCATCCTCAGTTCCTTTGGCCGCACTTGCAATTTCGATTACGGTCAGATCCCGATCGGGTTGAAGGACTTTCAGAATTGTAACTTGCCCCTCTTGTAAGCCAAGTAATCGCTCAATGCCGCTTCTGAACATGAGTCGATCTGCTGATTCAACGAGCTTCCCACTCACTCCATCTACAAAGAAGTATTTTGTTTCGAATTTTTTCTTCAAAACGCCTGCCCTAATTCGAACGCCCACCTCAACCAAAGGCCTGAATGCGAGACCCACTTGCATGACGTTTTCTCTTTGACCGAAGAGTTTATAGCTTCTTTCCAGTTTGACTAGCTTGGGAACTGTTTCGGACTCAATCATTGGTGCCAGCCCGAGGATTCTGTCTGTCTTTCGATCTCCACTGATCCAATCGAACTCATTCATGGCGTCTGTCGCATCGGAGCGTTGTTTCTCCCCACCTTCCTCCCCAAGTTTAGAAATTTCTTGAGCTGTTGTGACTGGCTCTATCTGATACTTTTTCCCAGGTGCTGGTATAATCTCCGCGGAGATCGGTGGTTTCACTTCACTGCCTTTATCTTCGGTCTCAAAATCGGTTGTCTGCTCTAGTTGAACACCGAGAGAAGATGGGGTGCCGCTCTGGATCAAAGCCAGAATTTTTCCAACAGGTGGCTGCACTGCGGTCAGATTCAATTGAGGCGTTATTCCGCCGTGGCGCGTCTCCCTCGTACGTATCTTGACCTTTTCTGGCTCTGTGGCGAGTCCCCCAAGCGCAAAGAATTCACCAGATTTTAGGGCTGTCAATTGATTCAAAATGCTGCGATCGGAAAAGAACTGAGCCACTGAATTGAGATCATTCCTAATGACTAGCTTTCCAATTAACTGATTCGAGCACTGACTCAGTATATTCTTGTCAACAAGCGACGGTCTCTGAGTACATAACATGAGTCCCAGGCCTCGCTTTCTTCCCCTTCTTGCAATCTCATCAAAGATCGGCAGTCTTTCTCCTCCCGTTTGAGGGGAGAACCGATCAGCCTCCTCCAAAATTACGAGATAGGGGGTTCTCCTTTCCGAGATCTCTTTGTAAAGTGCAATTAGAAACTGGCTGACCTTCTCTTTAGGGCGACTAGCTTCTGAAACATCAAGGATAATTGGCGGGCAATCAGGCGCGTATCCAGCGAGTAGGTTAAGCTCAACGTTTTTGCTCCACCTTAGGTCGCTTTTCTCGTCTTCGCCGACCCAGATTGCTTCGTATTTCTCCTTTAGTCCAGAATACTCGCCTTCGATGTCTATTATTACGAAGGGGATTTTGTTCTTGCACAATTCTTCACAAATGACTCCCACCGTGTAGCTTTTTCCACTACCACTGCTTCCGATAACGCAAGTTCTCCCGGTTGCAATAATATCCGCGTTAGTGGAGAATGGCTCTCCTTCCTCGTTTTCATCTAGGAAGGAGGACGAGTAGACATCGATTCCTTTTGAAAGAATCGCGCCAAGGTTCAGCTTTGGCACGACAGGTGGAGGGACAGAAAGGGTCGACATTCGCGCATCTTCGCCATGAAGAGATGATATATTATGAACTTATCCAATATATTGCTCATAAGCTCGGGGTTTCGCAGGAGTGGAGGCTTCGAGACGAGAACAAGCTTCCTCAAGCGTTTCAGTTTTCTTTGAGAACGTGAATCTGATCCTTCTTTCGCCGCTCGAAGAATTTGTTCCGTAAAATGAAGACCCTGGGACGCCTGCAACACCGTGTTTCCTTACAAGATTTGTGGCGAACTTTACGTCATCGGAATGGGAGTCAAGTCTAGAATAATCACACCAAATATAGTAAGCTCCTTCTGGTTTTACGCAGCGAAAGCCTATTCTCTCGAGAGAGTGAAGAAGCAGATCTCGCTTTCTCTGATATTCTTGCCTTAAATTTGAATAATACGACTCAGGAAGGGCAAGAGCTTGAGCGCACGCAATCTGCAAAGGGTGGGGGGCGCCGACCGTTAGAAAGTCGTGGATTTTCTTTATGGCATTCGAAAGGTTCTCTTCAGCGAGAGTGTAGCCTACCCTCCAGCCGGTAACGCTATAGGTTTTTGAAAAGCCAGAAATCGTCACGGTTCTGTTTCGCATTGAGGGCAAGCTTCCGATGCTTATGTGTTCGTGCCCGTCGTAAAGTATGTGTTCATAGATTTCATCGGTGAAACAAAATGCATCATAGTCATGGCAAAGGTCGGCTAGGAATTTCAATTCTCGCCTCGTGAAAACCTTGCCCGTTGGATTGTTGGGGGTGTTCAGAACTAGGCCTCGTGTCTTTGCATTGAACGCTCTCTTGAGTTTCTCCTCATCCAGCGAAAAGCCCTCTTCTTCTTTTAGCTCTAAATATCTTGGTTTAGCGCCAGAGATAATCGCATCGGGAGCGTAATTTTCATAGTGAGGACTAAGAATTATAATTTCCTCTCCAGGATCGAGCAGAGCAAGTTGTGAAGCTACCATGGCTTCTGTCGTTCCGCATGTAACCACGATATTTTTCTCCGGGTCCGCATCGATATGATTGTATTTTTTCACCTTTGTTGCAATTGCCTCACGCAGCACTGGAGAACCCCACGTGACGGAATACTGGTTGTGATTTTCATAGATCGCTCTTGAGGCAGCTTGCTTCAGTTCTTCAGGGCAGGGAAAATCGGGAAACCCTTGCGCTAAATTTATCGCACCACATTTTGATGCAAGACGAGTCATCCCTCTAATTACAGATTCTGTAAATGAGTCTGCTTTTCTTGAGACTTTCAGTTGGGATCTCATTTTCTAACATAGAGAACTCTAACTAATATAGAGAGTGCTCTTGGCGGGCGAGACCTAAGTCAAAAGTACTGCAGCAGCAACAACCGTAGTCCAAAGCCCATTCTTGTCGCCTTCGGCAGACTGAGTAATGTGAGTGGTTTTTACAATCTTTCCCGAAATTTTCCATAATTGTTTTTTCTCATCATAGCTTTGGTCGGGATTGAATGGGATTCCAAGAGTAGAGGCGAGCATTGACGCTGCGAGATCTTCAGCGTAATCTCCTGCCTTTTCATCCGTTTCTCCATAATCTTCGTGTTCGGAAAGATAACCATAGGTATCGCGGTCCTGAGGGATTGCAAGACCAATCGAAGCCGCGATTAGCCTATTTGGTTCGTTTGTGGCGATTCTACTTAGAACGAGAAAAAGGATTTGACCAGGAGAAAGCTCTGCAACGCCATCTTTCTTTGTGATCAGTTTGCACCTAGGAGGGAATATACTAGACACAGGTACGAGATTATAAGCTTCAACTCCCGCGTCTCTCAGGGCAAGTTCGAAACTAGCCAGTCGTTCCTTGTGTTTTCCCACACCTTTTGTAAGAAAAATTTTCTTCGGGATGAGTGTCGGCATTTGCTCTTGAGTAAGAATCTTTTCAGGTATCTTTTTAGTATTTTTGTCCGGACGGACAATTTCTTCTAGCCACGATCCTAACGAATAAGCTTCTCTTTCGATCTAAAGCTCCTGACAGATAAGATGTTTTCATTTCTTTTTTTGAATATGAGGGATAAAATTAAGTGCTTTCTCTTCCAAAACCGAAGACTTGCGAATCCCAGGCTTCAAAAATGCAAAACGGGCAATCTTTTTTCAGGCTGTCAGGCACTGTTGAAGAATTTTCGCTCGAAAACGGTTTGAAAATCTTAATCAAGACTATTCCTTCATCGAGCACCGTCAGTGTTTGGATGTTTTACAGGGTGGGGTCGAGAAATGAGGCCCCTGGTATTACTGGTTCCTCGCATTGGTGTGAGCATATGCTATTCAAAGGAGGAGGGAAGCTGGCGAAGGGCGATGTCTTCAGACTAGTCTCAAACGAAGGCGGAAGAAATAACGCCTTTACAGATCATGATCTTACCTGCTATTTCGAAACTCTTCCCAAAGACAAATTCGAACTCGGCCTGTTTATTGAATCCGAACGAATGGCTCATTCAGCTTTTGAACCATCGGAAGTTGAAAGTGAAAGACAAGTGATAATCTCCGAAAGAGAAGGCGCTGAAAACTATCCGGGATACCAGGTACGAGAGGAATTATTTGCCTCCGCCTTCCGTACTCATCCGTACAGGTGGCCGGTCGTAGGATGGAAAATTGATCTGAAGTCGATGACAAGAGATGATCTCTTTACCCACTATCGGCAATACTACCAACCTGCTAACGCGATACTGGTACTCACGGGAAACATTGCTAGCAGAGACGCGATGTCAAAAATCACAGAATATTTCTCTCGTATTCGCGAAGAGGAACATCCTAAGAAAAATGCGTTGACGGATGAACCAGTGCAAACTGGAGAGAGAACAAGTAAAATCGCATGGCCCGGAACTTTGAATTATCTTGGGGCCGCCTTCAGGATTCCTAAATCGTTGCACGAAGACACCCCGTCCCTGATAGTCTTATCCGCAATTCTTGGGGGATGGAAGGGTCTGATTGGATATACGAGTGATAGATTTATTCCAAGAAGCAATAGATTGTACTCAGCACTTGTGGAACATAAAATAGCAAGTGAAGTGAATACGAACTTTCCCATCAGCCTAGATTCCAACCTGCTTTACTTTGTTCTTACGATAATGCCTAATTCAACCATTGACAATGCTAAGAGTGCTCTCTTGTCCGAGTTTGCAAGGATTAATGATTCCGCACCGACGGTGGAAGAAGTCAGAGTAGCTTTGAATCAGATCAAAGCCTGGTATGCCTACGAAAATGATGGCACCACCTTGCAAGCACTAACGCTCGGTATGATGGAGCTAATTCAAGACAAATCGCTTTCAGATAATCTCATCGAACAATGCCTCAAAGTCTCGCCTGAAGATGTGCAAAGAGTCGCAAAGAAATATCTTCCGGAGAGGAACCGCACCCTTTGTGTCTATGAGGCCACTTCTGGAAATTCGTAAAGAGTTTAGGCGGTTCGGATGCCTTTCCCAGCCATTGAAATAAAATCCCAGACTTTAGACAATGGGCTTGTCTTCTCGGGAAATGAGTCAATGGAGACTGACTCTATTGCCCTAACTGGAAGTATAAAGGCTGGGGCTATATATGATAAACTAGGAAAGTTTGGTACAGCTGAGTTTGTCTCGAGGCTTTTGACACGAGGTACCAGATCAAATGTGACTTCTCCGGCCTTGTCCGAGAGAATCGAAGCGATGGGTGCGACGGTGCAGTTTACAAATGAAGACGAAAGAGTGAGGTTCAGAGCGAGATGTCATAGCAGTAACATTCGCGAAATGATTAAGATTCTCGCAGAGTGCCTAATGACTCCATTGTTTTCGCCGGATCAGGTAGAGCTTACCAAGGCGGAAATTATTTCGAATATTGAAGAAGAACGAGATGACACAAGAACGATCGCTCATAGACAACTTATGTCGCTTGTTTATGGAGAGGGCAAACCATTTGGAAGAAATTCAATGGGAGAAGTGAAAGATATCAAGACAATTTCCCGCGAAGATATCCTAAATTTTTACAATGAGAACTATGCGCCTAATACAACACTGATTGTAGCAACAGGACGTTTTGTGTTTTCAGATCTGCTTTCCCAAATAGATAGGGAACTTGGAAATTGGAATGCGAAATCGAAAGCAAATCCAGTAGTTTCACCCGAGAATATCAGCTCCTATGGTATCGCCGGTGTTCCAAAGATCATCTCTATGAATTACAAAAACCAGGTTGATATCGCCATAGGCATGCGTGGTGTTGCCAGAAAATCCGATCAATATTATGCACTCTCGCTTGGAAATTTATTGCTTGGGCAGATTGGTTTGTATGGCCGTCTCGGAAAGAACGTTCGCGAAGAAAAAGGCGTCGCCTACTATTCATTTAGCTCGCTTGTGGCAAGAAGCTTTTCCGGTCACATTGCGATTTACGCTGGTGTGAACCCGAAGAATACAAACACAGCAATTGAGGGAATAGCGGAAGAGCTCTCCCGGATTCAATTTGAAGAAATAGCTGAGGAAGAGATGACGACAGGGAAGCGTAACTCACTTGGTTCGCTTTCTATTTCTCTTGACACTTCATTTGAGCGCGTTGGCATTGTCCATGAAATAGAATACTATGATCTTGGCGGCTCGAAATATTTCGAAGAATTTGAAAACCGAATTACTTCCGTCACATCCGGTCAGGTCTTGAAAGCCTTTGCTGAATTTGCAAGTCCGTCTCACATGTCAATGGCCCTCGCAGGACCTGTTCAAAACGATAAACAAATACGGACGCCGGGTGAGCTATTAGGGAAAGCTGCTTTGAGTTGACCTATCACTGAGCTAAAAAGAACACTCCAACAATCATCTAGTGCTCCAAATCCTCAGGATCAACATGCGGGTGCAAATCTATCAAGTTTTCGAAGACCAGTACGTGTCGTGGCTCTGGAACCCTTTCAGCCACTTATTGTAGTCCTTCAAAATTCGGTGATGGTCAAAGGCCATAACGTTTTTCATTTTCAATAATTTATTCAATTTCAGCCACTTCGCGGACCCCGCATCATCGCCGGCTTTCACTTTCCCGCCTGTATAGTCACCAACGAACACAATTGTCACTCTCTGACCCCTGGGGTCTCGTTTTGGGTCACTGTATACTCCCAGTATCGTGACTAACCTAGCTTTCACATTACATTCTTCTCGAAGTTCGCGTAGCACCGCTTGTTCGACCTTCTCCCCATAGTCAACATGACCACCAGGAAGAGAGTACCTTCCCTTGAAAGGATCACGCCTTCTCCTTTCTATCAAAAGCTCTCTGGAATCTCCTGATTTGCGCACAACAATGTCAGCAGTTGGTACCGGGGCCGTATGCTGTGTATTCTCTCTCTTCTGAAGAGTGTACATGACTCATGATTAGAGGAGGTGAGTATTAATCTAATTCTTATGTTGGACAAAAGGAAGAAACGGGGAGCGATTGCTTCTCAGTTCGCTTGATAGCTGAAGAATTCAAGCGGATAGGAAACAAGCGAGTTCTCGTCTGCGGACTGTGATCCGGATTTTTTTGAAAAAGCCAAGGCGTACAGAGCTGCGATCTTCTGCTCAAACGTACCCCTGATATTCAAAGGAGAAATTCCAAGACTAATGCACATGGACTCGATTATTTTATCCTCAAGTACGGAAGACCCCGATAGGAAAATTTTCTGAAGTGCCTCTGCGAACCTCAACGGATTCTTCAACACTGCAGAGGGACTCATGCCTTCAATTTTGCCGATATGATAGAGCACTGCAGTTTGAACACTCTCTCCCAAGTCCGCCAAAGTCTTCATTGCGGCGTCATCAAAGACCTTGAGGAATTGTCTGTCTTTAATTCTTATTTCGGTTGATATGGAATAACACCTCTTGGCTTGCACCATGAACAAACGCCCAGAAATTGGAAGGTGAACAACCCATCAGTTGCTCCAGTTCGTTTTCATTCTACGGACGCGAGATTCATGCAGAGTCGCATAAACAGAACTTATGTTACTGTTGGCCAGTTATATCGGTGACATTTTAGCTGAACAATTTCGGAAGTCTTTGCGATGGGTATGCCACCAGTCCTGCATCTCCAATAGCTGCAGGAAAGACACCTTCCTTGTGAGATGATCCTCGCAGCTTTCTGACTTCTATTCCCCTGAATCGCATTCCTCCAATTCTCGAGTAATACAGAACCACGACGCCGTCAGAGATGAATTCTTCCACCCCAAACCTGCTCAAAGCTTGACTGTCTTCCGGGATCTCGGTGACAAAAATTACCGTAGAATCTAATTGTTTCAATAAACTCGAAAACCTGATAAGGTCCTGCCGAAGTTGCATGGGATTCTCTGTTTGCGCGCCAAAAATAGTGATGGGATCTATCACTATTCTCTTAGCCCCGATTAGCTTCCAACGTTTTGAGATTTCCAAGAACATATCAGCCGGGTCGATTTTTCGAAGCTGCCCGCTCACCGCAGGCGCAATGTCGACAAGAGCAATTTGCGACTTCTTCTCGAGAGTTTCGATATCCCAACCATAACTTGAAGCATTTTTCATTATTGAATGTAGAGATTCCTCAAGCGTGACGTAAATGCCTGGCTCATCGTAGACCTTGGCTCCTTTGTATACAAATTGCATCCCAAAAGTGCTCTTTCCTGTTCCTGCTCTTCCAGTCACGAGTATGGTGTGTCCTCTTGGAAAGCCTCCGACGACCATCTCATCAAATCCTTCTATTCCAGTTCTAACACGACTCAGCATTTTTCTCCCTCTCAACTCTCATTGTAACTCAAATCGAAATGTCGAGTCCCAAGTTTGTAATTTCGTAGTTCTTCCAAGTCTCATCATGGGCTCTTCCGTGCATGGTCTCCACTCTAAATTGTCGTACCCTTCTTTCATTCTCTTCTTTGACTCTAAACCTTATTGTCCCTGAACTTGAGAAAATGAGAGAATTGAGAAGCTTCTCTTCATGGACTTCTTCTGAGACGGTAGCAAACCCCTTAACTTTCGCATTTTCCATCCGGGAATTCAGACAAGAGACAAAGTCTATCACCACCTTCGGATCACAAGCAAGAAGCAATCTTGAGACTGAATCCAACACTATGTGAAAGTTCTCTTCCACTCTCATTCCTCCGTCTGGGCCTCGTAGCTGCTCTGTTATCACGATCAGCATACTAGTTGGATCCAGGCCCAACATTCCCTGGCCAATATTTTCTGAAAAACCGAGTCTTGCAGGGCTTACTGAATCATAGATCATGAACTTGTTTTGGTCTTCAAAATGAGTGATGTCCCATCCGAACGCTTTCATTCCTTCTCTGAGGGTCGAAGGTAGCTCTTCAGTCGTAATCCAAAGAACCTTGCCCCCCGACTGTAAGATTTCATAAACATATTGCTGTGAGAAAATCGTCTTTCCACAACCATGGGCCCCAGAGAGTATCGTGAGCCCATTTGAAAGTGCTCTCTTGCCAGTGAGCTCGTGGATTGCTTTCACGGCACTCTTTACAACAGTCGAACTTGGTCTAATAGCAATCTCCTCCTTTCGATCCTCGCTTGAAGTAACTTTTCTTCTGTTTTTAGATCTGCGCTCTCTTCGATCTTAGCCATATTCGAAGAATTTCGGTGATCTAGCGATTCAATGTCAGCTCGGATCCTTTCCAGCTCCGACGTCATCGAGACATATTCGTTCTTTGTTCGTAAGAACTCTTCTTCGATCTTGGAAATTTTCTCTCTTATTGTGTATATGCTCTCAGCCAAGTTCTGTTTTCCGGCATCATCCTGCTGTGCAATTTTCAGTTTCAGTGCTTCCATTTCGGATTCGAGACTAGATTTTATCTTGAGAAGTGAAGCAAAATCTCTTGTTTTGCTCTGTTCGACTATTGATCGCGCTATATGAGATTTAGCTAATCTAAAATTCTTTGAGGGGTCCAAATATATCAGAGCGGGATGCCAGGTAAATTCGCCAGATTCCATTGGTTTGCATGATACAATGAGAGATTTTGAAGATCGTGCATCTATCCGCCTCTCAAGTTTGATAGAATGACCCTCGACGAGTCCAACTGGACATTCTACAATTTCAAAGCCTTCGGGGACGACTTCATCTATCTTGACCACTGTAATAGGTTCTCGGCCTAGGTTTGAAACGCTGAGTATAACCTTCGAGATTTCTCCGACTTCCGTGTATGGCTTGGCGACTTGAGAGTCAAATGAAATGTAAGAGGTTCCTAGTCCCCGAGTGGAGCTGTGTGGTGTTTGCTCAATAACTGATGAGCTCGCGATCGCGGCGTAAATGATCTGGTTCGAAGCAACCTCTGCGATTATGTCATGAGCAAGCGGGATTAGGCGCTGGTGGTTTCTCACCGCACTGATCATTTTCAATGCTTCTTTCACTCTAAGAGAGCGGGGGGAGGATCCTACAAGCTTGTAATGCTTTGAGGCGAGAGAGAGCGATCTTTGAGCCTCAGCATAGAGTTTTGCTTTCACCTGAGCGTTTTCGATTTCTCTTTCAGCAGAACTCATCTTGATTGTGGCATCAAGTATGTGCTTGCTCGCCTTTAGAATGTTCAGAAAAGACTTGTTTCCGACTTTCTTGAAATTGGTTTCTGCACTTTGAAGTGCTTTGTTGCATTCTTCAACTAGATCGGCATCAAGTTTCGTGTCTAGTGAGCTTTCGACTCGGTTTGAGTGGTAAAGAAAAGCGGCAAAACTTGCAAGACCTGCCAGAAGCGGACGAAGCGTTTTTGACCTTGAGACCTCAGACGCCAGTCTGAAGATTTCCATGGCGTCAAGATACAACTTGGGATTGTTCTTTAGCTGTGCTCTTTGGAAGCGGCTCAAAGCTCTGCATAGTGACGCCATCGACTGTAACTCGTTGGAGCGAAGTGGGTCTGAGATTACCCGGTTGGAAGCTAAGTCCTCAAACATTGTTTCCGCCTCCGATAATCCCGAGACCGAAGATTCGATGTCGCCAATCCTATATGCTTCTTTTGATTTCTCGAGTATGATCCTTGCCTGGCAGAAGATCGTCAATTGCTGAGCTAGAGTCAAGAACGCAGACATGTATGGGGAGGGATCTTTCTTTGCTTCTTCGCAGAACTTTGAAAGATTGGAAATTGCTTGAACAAACGACTCTACAGCTTCATCCAACCTGTCCTCTTCTAGAGATCTGCCTTCACCTCGTTCGATTAGAGATTCAGCAAGAAAGAGCCCAGATCCCCTGGACCATTCTCTAGTATGAGAAATCAGGTCAGCTGCTTCAGAATAAAGGGTAGCTGCTTTTTCGAAATCGGATGATACATGAGCAATTTTCGCTAGCTCGATTTTATTCCAAGCAAGCATGTAGTCTGCAAAATCATCGTAAACATTGATCCCAAGATCTGAGGCACTTTTGGCTTTCTCATAGAATTCGTAGGCATCCACGTAACTATCTGCACTTTTCGCGTATTTACCTTCCAGGTCGAGAATTTGGCCAAGTAGCCAATTCGACTCAGCAACACTTTCATTCCATCCATTCTCTTTAGAAATAGCCCGAGCTTCGTTGCACATTCTTTTTCCTAGCGAAGATTGTCTCCGTTTTTCAGGTTCAGAAATATCAAAAGTCAGAAGCTCATAACATACATCGGCAGCCAAAAGGCATGCGTCAACAGGCTTCTTGCTAAGTCTATCACCTTTGTAGTAGGTCCTGCTCCGAAGAGCGTATTCAAGAGATCTCCTCAGTGTTTCGACGATGAGTTTCGTTTGTTTTTTAGACGATTGAAAAGGATAATCTAGACTCGATTTCCGGCTATTTGCAAGCTGCCTGTAATAATCGGAATTGCGAAAAAAAATGTCTCCAATGAAAAAAGCGCTAGACAGTTTGCCCCCAATATTAGATTCTCCTTGATTAATCAGATCTTCGGCTTTCTTTACGAGCTTGAGGGAACGCAACATGTACTTCTCCCTCAGCCGAGGGCTCGAATAATCAGCCAATTTACTATAGCAACCTGCAATCCAAGAACCCGCTAGAAAATCGCTGTCATAAGTGGACCAAAGAGAGAGCCAACGCAAAGCTTCGTCAGCAATCATGATCGTTCTCTTCAATGATTGCCTAATTTTTTCTTTGTCAGTTTCGATCTGAGTTTCAGTTTCGTAAGTGCCAGCAATCATGTAAGCGCTTAATCCTTTGTAGTTATCCCACGTAGTGCGTTTTGCAAAACTATAGGATCTTTCGAAATCTGCGCGCGCTTTTTTGATTTGTCTGATCATCTCAGCACCTTCAATTGTGTCCGCACGACCTTCATAACAAAGTCCTAGATCCCAATATGCAACTGAGATCATGGCTGAATAGAAGTCGCGTATTGGGTTTGGACTAACCTTTCGATTTTTCTGTGTCTTAGCTGATGTTTGAAAGCGCAGACTGCGGTTGTTTGAGAGACTACGGTCGACTTCAATCAGAGACTCTACTGACTTTTGGAGATAGCCCAGAGCGGCGTTGACGTTCCGGTCTGCCTGCCAATAAGAAAATCCTACTCCCTCGAGAAGTATACCCCTCAAACCTTCCATTTGCCCTGACGAAAGATTCTGCGGTCCTCTGATTTCCCCTTGGTTTACGCCTGAAGTTCCAGAATCTATTACAGAAATCAGAGCGGAGGCTTTTTCCCTCGTCCTATCGAGGTCCTTAATGAGAGACTTGTTCGATCTCATAAGAAAGGGGAGCACTCGAAGTTGGACGAACAGTCCCACAACATAACTCTCGGACAGAGTGTCTTTCGAATGCTCTGTTGCTTGAATGGCATGGTCGAACATTGACGAAGCATTTCTCTGTTTATCATACCCTCTATGATTAGGGTACAACCAATGAAGCAGAGCTAGTAGAGAATGGTACTCTGCCACCTTGTCCTCCCGTCTTTCGCCTGCCGATTCCTTCAACTTGTCCTCCAGCTCGACCTTTGAGGATGAGAAGAGATCCACCGCTTCGTTGGGTTTTTTCAAAACTGTGTTGAATGCGGAGACCTGAGAATAAAATTCAAAAAATTGCGAATCAGAAACTGACGAAATTCTATTCTTCGGACTAGGGCTTAATTCTCGAGATTGAAGACTCAGAGAACTCTCTGACACTTTTTTCCTCTAGCCCAATAGAGCCACGCTTGGAATGTGCCCTATATAGATACTGTACTGGAAATTCGTTTGTTACTGTTTTCAATCTCATTCTGCGAGTCTAACGAGACGAGGTGAGAATCTCATGTGGCTTGAGCCAAATTCGATTCCTGAGATTACTTTAAGGCGCGAGAGGCAGATAGATATATTCCAGAGCTCAAAAATGCATTGATTGTAAAATATGAAGAGCGAACACGTGCCGACAGGGATTCCCGGCCTTGATGACATTCTTGGCGGAGGATATCCAAGAGGGCGAGTGATCCTGATCACTGGAAGCCCCGGTTCTGGCAAGACGCTCATGGCAATGCAATTTTTGGTTGATGGGGTAGAAAGATTCGACGAAAGAGGAGTCTTTGTTTCGCTTGAGGAAAGCAAATACCACCTCCTTAGCGAGATGGAAAACTTTGGATGGGATCTCGAAAAGTATGAGAAGAAAAACCAACTTGCTATCGTCGATGCTTCCCCTCTGAGACAGATTTCAAAGGTCAAAGAAGAAAACCTTCCAGAAGAAGAGGATCAAAGAGAAGTTAAGTTAAGGGGGCCTGAATTTTCTATTTCAGCACTAAGCACTGTAATTCGAAGTTATGCGAGAGTAACCCGAGCAACGAGAATTGTGATCGATCCAATAACTTCGCTTTCGTTTCAATTTCCTGATGATCAAACGAGGAGGACTGCCATAATAGATCTCCTAGATTCTCTGATGAGCATGGGAACTACGAATATTATTACAAGTGAGTTGGGGCCGTTGGTTGGAAGCGCCCCGGGTGAAAGGCAAATACCGTCGGAGGAGTATCTCTGTCACGGTGTGATCGTTCTCCATAGTACCTATGTTTCTGGTAGGGGAATTCAGACATCACTGGAAATTGAAAAAATGAGGGAGACAAAACACGATAGGCAGCTCCATCCGTATGCCATCACCGAGAAAGGTTTCATTGTTTACGCTGAGAGAGTTTTAGGCTAAGCACTGCAAACCGCGCTTTTTATGCTTCTTTGAGGCAATGCTTTAAAATAACAGAAGCTACACTCTTCCACTTAATTTACAGCATCCTAAAGAATAGATGGTTCGCATTTTGTAAGTGGCTATGCTTGATTAGCTGAAAAAGAAAAAAGGGAATTTGATGAACTGCTACTAGTTTTTTTCAAGAAAGGAAATTGGAGGATTTTTGATGCCAGCTGTTGACTTGACCCAGCTAATCCGCTCTTCGATAGAGAGGAACAGCGAGATACCTGCAATACTTGACGCGTACAGCGAATTCGTCGACAGTCCGATCGGCCCCTTGGAGCTTCAAGATCTGGAGTCAGTTTTCAGCGCCATTCTTGCAAATCTTCTGGAAAGATTTCCACAGATAGCTTCGAAAAAAGCCGCCACCAATGCTAGAAATGATATAATCTCCTTTCTCGCAGCTGCTAACAATAATGCAGATCGAGTAAGAACAGTTCTAAAAGGAGAGCTTCGTTCGGCAAACAAATATATGGCAACTTCGATCACCGAGCGCTTTTCGAGGATGAACGCGGAGGAACGAAGAGCGATCGATGCAACATTAAGATTGATCAGGATTTCTCAAGAAGAAATACTATTCAGAGTTGAAATGGGAAAGGGGATCGAAACCAGCGGAACTGAATTTGAGAGGTTTTTTGCTTCCGTTAAAGCGGAGTCACCGACTATGAAAGAGCTAAGGTTTCAGAATCTCGTCGTCGAGAAGGGAGTTTTCAACAAGTTAATACTGAAATCTAAAGGTCATCGCGATAATACAATCTGGGTTCCCTCGTTCTTCGCAAAAGAGAACTCTGACACACTAATTGAAAGATCGGTTGTAGTTTCTGAACATATTCTCCTCTCAAGACTACGCGAAATAACACAACAGGGAAGACTAGAGCCGATTAGGCCCGTTCTTTTGAGATTTATCGAAAACCGGGGAGTATTGCCAGAACCGACGGAAGTTCCTAGTGAGCTCGAGGACTTTGTCAGGAAAATTGGGGGAAAGTATGTGGTTCTAGCTCCTCTTGAGCTTGATGATGTTACGCAATTTTTTGATGAACAAGAAGCTGAGCAAGCGAAAATTCGGGAAGCACAGGAAAGACAAAGACAGCTAGTCGCTCAAGAGAGATTACAAATAGAGCAAGTAGAAAGGGAAAAACAACAGCAGAGAAAGAAGGTCTCGATCCAAGTCCCGGTCGTCGAACAAGAAAGAGAAAGAAAGAAATCCAGCGAATCGATCTATGTAGGACGCAATCTGGATCTTGACCAATTTGTCGGAGCACTTAATCGAAGGTTGCCCGAAAAAGAAATACAAGCTCAGGTAAAGATAACAGGAGACTATTTCGTAGAACTGTCGGAAATTAACCAAGCCGGTATCTCAATAGTTGGCTCTTCGGGATCAGGGAGAAGCACTACACTCCGAAGGATTCTCGATGGGCTAGCTTCTTCAATTTCTAATTCAAACAGTTCTCGTATTGTACTAATCGACCAGAAAGGAGAACACAGAGGTATTGCTTGGAAGTACAAATGGGATGTACTAGGATTTGCCTCGGACACGCAATCTCGACAGTTTAGACTGCCCTCCTTTCTAAACAAAGAAGACGAAGAAGGAGGTTCGGAGCTTGGCGCCGGACTTCTCCAAGAGTGGTTACTTCAGGCAGGAATGAATTGTAGCGAGCAGCAACGGGCGAGGATTGCGTCTGTGATTAGAGCACAAATTGGATCTGCTACTCCGGAATCTGTTTCAAAGGCAATTATCGCAGAGCCAGAACTTGCTCCAGTAGCTCAAAAATTGGCAAAGAATATTCTCGCGAAGAACGTGATGATGAGAATATTCACAGAGGATTCGCAGGCTCGAATTGAAATGGGCGAGAGGAGTGTTATATTTGATGTGTCCGGGAGGGGTCTACGAGATCCCACAACCAAAGAGGAAAGGCTCATCGCCTCGGTCTTGATACTGAAGTACTTGCTCGATTCGAATCTCCAGTCCTCAATAGTAGTCCTTGAGGATGTGCTTGATCGATTGAAGAGCGAGAGTTTGCGGAAAAAAGTGATACATTATGTTTCGAGGTTGAGAGAGAAGGGATGCACAATCGTCGCAACTGCCCGTTCTCAGATTAGAGATTTTGTCGGTGGTGGCTCGCTCGAGATCCTGCACAGGCTCTCTGGCGAAAAAGTTGTAGCTGAAGAGGTAAGCGGGTTCAAGATGACGCGCCAAATTAAGAATCTCCCTATCATTGTTACGTTTCTCCCCAGGGGTTATGCTTTCACTTCTTCTATACTAACTCGTCAAGAAACCGGTGGAAGCGGGAATATTCCTTCATCCGCAATCAAGGTCGAGCCTTTGCAGTTCTCTACAACAATGGCTTGAGCTGTTCTTTAGAACATCTGCGACTCAGAAAGGAATAGCTGAAATCTGAAAGAGAATGTCCACGACTGAAATCGCTCCACTGGAAGCTCCAGCAGAGAAAGACGAGTTCTCTGTCATTGGTAAGAGGGTCTCCAAATATGATTCACTCGAAAAGGTGACCGGGCAAGCTGAATATCTGATTGATCTCAAGCTTCCAGGCATGCTCTATGGAAAGATTCTTCGCAGCCGATACGCTCATGCCAAGATTTTGAAGGTCGACACTAGAAAAGCCGAACAGCTCCCTGGAGTAATCGCGGTCATTACGGCAAAGAATACCCCGAGAATCAAGTTTGGATTCATGAAAGACAATCTTCCTCTGAAAGATGGAAAGGTTCTATCATGTCGTGATGAAGTCGCTGCAGTTGCAGCGATTGATGAGCAGACTGCCGCGAAAGCTTTGGAGCTAATAGAAGTGGGGTACGAGAAGCTCCCCGCAGTGTTTGATCCGCTTGAAGCAATGAAGCAAACTGCCCCTAGACTACACGAAGAATCAGAGAACAACATTGCAAAGCTTCCCTTTTCCTTCAAGGCGGGGAATCCTGATCGTATCTTTTCTCGCAAGGACGTAGTAACTTTTGACAATACTTTCAAAGTTCATTTCATGACTCATACTGCTCTGGGAACTATGGCTGCACTTGCCTCATATGATCAAGACAAGCGCCTAACAATTTTTGCGAACACTCAAGCCCCATTCATGTACCAGCGAGAGATCGCGGAAGCTCTTGGGATTCCTGGAGAGAACGTACGAGTTATTCAACCGTACATCGGAGGCGCATTTGGAAGAGGAATGGATGTGTATCCCGTCGACCTTATTGCCTGTTTGCTCTCCATGAAAACTGGAAGGCCAGTGAAGATAGTCTTCTCAAGAGAAGAAGATCTGAGCTACTCGCCTACGAGACAGCCAGCTATAATCAAGCTCAAGACGGCAGCGTCGCGAGATGGAAAGCTGCTGGCGAGGAGCTCAGAGATCTACCTTGATACCGGCGCCTATGTCTCTTGGGGAGCATTTGATTCGAGGGTGATGATGGCGACAACCACCGGTCAGTACAGAATCGAGAATGTTCAGTTTGAATCCTCCGTAGTTTACACGAACAACCCATACTCTGGCACTATGCGAGGAGCTGGGAATCCCCAAATCAATTTCGCGATCGAGTCGCAGATGGATACGATCGCGGAAAAATTAGGGATGGACCCAGTGGAGCTCAGACTCCGAAACGCAAACCAGCCTGGTGACATTACAACTCAAGGAATGAAGATTGCTACCTGTGCAATGGAAGAAACTCTCAGGCTTGCCGCAAAAGAGATCGGATGGAAAGGAAGGCATCGCGAAGGAGAAGGAAGAGGAATAGGATTTTCTACTTTATTTCACGTCGCCGGAGGGGCACGTGTCTACAAATCTGACGGGTGCGGCGCTATGATCAAGATCGATGATTTCGGCAAGGTAAGTCTTTCGATTGGAACTACCGAGATTGGTACGGGCTCTGACACGTCAATTGCGCAAATTGTGGCCGAAGAATTAGGCGTCCCTCTCTCAAAGATTGAAATCATAAACAAAGATACTGCTCTAAAGCCTTGGGATGTCGGAACCCATGCCAGTAGAGCCACTTTCATCGGAGGAAATGCGGCTCTACTAGCGGCGCGTGATGCGAAAAAACAGATCCTTAGAATAGCAGCCAAACAATTTCTTGACGATCCAGTGAAACTTGAAATCAAGAATGGCGAAGTATATTCAATTTCAGAGCCAAAGAAAAGAATCGAGTACTCAAAACTATTGAGACATGCTCACTTTAAGCAGGGAGGGACTATGATTATGGCTTCTGCTTTCTTTGATCCGCAAACTGAAATGTCCGACGAAAACGGGATCGGAAATATCTCGATGACATACGCTTTCGGGACACAGGCAGCTCTAGTCGAGGTAGACGAAGAAACTGGCAAGATTGAGGTTTTGAAGGTGGTCGCAGTCCACGATGCTGGGCGAATCCTGAACCCAAATGGGGCAGAAGGACAAATCCAAGGCGGAGTTGTGATGTCTCTTGGGTATGCGCTATGCGAACAATTAATTTTGGACGAGGGGCTGGTGATGAATCCGAGCTTCGCGGATTACAAGCTAATGACAAGCTTTGAGATTCCCGAAATCGAAGTACGCTTTGTGGGCAAGCCTGATTCCTCGGGACCATTTGGGGCAAAGGGGCTAGGAGAGCACGGATGCATTCCAACTGCCGCAGCCCTTGCAAACGCGGTTAATGATGCGCTTGGGGTTAGAATATTCGATCTTCCTCTGACTCCGGATAAGATTGTGAATGCGCTTGATACAAAACAGGCAAGTGCTACTCCCGCTTGAGCTTCAGTCAAGCAACGGCTTATCCTGTGCCTGTGCGGACAAGGCACCCTACGGCCTCTAGACACGGTAGAGCGATTTCCGGGATATCTCAAATTAGCGAAAAGCTATACATCAAGAGTACATCGATGGTATGATAATCTTAGAGCGCATCAACTCACAGTGCATTGAACCGTAGGTTTTCTTACTCCTTTGCGCGACGCGGTACAACTCGCTGAATAAAGCCATGAAAAGCTATACCATGACTATGTTTCTTCTGAATTGCTACAACGAGAGCATTTTCTTGAGAAATTGAGATGATAGAGTTTAGGACGTTTATCAGTTAACGTACCGGGCTCTCTCCGCTTTTTGGAGCTTGAAGGAGTGGAAATGGTCTGTTTGCAATCACGTAGATAATTGCAAACCAAACTGCGAATATCGGCACAAGCAAGAGATCATTCAAAGATCCAAGCGAAAGAACATCCCACACGAGTTCCGCAAACCAGAATGTTGCGAAGGTGAGCAGGATAGCTCCGACGGCAACTTTCATGATTGCTTGTTTGATCTTTCTCACCTGCGTTCGAAGCAAGTAGGTTGCAACTGCTACGATCGCTATTCCTGCACCGAGTCCGATGATTGTCGAATTGAAATCCTGCGGCAATAGCCCAACCAGCACTATCGCCATTTCAAAAGCCTCTATTGCGCCAACCGAGAAAGCGGTCGCAAAGAGTCCTCGTTCAAACTTGTCTTCTTTCTGACTCCCTTTTCTCTGAAAGTAAACCGATCTCCTCGCGCTCTTTACCAAGCGTTGGCCAAAATACGCTAGCAACACTCCGCCAACCAGTAGAACGTACACTCTCGGCAGGAGGCCAATTGCAGCCCCCAACAGAAGCGTAGGCATGAGCACCGCTATGCAGCCCAGAGCCGCGTAGGCAAACGCGTTGTAGCTTTTAGAATCGGCGTGGAGCGCCAGTCCTACCGCTGCGACTTCCGATAATTCTAGCATGGTTATTCCAAAGGCAGCGAAAAAAATAGCCGCGTGAAAAGCCATGTTGCTTGGCTCTGTCAGGTATTGGTTTAATCTTTACTTTTAGATCCTCGACTTAAGCATCGTTACCGCGGCCATGCAGGGCGAGGTATACTATCTCAGGGAACGCAGGTGCAATGTTCACCTCTTGTGCTTTCTCTTCTTTGAATTGCGACAATGCGTCGTTAAGGGCATTCATGATTGCCGCGTAAGAAGCAATCGTGCCACTTTCTCCAACACCCTTTGTTTGACTTAGGCTTTCGGATGGAGTGACTTTATGGAAAATCTCAATATTCGGGCTGTCAAGTGAACCTGGAATGCTATAGTCTAGGAAGCTTGTGGTCAAGAGATTGCCATCGTTGTCGTATACCAATTGTTCCAATAAAGCTCCACCTAGTCCGTATATGACCCCGCCGTGAAGCTGTCCTTCGACGATTGCTTTGTTTATGATCCTTCCAGAATCTTCGACCATAGCATATTTTTCAATTCGTACCTGTCCTGTTTCAGTGTCCAAAGTTAGAGCACATAGATGCACACCACTTGAATAAGACTCCGTGCTTCTAGCTTTGAATTTAGAGTCAGATGAGATTTCGCTAAGTCCGAGTCTATCCAAGACTTCGCCTAATTCGATCAGCTCCTCTTGTGGTGGTTTGGCCTCAACAACATAACCATTTCTAATATCTAAAGTAGATCGTTCGGCCCTGAGGATCTTCGAAGCTTTTCCAAGAAGATCAGCTTTCAGTTTGCGCGATGCGTCTATCACTGCACTTCCTCCCGCAGAAGCCGACCTACTTCCAAATGTTCCCACCCCTTGAGGTATCAGAACAGTATCGCCCCACACTATCTTCACTCTTTCGAAGGGAACTCCAAGTTCTCGGGACGCAAGTTGAGCGAACGCAGTTTCATGACCCTGACCATGTGGGGATGAGCCGGTGTAGACCGTCACGTTTCCTTGCTTGTCCAAAATTACCCTGGCTGTTTCGCTGCTAAAGGTTCGGAATCTCGGAAGAAATCTAATGATTGCGATTATGCCTCGTAGCGATATACCTCCGAGTATCGCTCGTATTGAGAATTTCGTTTCTCCGCCACTTAATGAAATTCCTATTCCCGCAACTCGAGTAGGCCATTTATTTTCCTCGCTTTGCATTGAATTGAAATTATCCTTCCAATGCTGGATTCTTTCGTAATCTGCTGATTTGACCAGCAAGTCCAGAAGACTTCGGTAATCCTCAGAGGTAACCTTTTTTGGCTTTACAAGATTGCGACGCCTAAATTCTAATGGATCGATGCCAATCTTCTTTGCCATGATATCCATGCCACGCTCAGTGAAGTAGCATCCTTCGGGCCTCCCTGCCCCCCTTACTGGACCGACTGGCATCTTGTTTGTGACATAGGATTCGGCCTTTAGCTCAAGATTTGGTATCTCGTACGGTCCAAACATGGTACCTGCCGTTGCTCCTGCCATGAATCCCGCGTTGCCCGGAGCTCCAATGTCGCATTCTATATTCGCTTTGATCGCAACAATTTTTCCATGACTGTCGCATGCCATCGTAAGATCACAATATTCATCGCGACCGGGTGCTGCTTCAAGAAACTCCTCCGTTCTGGTTGCTTCCCACCTTACTGTGAGCCCTGTTTTCTTTGCAAATAGGCATGCAAGCAGTGTCCAAGGATACTCGGGCCCTCCCTTTGTTCCAAATCCTCCTCCCATGTCCATGATCCTGATGTGAAGTTTCTGATTGGGAATCTTGAGCGCCTCAGAGAGAAGACCCCTTAGCATGTGGACAGATTGGACAGTGGCAAATATATCAAACACACCGCTTTCCCTATCATAACTTACAACCGCAGCATGAGTCTCCATCGGGGCAGCATTCTGCCTCCGTATTCCCTCTTTTAGGTGGATCACGTATGTGCCTGAAGAAGTTGCTTTTTCAGCATCCCCCTTCCTTTGCTGAATAACACTCGAAAGATTATCTTTCCAATCACGGCAAACCAACGCTTTACCTTGCTTTGCTTCTTGTAGGGATACAACAGGGGGAAGCTGCTCGTACTCTATATTAATATGCTCCGCTAGATCCTCGGCCGATCCCCTGTCTTTTGCAAGTATTGCAACGACCGGTTCACCTACGAATCTCACCTCTCCAAGTGCTAGGTGATAGCGTCTCCAAGGTTTCTTGGGCGGCATGAAACCCTGACTAACGGGAGCTACGCCTTCTTTCAACAAGTCCTCTCCAGTTAGAGCGAATATGAAAGCCGGTGACGAACGAGCTTTCGAGAGATCGATTCTCTTTATTTTGGCATGCGCGAACGGACTATGAACTAGACTCATGAAGGCTTGATTTTGCGAGCTAAAATCCTCGACAAATCGACCTCTCCCTGTCAAAAGTCTAATGTCTTCAGTTCTCAGAGGTTCTTCTCTTTGTTCTTCCTTCTCCTTCTCCACTAACACTGTTGTTGACATCATTTTGTATTCATTTCTCTCCTCTCTGCTCTTCAATCAAGCCATCGGATCTAGCTTACTCCTTGTTTTCCATTTCGTCGTCTCCGACCCGTATAATTAGTTCTTCATAGGCATCAATGACACGCGTTGCGCTTATAACCTCGCTGCTGCGATAGGTTTCAGAATTTTTTTAACCTGTAATATCAATTTTGCAACAAGGAATCGAGTATCTCATAGTTTTTCAAACAACGAAGTAATATTAATTTCGAGCAATCGAGCAGATTACCAACGAGACCAAAGAGGGGATTCTCAAACATGAGAATCGTCTTCGTGTTTATTAGAGCCCTTAGGCAAATCCCTCTTTCGTGCATGACTCAATGCAGATTAGCTCCACAGTTTCCCGTTCGAGGATAAGATATCTTCCAGCGAGCAAGTACGTTGCAACTGCTAGGTATGCTTTGCAGGACTACTTGGCAAAAGATTACCGTTATCCTTTCTACTGTTCCTTCAAGGTCGACCAGAGGTGTGACTCTAGCTGCACTTTCTGCAATGTTTGGCGAAGTCCAGCGCCTGACATGTCCATTTCGAAGGTTCTCAAAGTTATTGACAATATTGCCGATTCTAGTGTTATCCTGCTTAGTTTAGAGGGAGGGGAGCCTCTACTAAGGAAAGACATTGGCGAGATACTTGAGTACATTAGAACAAAGCCTCTCTACCTCCTCTTTACGTCAAGCGGGAAGCTTTTTGAAAAAAGACCGATGAAGGACTACTCTCGTTTCATCGACTTCCTACATGTTAGCATTGATGAAGGGCATAGAAACCTAGATCTTTACGAATCACTTCCCGAATTTGTTTCTTGGGGCCCGGTCGTCTGCGTTCAGATTGTCGTCATGAAGCAATATCTTTCGGATTTAGAATCAAAAATCAACAAGTGCTATTCCGCTGGCGCGAAAGCTGTTGTCATGCCAGCGTGCCACATTCCTGGAACGCCAGATTTGCTTCCCGAAATAGAGGCATATAGAAACGAGGTCATGCGCCTTAAACGAAAGTATCCTCGGACGATCATTACAACGGACAAGTATCTGAGAACTCTTGACGTACCTCATAGCTGCAATACAGCATCCATAATAATTGACTCTGATGCACGTGTTTACTATCCGTGTCGAACGCTTATGGAGAAAAGCGTAGATTTAAGCGAAGAATCTCTAATGAAGTTTCTTGACTCGGATGCTGCGAAGGTGTGCAGAGATAAAATGAGAGACTGCGATCTGAACTGCCACTGGTATCAATATTTTGCAACGGAGTCATTTGTATCACTCCGAAGCGGATTCTCCTCTATTTCGCCCTATCTGACCGATATCATCTGAGGCTGTTCGAGTTTCACAGTTTGCGTAATTATGTCGAAGGCCATTTCGGCAGCTTTTTCGCTAGAGTACTTTGGTGCGGGCGGATAAAATGCAAGAGCTTTGTCCAGTTGATTGGGAATGTCCAGCTCCTTCTCGGAGACACAGTAGAAGGTCTTTCTTTGCATGTGATAATTTGCAAGATACTCCTGCTCCAATTGCCCAGGAGTCGGAATCAGCAAGCCTCTCTTTCTCAGAGAGAAGAGATCCATGAGCGTAGAATAGCCTGATCGAGCGACGACTATTTTCGACCTATTGAGTAAATTCTCCCTTTCCTTTCTCCCCAAATAGGATCTCACATTTGATTCCTCTTGAGCATTTTCTCCGGGCTTTCCAAGCGTAACAACCACTTTTCCCTTGAACCCTTCTAGCTGCTTTCGAACTACGTGCTCGAAGGAGGTTCGATGAGGCTCGGGGCCTGAAATCGAAACGAAAAGATCCAAGTCTTGCGGAATAGCTTGATAGTTAAATTCGGAAAGAGCTCCTGTGTAGCTGATGCGACTCTTCTCGATCCTCGACAAATCGTGAGCCAGTCTGCCTGCAAGTCCATCTTCCGCGAAATCGGGAACCAGAATACCGGCATATCTCTTCAAAAAGTAATTATTGTAGATCTCCGTACCGTTTTCCAGAGCAATGTTCCCGAGAGGATTCAAGATTCTGAGCTGGTGCCCCATAAAGTAACTTGGTACCTCTCGGGAATAGAATGCGAATCGATTGTCTGAAAAAATAACATCGATCTTCCGATTCATGATAAAACGTCTAACGAAATCTTTCTCGCGAAACATCGACCTTAGATATTCCGGGAAGCGTAGGAGTGTGGCAGGTACCAAGAAACTCGGATTAAGAGTCTCCGGAGGGTTATAGTCTTCTAATCCAATGAAAAGAACACTTTCGCCAAGTTCTCTTTGGAGCAAGTTCAAAGCGCGTCCGCTAGAGACAACTGTGACTCTATGCCCCTCGTTGACTGCCTTCCTGATTATTGGAAGTGTGCGAGTCGCATGTCCTAGCCCCCAAGCACAAATGCCAAAGAGAAATCTCATAAGAATGATCAGATTTATCCTGAAGAACTGCCGCGCGCCTCGATCCAGCCTTTATCAAGATATCAGTTGGCGTTTGTTACTTAAATGGCCCACACGATTCTCAATCATGAGAATCTGAGCTATGCGATTTCGAAGATGGTAGCAAAGTAGGGCTATCCTTATCTGGCGCTTCTCTTCTAAGGAAACGACTGACCCAATCAATCAGATTCCAAGGATTTCCTGAAAGTCATTGTAGAAACGAAAGCTACAACTACCCAAAGAAGAATCATCTTGGTGTCAAATGTGAGGTTGGTTACAAGCGAACCAACAGGCCAAGGATTGGACACAGTATCCGGGTCTAGGTGATTGACCATAGCTGAGCCCCAAAAAGTGAAACTAAACAAAAGTTCGTACAATCCTATTATCAAAAACAAAACTGATGCAAGTAAGAGGAAGGCTCGTAGCCACCTTGGAAAACGAGTACTAATGACTTCTTGGCCAAGCGAAAAGAGGCAATAGCAAAAAACCACACCTGCAGCTAAAAGATATGTTACAGGTTTGGCATAAAACGGAAAGATGCTGGGAGAAGGCACTTCCAGAGGCGCACCGCCGGCTGTGTTTACTAATTGATAGCCAACAATGTGAGTTGGGCTAGGATTCAAAAAGTAATAGACGATGATGGCCAAAATCACAAAAAAGCTTATAATGAGTAATATCTGGAAAAGGCGTTTCTCTGCTATGGTCTTTGGTTCATACGGAATCAAAAGAGAGGTAGAAGCTTTGAGACTATGCACAACCATTCGAGATCCTGGTCAAATTTTCAGTTATTTTATCCTTCTCCGGCATGCAGCAATAGAGAAGAAAAATCGCCTTATTTCAAGTGATTTAGTTCGCCTTAATCTGATTTAAGTATTCAAACCATGCCTGTTTGGGAATGCCCTGACGGTTTATCAGGCCAAAACTGTTTTCCTGAAATGGAAAGGAAAACCAGTACGGATCCGACAGTCTCCACAATCCCAGGGATGTCACGGAGTCGATGGAATATGCTTCTTCACAAACAGCTTTTACATATCGCGCCTGTTTCCTCTTATCAAATCCAAAGATGCGCGGCCCAGAAGGATATCCTGTTTCTGTTATCATGATCTGCTTACCAGTCAATTTCTTGGCTTCCTGAACCCTAGATTTCAGTCTAGAAAGGTCGATGAGCTCCGGATTTGCGTAATTTGGATAAAAGTCAAGTCCTATCACATCGCAGAACTTTGAATAGCATCTCGTAAAAATCTCCGATCGATCCGCTGCCAGATTGACTAACGTTGGCGTCCCAGGATCTTCTTCCGAAATAATTCTATGAAGTTCGTTTAAGATGACCTGGCCCGCATTTCGATCTAACCAGACACCTCCTCTTCTCCAGTCGCTCGCGAAGTGATAATTCCACCAATCAGGTTCGTTTTCGAGCTGCCACATGCTAATCCTTCCTCGATAGTGCCTAACAATTTCTCTCGATGAGTCAGAAAGGCGAGGAACATAACTTCTCAATTTGTCGATTTCAAGGTTTCTTGGAAGAAATCGCTCATATCCATTGCCAATTACTCCGATAATGTGGATTCCAAAATCATTCATTGTCGTTACAAATGAGTCTAGAGGGAATCTGTAGACCTGAGTATTTCCTTGGCATATTTCTGGCTGGAAAAGATTCCATTGAAACCAGCACCGTACGAATTCTATGCCATTTTTACTAAGTTGTTGCGCCAGATTCCTTGACAGCAATTTTAGCAACTCTGTCTTCCGTACCGCAGAATTTTTCGTCGGAGATATAGTCGATAACTCTGGCTCTTGTGATTCAACTGCGGCAATCCTTCCGAAATTCATAGACAACGGTCCTTGAGGAAGGCTGACTCGAAGGATATGTGGAATCATTATCGATTTGGGAGGTAAAGCTCCAGCATAGTTCCAGACATCATCGATACCGATGCCCCACCGGAACTTCTCATTATCAAATATCGTATCGCTCAAGATAATCGCCCAGAATTATTGGAAAGTTCTTGCATGAATTGCGCTCACACAGTGTCCCGTAAATTTTTGTGTAATAGATCCTCTTATTTTCAACTTAAATAAGGCGAGTGACGATTCTCAATTTTGAGAATCTGATCGTTATCTAGTGAACCTAATCTCTCTCATAACTTGGAGGAAATCGGCAGTTCCTCTCGGATAGAGGAACATCACGAAACTGTCACCTAATCTCTTTTAGCTAGAACCATCGTGCAAATCTAGGGTCGCACTTTCCGTATGTGTCCTCGCGTCAGGATACCACTATTGTTTTGTTCTTATTCGATTCATTTTCACTCGATTTTTAACCCGCAGGCTTCAACCAGTCTTTTGTGTGATTCAGGATCTACCCATTCGACCTTGAGATACTCGATGATCTCTTTCTCGCTCATTCCAATCCGTTTTGCTTCTTTCACAGCGTGGCGATATGCTTCGACTTCGATCGGGCTATCGACGTACTCAAACTCTGAATTGAAGAGCTGCTTTCCCTCCATGAACTGCCTGACATGGACCAATTCGTGAACCACGTCGAGGTAAAGAATCTTAAAGTCGCTAGACTTCAAGTGATGCGTGCTGATGAGAATGTGGCCATCGACATCGCTCACACCCATGTAGCCGAATCTGAACGAAAAGAACTCTACTTTCAGATTTTTGAGCACCACTTCAGTCTTCTCGCCGAACGTTGAACGCACAGCTTCAACCTGGTCAAATCCTTTGAAAAAATCACTGAAAGGATAGAGTGTCACTGTAGCGTTTCGATTTATTTCTACGTGTAGGGTTCCAGACGTCAGATCATCCAGTGTACTTCGCTCTGTCATTTTCCAATTGCCGTCTTTTCTCGGTGGTTATTATAAGGGAATAATATTGGTTATGTACGCCCCCATCCTGATTGCATTCACAAACCCGTCAGGGACGGTGGAATCCTAAAGTACTGCTAATCCATATGAATAGTGAAGCATGAAATTTTGAATGAAAATGGAAAACGGAGCGATCTCAGAGCATATCTCATAACTTTTGGCACGGTAGCTGCAATAATTTCATGCTCACTGGTATACATTTATTTTGGCTTAACAGCATCTCTCATTCTTGCGCAGTTTATAGCAGTGCCACTTGCGATCGGATTCATCCTTGACTCGAGAGTACGAGCGAAACGTGCGACAACAGGAAAGCCCAGCTAGTGGACTGGGATTGTATCGAGAGAAAAAAAGTACATGTGAGCGTTGGCTGGAATTCTTGCGTGGGAGCCTCGAGTTGCGTTGAACTTGCGCCCAATGTCTTTAGGCTCGATTGGTCAAAGAAAAAATCTTTTTTTGATCCAGCTCCACTTGAGCTTCTCGATGAAAGACCGAAAGGTACTGATCCAAACATTGTATTTTCTGCAGCCCAATCGTGTCCATATCACGCGATTATTCTTGAAGATGATGAAACCGGCGAGCGAATATTTCCCTGAAAGCTTGAGATAACTTATAAAACCCAGTCAAGCTCAAGATGCGATTATTTACATTTCTTACATCTTGGTCTGCTTGTTAAAGAGAGAGAACCGATTTCAAATTGATTGATTTAGAGAAGCTGAAAGGCTCCATAGTTCCACTTATTACTCCTTTCACCGAAGATGACGAATTTGATGAAAAGACCTTCAGAAGACTAACTGACTGGCAGATCGAAAGTGGAAGTCACGGTATCTCTGTTGAAGGCACAACAGGGGAGCCTTCAGCCCTAAGTCTTGAGGAAAGAGAACACATCTACGCAGTCACTGTTTCAGCAGTCAAAGCACGAGTCCCGGTAGTAGCTGGAACGGGAACCAATAACCTCAAAGAAACACTACGGCTTACAAAGGAAGCGGAAGATGAGGGTGTCGATGCAGCTTTAGTTATCGTTCCTTATTACAATCGTCCTTCGCAAGAGGGTCTATATGACTACTTTACTCGGATAGCGGAATCTACTTCTCTTCCAATCATAATCTATAACATTCCTGGCCGCACGGCTACAAATATGGAACCTGCGACAATGAAAAGGCTTAGACATAGATGCAAAAACATTGTCGGAGTAAAAGAGGCAAACAAAGACTTTGACCAGGTTAGCCAAGTGCTTTCTGAAGTCGGAAGAGATTTCCTGGTCTACTCTGGCATTGAAACATTATGTTATCCGATGTTGATGTTAGGCGGAGCGGGGCATATGAGCGCGACCGCGAATTTGCTTCCGAAAGAAGTGGCTGATTTGTATAATCTAGTTGGAAAGGGCGAGTGGAGAAGGGCGTTAGACCTCCATTACAAGCTTTTTCCAATCAACGAAGCTTTGTTCTGGGATACGAACCCGATTCCTCTCAAGGCTGCCCTTGGGATGATCGGAAAGATAAATCCGAGGTTACGCCCGCCATTGGTTTCTTTATCTGGAGAAAAAAAGGCAAGACTAAAGCAAGTCATGCGGCAATACGGACTCTAGAGTTGCTATAATTGCGGATTTCCAGATTCATGTCCGGAGGAAGGATAATAGACGGGAGTCTTGATGATCGCAGTGAGAAACTGCTGGGATCGGATGGAAACATCTACGACCCAAATAAAGTGGCATGGTTACCCCCTGCATCTCCGACTAAAATTATCGGACTAGTCTTGAATTATTCCGATCATGCAAATGAACTCGGGCTTTCAACTGCGACCGAACCCGTGCTATTATTCAAGCCAAATAATACGCTTTTAGGGCATCTTGGAAATATCATCTATCCTACGGCAGTATCCTACATGCATTATGAGGCGGAGCTGGTCGTGGTGATAGGAAGAGAATGCAGGAGAGTAAAGGCTTCGGCTGCAAACGATTGCATCAAAGGCTACACGATAGGAAATGATGTCACGGTGAGGGATTTTATCACAAATACTTTTCGACCCCCCATTAAGGCAAAAAGCTTTGACACATTCCTTCCTTTAGGGCCATGCGTGGTCACATTAGATGAGCTGAATAACATTTCCAACCTAAATCTTACCACAAAGGTAAACGGCGAGCTCAGACAGCAAGGAAATACGAAAAACTTGATGCATTCGGTTCCGGAGCTCATACAATACATCAGTGATTTTATGACACTCGAAGAAGACGACCTAATCATGACAGGAACTCCCAAGGGCATTTCTCCCATCAAACCGGGTGATGAAGTCGAAATATCCATTGACAATATAGGCACGCTCAAGAATACGGTAATAGCGGAAGGGACCCGAAGCTAGGAAGAAGAAGCAAGATGGGAGCGAGGAAAGGAATTCAATACCTCCAAGATTTGGACAACAAGCCTAGGGAACTCTGGCTTGGAGGAAACAAAATTACTCGTGATATCTCAAAACATCCTCAGTTTAGAGCGGTTGCCAAGAGCATAGCTCATCTCTATGACATGCAGAACGACTCTGGCCTCGTGGAGGAAATGACCTACATCTCTCCAACTTCCGGCGAACGGGTTGGATTAAGCTTCCTTCAGCCGAAGACCATGGAGGATCTGATAAAAAGACGAGTGATGATGAAGCACTGGGCTGACTATTCTGGTGGAATGTTAGGGCGAACTCCTGATTATCTCAATAGTGATCTCATGGCAATGGCCTCTGCTTGGGAATTTTTCAATAGAAAAGATCAACATTTCGGCGATAACCTGCGCAAGTACTATGAGTATGTTAGAGAAAACGATCTGTGCTTAACTCACACCCTCATCCACCCACAAGCAAATCGTGCAGTTGGGCCTAGCAAGCAATCTGATCCATTTCTTGCAGCTCGCGTAGTCGAAAAAAACGATCAGGGTATTATGATTCGAGGCGCAAGGATGCTGGCAACGCTACCATTGGCTGATGAGATACTGGTCTTCCCATCGACTGTAATTCGTGGGACTCAGGATGACATGCCTTATGCGTTCGCATTCGGGATCCCTTGTTCAACAAAGGGCTTGAAATTTATTTGTCGCGAACCCTTCGCTGAAGAATCCCATTTTGATCATCCTCTTGCCTCAAGATTTGACGAGCAGGATGCGGTTGTGATCTTTGCTGACGTTCTCGTGCCTTGGGATAGAGTCTTCCTCCTTGAAGACGTGGAAGGAGCAAATACGCTTCAGGAAGCAACTAGCGGAATCGTGTTCATGACCCAACAAGTGATTGTGAAAAATATTGCCAAAACCGAATTCGTGCTGGGAGTTACATCACTCATAGCTGACACTATCGGCATCACAGAGTTCCAGCACGTTCAAGAAAAAATCGCAAAAATCATTATCATATTAGAATCGATGAAAAGCTTCTTGAGAGCTAGCGAAGCTGACGCCCAAATGAACCAGTGGGGAATTTTGACTCCTGATTTCAAACCACTTAATGTAGCAAGAAACCTCTATCCCAGGCTCTTTCCGCAGTTTAGGACAATAATCCAACAACTTTCAGCTAGTGGCATGATGGCTCTTCCCTCCGAGGAAGATATGAAGAATAGCGAGATCAGACCCTCGATTGACGCCTATTATCAGGCAAAGAATACAAATTCCGAGGAAAGAATAAGATTATTCCATCTTGCTTGGGACATAGCAGGGAGCTCCTTTGGATCAAGACAGGAACTGTACGAACGATTTTTCTTCGGTGACCCCGTTCGAATGGCAGGGGCCCTGTACAACTGGTATGACAAAGAGCCTTACAAACAACGAATAAGGGAATTCTTACATCAAGAAGAGGAATAGAGGTTTTCCGTGAGCCTCACAAGACATCCGCCTAGTTTTGATATTGTTAGAACTTCGCATGTCGAATTCATTGTCACCGATTTAGAGCGTTCTAGAGAGTTTTACGTGGGGACTCTGGGATTCATAGAGACTTCATCGACCAAAGAGAGAATATACCTGCGCGGAATCGAAGACCGGATTCATCATTCTCTAATCCTTAGAAAAGGAAACAGCCCCGCGGTATCACATATCGCCTACAGAGTCAGGGAGGACAGAGATCTTGATTTGATTGCGGAACTCTTCGAGAAAGAGGTGAACATTCGGGTAAAAAGGATCGAGGAAGGAGAAGATGAGGAAGGCCTCGGAAGAGCAATTAGAGTTCAGGACCCGTGCGGTTTTCCGGTCGAATTTTTCAAACGTGCCCGCGAGTCAGAGTGGCTCTTGCAGCATTTTGATCGTCACAGAGCATCTCGGATAATGAGAATAGATCATGTAAATGTCCTAGTTCCTGAAGTCACGCCAGTTTCTGATTGGTACACGGAGAAGCTCGGATTTCTCTGCTCCGAGTATACGGAAACGGACGAACCCAATCCAAAAATCTGGGCTACTTGGCTTCGTCGTAAGCCGACAGTTCATGACATTGCGATAATGACAGGCGTGGGTCCTAGGTTGCACCATGTAGGGTTCTCCGTTGCCGAGAAAGATAACATTCTGGATTGTGCTGACATACTAGCCGCAAAAGGCTACTTGGAAAATATTGAGCGTGGCCCGGGCAGGCACGGAATTTCTAATGCTTTCTTCTTGTATCTACGAGATCCGGATGGGCACCGAATCGAACTATATACCGGTGATTACTTGAGTGCGGATCCTGACCTGCCACCTCTCAAATGGAAGCTCGATGACCCGCAACGTCAAACATTTTGGGGCGCTCCGGCGCCCGAAAGATGGTTCAACGAAGCAAGCACTCTATTGTCGGTTTATGATGGAAATCCTGTGCCGACCTTGAAGCCCCAGCACGATCCAAGGAAGAAATCCACGGATGCGGGCTTTGCTCACTAGATGCGATGCTAGAGCGGATCGTTGACCGAAGCTAGCCGAATGAGTTTCTTATTTGTGAATTCTGTTATTCCAAGAGAAGACAGCTCGCGCCCAAAGCCCGAGTTCTTCACACCGCCGAAAGGAAGTTCCGGTGACGAAAGAACAGGATGATTTACAAAGACCATACCACTTTCAATTTCATTGGCAAATCTTTTTGCCCGGTCTGGGCTTTCAGTAAATACAGCCGCACCCAATCCAAAAGGAGAATCATTAGCCAAAAGAATCGCTTCTTCGTCATTCTTCACGGGAAAATACAACGCAACAGGACCGAAGAATTCGTCTCTATACGCGGGAGAGTTCTTGTCGATGTTTGTTAGGATTGTAGGTTCCACAAAAGCTCCAGCTCGATCCATTCTCTTTCCTCCCATGAGAACCTTAGCGCCAGATTTCACTGCTTGGTCGATTTGGGAAAGCAACAGTTGAGCCTGTGCTTCAGAGGATACCGGAGCTAGCGTCGTCTTATTATCCAATGGATCTCCGGGAACAAGCGCCTTCAGTTTCTCGCTGAAAGCTGAGAGGAATCTCTCTGAAACATTTTCCTCAACAATGAATCTCTTTGCGGCCGTGCATTGCTGTCCAGAATTTAGCATTCGGCTGAAAACGGCGTAATCCACGGCCTTTGGAAGGTCAGCGTCATCCAAAACAATGAAAGGGTCGCTTCCTCCCAGTTCGAGGACGACTTTCTTAAGTTGCTCCCCGGCTCTTTTTGCTACGTAGCGACCTGCCTCTGCACTTCCTGTGATCGACACTCCGGATATTCTAGGGTCATCAATCGCTTGCCTTGCACGTGAGCTCGTGAGCAACAGATTCGTGTACACGCCGGGCGGACTTCCAGCTGTCCTAAACAGCTCTTCGATGGCAATTGAGACTTGCGGCACATTGGAAGCGTGTTTGATCAGAACCACATTCCCTGCCATGATGTTCGGAGCTGCAAATCTCACTACTTGATAGTAAGGAAAGTTCCAAGGCATTACTCCGAGTAGCGGACCGATTGGTTCCTGTATTACTTCGGCTTCTCCGTATTTGACCTGCAGTTTTTGAGGAGCTAGAAATTTCTCCCCATTCTCAGCGTAATACTCAACAATTTTGGCAGACAGAGAGAGCTCTCCCTTACCTTCTCCAAATCTTTTCCCCATTTCAAGAGTCGAAAGTTTCGCCAAGTCATCACGACGTGATCGCATTTCTTGTGCAACGCGCCGAAGCAGCTCAGATCTCTTCGAATAGTCAGTCTTGCGCCAGCTCTGATAGGCTACGTAAGCTTGGCCGATCAACTGATCGACTTTTTCATCGCTAGTCTCTTCGAATGTTTTCAAAACTTGGTCGGTGTAAGGATTCACCGATTGAATGGCCATGCGGTAACTCGCTCCACTTATTGCTAGAAAGTCCTTGGATTTAATTTAAGAATATCATACACATTCTATTAGAGTGAATCTAGGGTCTTCATTTTCCGCCGCGCTTGTTTTTGCCACGTCTCAGCAAAGACACTAAGAAAAGGCAGAAAAAAATGTTGAAATGAAAGGAAGGTAACTAAGGAAGGATTTCTCTTTTATTGAACGTAAATCCAGTCCGGAACTATAGTGACCATCGCGCGTTTTTCTTTAGAATTACGCCATGGATACTTGTCCTTTCCAAGGTACTTCTTTGCAAGCTTGTCGATATGCGGGTCTGCTTTGTCGTTGCTTATCCGCACGACTCTCCCACTTAAGGATACGTAATGATATGGATCTTTTTGATCCGCAATCGAAATACCGACTCTGGAATCGCGTTCCAGGTTTCTGATTTTCTTTCTTCCGTACGCACTGTTGAAAAGAAGATACTTATCGTCTTCGTGATCTACCCACACTGGGGTCACGTGTAAGGAACCGTCTTTGTTTATCGTCGCTACATGACCAAAATTTGGTTGTTCGATTAGTACAATTGCTTCTTTCGAAAGTCTTTTTTCTAGTCCTTCTCTCTTTCGTTCAACAGCTTGTGACTGACTCAATTTGGGAACACGACAGTAAATCAACAACGGATCCTGCTTATACAAGTTATTGAGACAAAGTTTTAGATCGTTTTTTCCGTCTGGCTCTACGTCCCTGCCCGGTTGAACTTGATTTTGATTCTTTCGCTGATTTATTGTACGCGCCTCGAATCAGAACAACGCCGAAAACAATGAATATAGCATCCGTGATTAGATTCTGCGGCCCAAAGCCAAATCCAATTACGAAGAGTATGCCGAGAAAAATTAGGACGATTCCGCCGGCGACTTCAAGCTTTGATCTGCTATCCAAGTTACTCTAGCTCGAACCGAGGTCGATAGCGGGACTAGTGTCAATATGTTCAACTAAAGGGCCCGCAAATGTCTCTATCTCGTGAGCTTCTCCGGCGAATCCTTTGGCCCCGCTTGGCTCGGGATAGAGAGTTTCCGCAATTCTCACTTTTAGCTTTCTAAGCCCCTCCCCAGTCTTTGCAGAAATGCCAATATTAGGTAGATCTCCAACTAGCCCTGTCCTTTTTTCCTTGTCCTCTCGAGAAGCTAGATCGAGTTTGTTCATTACAAGAAGAATTTTTGTTGGATTAATATGAAGCTGATCCAAGGTCTCTCTGCAGCTTGAGTATTTGATCTCCATATTTACAATGGACTCGCTTGCATCGAGCATTAACAAGATAAGATCCGCGAAAGTGAGCTCTTCAAGAGTAGATTTGAAAGCCTCAATCATGTAAGTCGGCAGTCTGCTGATGAAACCTACTGTGTCTGAAAGCAAGACTTTCTTCCGATTTGAAGGTTCGAAACTACGCGTTGTTGTTGTAAGCGTTGTAAAAAGCTTAGGAGATTCTTCTTTAGTCTCGAAGGTTAGACGATTGAAAAGTGTGGTCTTGCCGCTACTGGTATAGCCAGCTAGCGAAACTAAGGGCAGGTTGATTCTCGCCCTTGAAACTCGGAAAAGGTCTCTACGTTTTTTCGCTTCTTCAAGTTTCTTTGTGACGAGCGTCATTTGTTTCTTTAATGCTCTGAACTTGATATCAACCGCATATTCTCCCATTCCCATGAAACCGGATTGCTCGCCTTTGAGAGAGATTTGAACAGCCTCTCTTGCCCGGGGAATTTCATACTTTAGTTCAGCCAGTCTGACTTGAAGTTTGGCTTCTGTGGTCGTGGCTCTAGAATTGAAAATGTCGAGAATGAGCCTTTCGCGATCAATCACTTCTTGGTGAGTGAACTTCGCGAGATTGTGTGCCTGAGAAGAGGACAGCCTATCATCAACTACGACAAGGTGTGTACCGAGCTCCTCCGCGATAGATTTGATCTCCTCCGCTTTGCCGGCCCCAACTCCGTACTGTTGATGATTCAGCCTTTTCTGATCCAAAACCGAAGCAATAGAATAACCAGCAGCTTCGACGAGACCCAGTGCTTCTTTCTTGATGAATTCATCTCGATATGTTACGAGAATGACATGTTTTCCGATAGGAGTCGGTTTCTTCCGAGATAAAGTTTCATCCAAAATTCAAACACTTAGGATACAGGAATAATTCACATTACAATACGCAGTTCAGCCTCGGCGTATTAATAAAGTGCCCCGTCACGCCAGCTAAATCAAAATAGTCCTAAAGCATTCCATAAGAGAGATGTTGCTCACGGCGCATTTGAAGATCTCTCTCTCGTGCGGCCTTTTGGATCGCACCAGACTTGCGTGCTTCATCTACGCGGGAGAGCCCCGCAATTTTTGTTATTACCTTGATTCCTTCGTTTGTAATCTCGACCTCGCTCTTTGTACTCATGATCAAGGTTCCATTCATTCTTCGAATGGCGGAGCGAAGATGTGGGCTGGGGATTATTCTGCGGCCTTTCTGAGCTGGAGGTTCTACAATTTCCGCGACTTCCCAGATACGCCTTGGAGATCGTTCGATCAGAGACAGAAGGATTTTTTGCATTCTTTCGTCAATTTCCAGCTCCTGTCTTTCCTTTTTATGGAATCTTGCAAGCAGAGTCGTTGCCTCTTCCTTCGACAAGGCTGCTTTTGTCTTGTAGCCTTCCGTATAGGCAGCAACAACTGAAATTATATCTGGCCAGCAAGTCTCGTCGTACTCTTGAAGCAATACGAAAGTTTCAGCAGGGACATAGTATCCGCCCTTTACAGGATATAATTGCCGCGTCCCGATGTGACTAGACATGTTCAACGCTCTCCATTAATTTTGTCGTGGATTGACATGCTCCCAACGCCCCTGGCATTGGTAATTGCATGGGAGCAAAACAAATTTTCCTCAGCGAGGCTCATGAGTATTATTGTACTCCCTCGCTTATTACTGTTTATATCGAATATAGTAGAAACGCTCTCAAGCCAACGCTTAAGCCTCAAAAACCTCTATACGGAGTGGAGCAATCAACTTAACTGTAAAACAAGGCCACTTAGAAACGATCGAAGTATGCTGTTCTTTTGACGCTGTCCTATTAGTCTTGCTTGCCCAAGATCCTATGCACCTTTTTGCAGGAGTTGTAAGTTTTTCAAATGCTATAGTTTTGGTTGTTTAGAAAATTCCAGTCATCATACTGATCGTCGGGGCACTGCTTGTTTTGCTCCCGTGCAATAATCGTGGCAATAGAGGTATGGTTCTTCACGGATAGCTTCTTCTTTGCGGCAATTGCTTTCTTGATAGTAGCGATAAGAAGCAGCGTCGCAATCTAGAAGGATTTTGTATTCTCACTTTACCGATTCTAGCCACTTGAAATACGTCGGATCTTTCCCTCGAACAATGTCAAAGAATTTGCTTTGAATCTTCTCTGTTATCGGTCCTCTGGACCCGATTCCAATCGCATCGTTATCTATTTCGCGAACGGGAGTCACCTCCGCGGCCGTTCCACTGAGAAAAACTTCGTCCGAAACTAGTAGCTCTCCTCTGCTGATGTTTCGTTCTTTCACAGCGTAAGACATGTCACGCCCCAACTGAATTATTGAGTCTCGTGTAATCCCAGGAAGGATCCCAGCTGACAGAGGCGGAGTAACTATCACCCCATCTCTTACGGTGAACAGATTTTCTCCCGTACCCTCAGTCACAAATCCGTTGGTGTTGAGAAGTATGGCCTCGTCATATCCTAGCTTTTGGGCTTCAGTGCGCGCAAGAATGCTATTCGCATAATTTGCAGCGGCCTTTGCCATCGTCGGGAGGGATCTTTGATCTATTCGCGCCCATGATGAAATTTTGCACCGAACTCCTTTTCGTTGTCCATCTTCGCCTAGGTACGGACGCCACGGCCACATCGCAACAGCAACATGAACTTTGTTTCCCTTTGGGTTTACGCCTACCTCATCAGATCCGTAGTAGACTATCGGCCGGATATAGCATTCATCGACGCGATTTGAGACCAACAGGGACTTGATTCCCTTTGTAATTTCTTCCGAAGTGAAAGGAATCGCCATTTCGTAAATCTTGGCGCTGCGAAACAGTCGCTTCATATGAGCCTCCAATCTGAAAACCACGGAGCCGCGGTCAGTTTTGTAACAGCGAATTCCTTCGAATATCGCGCTTCCATAGTGAAGAGAATGCGTCATCACATGAACTGTGGCTTTCTCCCAAGGAACGATATCGCCGTCCATCCAAATATTTTCTGTATGTTGAAACACTGGTGATCAAACTCGGTCTTAGGCAGGCTAGTTTGATATAGAGTTTCAAGTATTTAGCATTGCTGGGACTAGAAATTTTTTTTAGAAAATTAAGATCCCCGCGATTGCTCTCTGATCGAAATAATCCTCGAGTTGAAAGGTTGCCTTTCAAGGCGTATGGTTAGTCATCAGATGGCGGTGGAGGCACATCTGCTTCGATCTCCCGATCATCATAATTCTGTGATTGGTAATGATCTTTGACTCTGTTTCCGAGCTCGGTCCAAAAATCGCTCTTTGTGGAGCCTGAAATGTCCTCTTCTCCTAGTTCGGAAGCATGTCTGTTTGAAACATATTTTGCAGTTGCGAGCTGCCGGATTCTTTGAGCCATAACGTCTCCTATTCCCTCAATTTCTTGGAGCTGTTGCTCACTCGCGCTGAATAATCGCTCAACTGTTGTCATCTTTGTTAACAACCTGTCCGCCAATACCGAACTCACACCAGGGATCCCAGATATGACGTAACGTTGTGTGTCAGCAAGAGTCGCGGGCTTTCTGCCTTCTCTTATTTTCGTCTCTTTCTTCTTCTCGATCTGTTCCCGTCTCGCTATGTGATAGACTACTTCGATTACATCTCTTTGGGTTGGTGCGAAGAATACTGGCACTTTGAAATCGGAAACGATACTCGCCACGGCGCCATAAAATGCGGGTTCGCCAATCCCTCTTAGATCCTTTCTCTCTCCTTGGATCAGAAGGATCGGTTTAGGATATTTGTCAGTCATGTTTGCAAGTTGTTTGAAGAGCCTTCCATCATAGACTGACTTTACAAAATCATCGATTTGCTTTCTTTCGATCACAATTTCGTTTGAAACGACAAAGTCACCGATTTCTAGCTGTCTTACTTCAACAATGGCTCCTCTATAGCGTAGTTTGTCTACAAATTCGGCGAGCTCTCGTGTATCTATGTAAACCGTGGGAAGCTTTTCTTTTTCACGTCCTGCCTCACTCCTCAAGAAAACATCCATGGGGCCACCTCTTTTTTTGTCTAAACTGAGAGCGCTTGCAACTTTCCGAACATCTCGGAGTCTCCGTCTGCTGAGCCAATAATAGGCCTCATCGCGAGTACCCTTTGTAAGAAACACGCAGATTCTTCCCTCTTTTCTCCTTCCAGTTCTTCCTTTCCGCTGGACAAATCGCACCGCGCTTGGAACATTATCGTAGAAAACAACAAGATTACATTCAGCTACATCAAGCCCTTCCTCTCCAACTTGAGTCGCAACAAGAATGTCGTAGATTCCTTCTCTAAGCTCTTCTAGTGCTTGAATCTGCTTTTTTTGGCTCTGGCCGGTCTGACCACTTTTGCCGATCAAGTATCCTGCGCGGAGACCACGCTTGATTAGCTCAGTGTAGATTTGGTCAACAGTGTCTCGATAGCTTGCAAAAACTATTGCCCTATCGCCTTTCTTAAGCTCCTGGCAAAGTTTCAAAACTTCAGTTATTTTTGGATGCTCAAGGCCCTGGCCGAGGGCAAGCCCGGCCTTCTCAACTGCAAGCCTCACCCGGGAGTCATTAAGAAGCTCGCCCATTCCAAAACCTCTTTTTCTTGCGTTGAGCCTGTCCATGAAGGCTTTAAAGGTGTGCAGGGTTTGCGTTTCCAAAAGATTTAGGGCATGAAGCAACCTGATTCCGCTGAACAGAGCGTTGCGAAGTTGAGAGCTTTGAATCTGATCAACTTTTAATCTCAAGCGCAATAGGTCCTTCAGGGTTATGGACCCGTACCGATTCGCTTTGATCAACGAAGCATCCTCAAGGAGCTTCAAGCGAAAATCAAGCGCCTCTTTAATGAGCCTTTGAATGTCCTTTAGCTCAGCTTGAAGACTCAGCTCTATCCATTCAACATCTGTCTTGAAGACGAAGGGTTTGACATCTTGATCCCGCTCATCCCGAATTTCGATCTTTGCGATTTTCAGCTTTGAAACGATCTCTTCGATTTTCTTTTGATCTGATGGCAGAGATGCAGTAATACCAAGAACTCTGCCATCTTTTTTAAGCTCGTTGTACATTGCTCCTATTGTGCAGTAAGCATGATTTCCTACTGCCCGATGCACCTCATCAAAAACTATTAGTGAGAATGATTGAATATCGCAGCTCTTTCTTCGTAAGTCGCTAACCATTACTTGGGGAGTCGCGCAAACAACTCGCTTATTCCAGATTTCCTTTCTGTCACTGATGATGTCCTCCCCTGTCAAGACACCGATTTCCTCTTGAGGAACGAAAAGGTGTTCTCGAAGGAATGAGCGGTGTTGATGCACCAAAACTCTCGTCGGTGCTAGAATTAAGCAATGATTTCTCGGGTCAAGCGAGAGATAGTGAGCGATGGTAAGAAGGGCAATTGCGGTCTTTCCCAAGCCGGTGGGTAAAACTGCCAGAGTGTTTTGTTCATTTGCAATCTTGGCAAGGTCGATCTGATATTTTCGCTCTTCCAAGCTATTCGGACGGACCATTGGCAAACTGACAAATGATTTACCAGTGCTCTCCAAAATGCTTGGTTCCGCTTGACTCTTAGTTTGCAAAGAGAATCCTTTCTCGAGCTAGACCCGCGGAGGTTCTTGCATCCATTCAATCTTTTTAACTTGATGCATCTGATAGTCGCCAGTAAAAGAGCTTAGAAGACCGGCTAAGGGAAGGGAAAACCTTGAGTATTGTCGAAAGAGTCGAGCCAAGACGCTCCCGGGGTATGATATTTTCCTTAGAAGGTATTGACGCTTCAGGGAAAAAGACTCAATCGATGCTACTCCACAAGTGGTTTCAGTCTAATGGGATACCTACTGAATATGACAGTTTCCCGGATTACTCGACCGCAATCGGACTGGAGATAAGGGCATTTCTCTCCGGCAGCAAAATCTATCCTATTGAAGTACGTCATATGCTATTTTCCTTAAATCGCCTTGAACACAAAGAGCGCATTGAAAAGTGGCTCGACGAGGACAAGATCATCGTTATAAATCGATATTGCAACTCCAATCTGGCATACGGAAGTGCTAGCGGACTTTCAATCGAATGGCTCAAATCTCTAGAAAGTCAAATGCCGCAGGCAGACTATGTGTTTTACCTAAAGGCTGGGCCTGAACTCTCGAAAAAGAGAAAATCTGATAGAGACAAGTTTGAGCTCGATTTGAGATTTCTCGAACGTGTGGCATCTCTATACGATGCTCTGGCAGAGGACCGGAACTGGTTTACCATCGATGCGGACAATTCCGTCGAGACTATTCATTACGAAATTTCTCGCATTGCTCAAAAGCTTCTTGCGCAAGGAATTGGATTCAAGGAGAGCCCGATTAACATGAACGCAAGGGAAGAGTAAGATAGAGACAGCCCAGGGGAACCCGATTCATTTTGCAAGATCTGAAACCTGGAAAAGCATCGTTGCAGGAAAGGGTCAGCAATTATGTACAACTGATGAAACCTGGCATAATGGTGCTTCTTGTCCTTGAGGCAGTCACTGCAATGATCGTTGCGGCAAGGAGAGACACAAACCTCTTCTCACTAACCTATCTTGCTATTGCTGGGATACTAGCTTCTGGAGGTTCAGGGGCAATTAATCAATACCTCGAGCGCGACAAAGACATTTTGATGAGGAGAACTGATTGGAGGCCCGTTGCGACTCATCAAATTCCTCCAAAGAGTGCTCTAACTTTCGGAGTTGTTTCCATAGGATTAGCTTTGATAATAGCAGAAATCGCATTCAACTATGTTGCAACTCTTATGATTTTGCTTGGAGCCCTGTCCTATATTTTCTTGTACACTCTCTTTCTAAAAGCCAGAACGAAATGGAACATTGTGATAGGTGGAGTTGCCGGAGTCTTTCCAGCTCTTACAGGTTGGGCAGCGGTTACCGGATCGATCGGGATTCCAGCTATTTTCATAGGCTTCCTAGTTTTCCTTTGGACACCCCCGCACTTCTGGGGCCTTTCAATGAAATTTAGAGAAGATTACATCAAAACAGGTTATCCAATGCTTCCAGTCGTCAAGACTGAAAAGCAGGTGATAAATTGGATTGTCTTAGCTTCAATTCCACTATTTGTCTTCTCATTTCTTCCTGCAGTCATTCCTAGCTTGGGTTCTTTTGGTTTGATCTACTATGCGCTTGCCGCGGTGGTTACGATTCCTTTCATCGCGGTTGATATCAAGATGATCAGACAACCTACGCGGGATAACGCGTTTAGGGCTTTTTTGATCTCTCTTCCTTACATGTTCATTCTATTTGGCGCGATGATTGCAGCTGTAATCATCTAAAAGGAAACCTGTCGTAGAGCACTCTTTCCTTCTTAAACGAAGTACCAGTTTTGTGCTCTCAGCTGAGGTGTCTAATTTTCTCATGCCTCCATCATCGAAGGTCAGTACGCTTTTTCACTCGAGACTATCGATTCGTACGCATATGTTCCAAAAGTATATTATCGCTTCTCAATTAAGGGTGTTCCGTCAATCCGAGTCGTCTGCTTTAATGGATTCAGATAATGAAGGTGAACAACGAGGATTAGTCAACACAACTAGTGCCGCCCAATTTTCAGGTCCATCGCAAACTGTTTCAAAACTACCAGAAAGTCTGCAGGCACTTGTTCCCCTATCAAGGAATTTCTATTGGGTTTGGAATCGCGAGATCAGAAAAATCTTTGAAGAAATTGATCTTGCCGCCTGGGAGGGTTTGGGGCATAATCCTGTTCTCTTGCTTCAAAGGATCAGTGAAGCTAGGTTTGCTGAGCTAAGCTCAAACCAAGAATTTGTTTCAAGGCTAGCTCGTATCTACGATGTTCAAAGAGAATATCTCCATGAAAAAGAGAATACTTGGTATCAAAGAAACTTCGGAATCCTCGAAAGAAATGACCTTGTTGCATATTTTTCTGCAGAATTTGGATTGACGGAGTGCTTACGAACCTACTCTGGAGGATTAGGCATCCTCTCGGGAGACCATCTAAAATCAGCATCGGATTTAGGCATACCAATCATCGCAATTGGGATCTTTTACAGGAGAGGTTACTTTACACAACAAATCAATCAGGAGGGATGGCAGGTCGAAGCATACCCTGAGAACAACCCCTCCGAGTTGCCTGTTGAAGCCGTAAGCGATCGAAATTCGAACGAGCCTCTTATTGTATCTGTTCCCGTCGAAGATAGACAGGTGAGAGTGCGGGCATGGAAAGCCGCGGTAGGTCGAAGCACTCTTTTGCTTTTGGACACGAACCTTCCGGGTTTGAACTCGAAAGAGGACTGCGAAATCACGGCCGAACTTTATGGCGGAGATTTACATGCAAGAATCAAACAAGAAATGATTCTTGGCTTTGGGGGCGCAAAAGTAATCAGAGCGTTGGGATTGCGTCCTTCAGCATTTCACATCAATGAGGGCCATGCAGCATTTGTCATACTTGAGAGAATTAGAGAGATCATGGAGGAGGACAAGCCTGGAACAAGCTTTTCTGATGCGAGAGAGATGGCCAAGTCCTCCAACCTCTTTACTACTCACACACCCGTCGCAGCTGGGATCGATGTCTTTGAGAACAGCACGATGGAAAGACATCTGTCTTGGTACTGTAAGAAGATCGGGATCAGCCTTGATGAGCTACTGGAACTAGGGCATGGGTACCCAGATACTCAGGGTTTCAATATGGCCGTCTTTGCCATACGTATGTCTGCCCGTGTTAACGCTGTGTCTAAACTCCATAGACGCGTAGCGTCTAAGCTATGGAAGTATGTTATCGACGATCTTGATTTGCAACATAACCTAAACTCTGTGACTAATGGCATACATACTCTATCTTGGATCTCGGACGCTTTTGCGGATCTTTATGATCAGTCTCTAGGCCCCTCATGGGAGGAAGATACTTCAAATCAAGAGATCTGGGCTGAAATCAAGAATATTCCCGATCGGCAAATTTGGGCAACTCATCTTAATCAGAAGGGTAAGTTGATTGAATTTGTTCGAAGAAGTTTCTCGTTTGCTGGATACAACACTCCAATTGATCAAATCCTCGACTCGCAGGCCTTGACTATTGGGTTCGCGCGACGTTTCGCAACTTACAAGCGAGCCTCGCTCGTATTGAATGACAAGGAAAGGCTGATCCAACTTTTGAGTGACAAGTCTCGCCCAATTCAATTCGTGTTCGCCGGAAAAGCTCACCCAAGAGACCACGAAGCAAAAAAACTTATCCAGGAAATTGTGAGTTTCGCAAAGAACAAAGGTGGCGGTCGAATGGTCTTTCTTCCAGATTATGATATTTCAATTGCAAGACATATGGTTCAAGGAGTGGATGTCTGGCTGAATAATCCCGAAAGACCTCTTGAAGCCTGCGGCACCAGCGGCATGAAGGCGTTGTCGAATGGTGTTCTCAATTTTAGCATTCTTGATGGGTGGTGGGACGAGGCTCATTCGAACGAATCTGGTTGGAGTATAAATCCCTTGGAACACTTTGTGGACCATTCAAAGCAAAGCGCGGCCGATGCCGAAGCTCTTTATTTCACCCTTGAGAACGAAATAATTCCAGAGTTCTACGATAGGACTGAAGAGGGCATTCCCACGCTCTGGGTCGAGAGAATGAAACACTCGATTTCTACATTGACACGGAGATTTACTACACGGCGGATGGTGGAAGAATACGCGCAGAATTTTTATTTCGAGAATGGGCGAGTCGTCGCGGCTCTGAATAGAGGAGAACAGGGTGCAGATGTGCTAGATTCTGCTCTGAACAATTGGGAAAAATAGGCTCTACAAGTCACATAGCTCGTAGATTTCTCCGAATCTAGAGTTTTCGACTGGTCTGACTTTTCCCTTCTGAAGCGGACAATTTGGATATTCTATACCCAGGCAGTATGTAGAATTTACATCAGTCTGGTCCAGGAAAGCAAGCTAAATAACGAGACACTTTGCACTAATGTCATCAATGCGATCAACCATTGAATGGCTTTTGGAAAACAATCAGCCCTCAATTCGTTACCAGACTTTAACTTCCCTCCTAGACCGTTCTGCAAATGATGATCAAGTTCGAAAGACACATTCCGAGATTGCAAAGAGAGGTTGGGCTAAAGACATTCTCGATGAACAACTTCCAGGAATCCGGGTGGGCAATACGTGGCAATACCAAGGTTATTGGCATAACTACACCCTTCTCAACAGACCAAAGTACATCTCCACAGTCTGGAAATTCTTGGTTCTCATCGATCTTGGATTAACTGCAAAAAATCACCATGTGAGAAATACTTGTGTGCTGTTAAGTGATAGGTATCTCAAACGAAAAGAAAACTATCACCTCTGCATGACAGCTAATATTTCGCGAGCATTGATACATGCAGGATATGACGAGCACGATCGAATACGTCCTGCATTGGACTGGTTGATCTCCCAGCAGAAGGAAGGAGGCGGATGGCACTGCTTCGAATCTTCAAAGGGAACTCTGGACTGCTGGGAACCTCTCAGTGCCTTCTCAGTTTTACCTAAGAGTCGATGGAATAGAAGAATGAAGAAAAGTGTAGAACGCGGATCAGAGTTTTATTTGGAGCGTAAGCTTTTTCGCGAAGGCTCCCAGAAATATGCGGCCTGGTTTCGATTTCACTATCCAGTTCATTATTACTACGACTTGCTAGTCGGACTTGAAGTTCTTAGTTCGCTTGGATACGGAAAGGATCCTAGGATAAAATTTGCGCTCGATTTTCTTAGGAAACGTCAGCGGTCAGATGGGCGTTGGATAATAGACGCTGTGCATCCTGACATATCCAAAGACTTGCCAGAAACTTCCTATAGCTCCGTGCCGCCGTACGAGCCTTTCCCTGCCATTCCCTTCCGGCTCGAGAAAGTCGGGAAACCAAGCAAGATCATAACTCTACGCGCTCTCCAGGTCCTCAAAAGAGTTGAAGAATCCTGTTGACACAGACTAACCTGTAATCAAAACCCAGCAATCGGCCCCACATCTCATACATTTCTCTCCCAGACCCACCGGTGTTTTCGGGGCTTTACTCAAAATCGCGAAGTATTTTTCGGTCGTAGTTGAAATGGGGAGAAGGTGTCCACAATTGGTGCACTCTGCAAAGTGAAAGAGAAGCGGTCCCTCTGATTCTTTCAGCGCTGGCGAACCTGAGGCAGACGAAGAAGGAGGGACAGCAAGAGTTGAAGGACGAGGCTCTGGCTTTTGGTCAGTTTGAGGAACATTAGACATGGAAAAATCCTCCTTTGCTTTGATATAATAGAGTGTAGCTAGCCTGACCGTATAATAACATGACGGAATCGAAGACACCGAAATTGTGGAACAGGTCCATCTCCAACATGGCAGATTACAAGGAGCACCACATTTGTGCCCTAAGTGCGGAGCTGATTTAATGGTGAAGGGTTCCTGTCCAAAGTGCCACTATTCTCCTGTAACGGCTTATAGAGGTCCGCGTGAAGCAAAAGAGTTTACGCATGCCGGTTAGGCCAAACTAAGATCAATGAATGAGATTAAGAGCGGCGAGCCGCAGGAGGTTCGCTTTGGCAAAGGCTTATCACAAGTTTCTATTCTCTGTTCTAAATTATGTCCTCGCATTGGTTTAAGCTTCTGTCTCGAGGAGAAGACGAGGTTCTACAGCTTGTACTATCAAACCTTGATTTTTCGACAAATACGGCACGGCACCTCACTCCTCTCGTCGAGTCGCTAAAAAAACACGACAAAGCAAGCGCGCTTCAAGAGGTAAAAACTATCGGGGATATGGAGACGCAGGCCGATGCGATGCACATTAAAGCTGTCGAAACAGTTAGTGGTGGTTCCTTTTTTGGAGGAATAAGGGAAGACATCCTCGAACTTTTGGAGACAATAGATAACATCGCCGACGCTGCAAAAGATTCTTCAAGGATTTTTTCGCAGAGAGATATTCCCTTTGAAACTATTGACTATTTGTTCAAGAGAGATGTAGCTTCGTTCATCAAAACACTCCTTGACACCGCAGACGATCTGAAAATCGCAATCCAAGCCCTAGCCCAAAGAAATGCAAAGGCAAAGATAGTGGAGCTTGCGACCAAAGTTGAGCGAAAGGAGGAAGAGGCAGACGAGATTAGAGTGTCAATCTTGGACAATTTGCTCAGAAATGAGATCAAGGCCGATCCTCTTGACATAATTTTATTGAAACAATTCTTGGAGGTGGCAGATGATGTCGCTGACAGCTCCGAAGATGCTTCCGACGTTTTGCTCGTACTCGTAGTTAAGGGCTATACCTAAAAAGAGAATTTGCTTTGGTTGCATTTTATTCTCCGATCGAACTCGTCGTAATCCTAATTCTGGCATGCGTGTTTCTTGCTTTCGTATTAGGATGGAATAATTCTAGCTTAACGACAGGAAACCTCTCTAATCTTGTCACTTATACTGTGGCCGTTGCACTGACCCTCGTGGGAATGCTTACTGGATTCCTGTTGGAGGGATCAAAGATGACCCATAGCGTGCTTGGAAAACTAGTGCAAACCCCGATAGGAGCTACAGAGATTCTCATAGGAACTCTTGTGTCCCTCACGCTTTTCCTAGCTCTTACATTGACCAAAATACCCGTTAGCTTGTCTAACTGCGTCGTTGGTTCCTTTGTGGGCGTAGCCCTGGCTAGCAAAGCTGTGATCAGCTCACGCTCCTTGATCGAAATTTTAGCTTCTTGGCTAATCGCTCCTTTCTTTTGCTTGGGTGTTGCCATTCTGATCTATGAGGTTGCGACGAGGTCAGAGGGATCGATTTCTCTGCCCACCGTAAGCTGGATTAATAGGCTCGTGCTCTTTGCTGCGGTCTTTTACGTCTCGTACTCTCTTGGGGCAAATAATGTCGGGCTGATCCTTTCATTTGTTATTCGGACGAACGTCCTTAAATTTTCCGTCGGAGAGGAACTCGGGATTGAACTGGCGATTTATTTTGGAATCGCATCGGGGACCATGCTATTTGGCAAGTCCATAGCCAAGGTACTTGGAGAAAAGATAGTGACTCTAAGTCAGGTCAAAACTGTCGCTGCGATGCTTGGCGCAGCATTTGTGACTTGGATCCTAACGCAATTCTCGATTCCAGTTTCATTGACACAAGTTGTCCTTGGGGGGATGCTTGGCGCAGGTAGTGCAAAGGGCCCCACCGTCGTTAATACTCGAGGACTTATGACAATGATCTGGCGATGGGCCGCAATTACTGTACTATGCACGGCAGCGGGATATGGAATAGAATATTTGCTCCTTAAATTGTACTAAAATAGTCGACTTGGTCATTTTACCTCAAAATTTAGCTTACGCTTTTTGACAGACCTGCCTCGGCGACTAATTGCGAAAGCTAGCTGACCCAAAACAAGATAAGCGCCGTTTCTAACATGGTAGTCGTGAGACAAATTTTGGGAAATATTCTAGCTTTCGTCGATATTCTCATTGATGCCAAACAGCTCGACGGAGCAATCATTTCCCTAAAACAGCTGCCAAATCTAGAGGAGGTCTATCAGGTAGCAGGTGGAGGCTGCAATGTCGTTTCTATCGTTTCTGCTACAGATATCGAAGAATTTAGGGATGTCTTGAAGAACAAAATAATGAAAATCAATGGTGTGAGGGAAACTATGGCGTCAGTTTCTCTTGCAAGTTACAAGCGGTCGCATTCCACACCCCGGTAAGAGCCCGAAGAAATGATTTTCGAGCATTAAGTCATCAATTAACGCTTAAACGGGCTCTTAAACTCAAGAGCCTCCATGCAATATTCTCGCTTCGGTTCAACTGGTGTCAAAGTCTCTCGCATCTGTCTTGGGACGATGTCTTTTGGCAATGAGTCTGAATGGATGATCGAGATAGACAAGGCGCGGCCTATAATCAAAAAGGCTCTTGATCTGGGAATAAATTTCTACGACACTGCAAACGTCTACTCCCAAGGAAGATCGGAAGAAATTGTGGGAGAGTTGCTGAAGGACGTTAGAGATGATGTCTTTATTGCGTCTAAGGTTAGGCTCAATGTCGGCGAGGGGGTGAACGACTATGGCCTCTCAAGATTTCACATTATGAGAGAAATTGACAGGTCTCTCAAAAGACTCAAGACTGATCGAATCGATCTCTATCAGACTCACCGCTGGGATTACGAAACACCGATCGAGGAAACACTTCTTGCACTAAACAATCTCGTGCGAGAAGGCAAGGTCAGGTATATCGGCGGCTCAAGCATGTTTGCTTGGCAATTTGCAAAGGCACTTTTCACCAGTGATCTCCTCGGAATTGCGAGATTTGTTTCAATGCAAAACCACTACAATCTGTGCTATCGCGAAGAAGAACGAGAGATGATTCCTCTTTGTAAAGATCAGGGCGTTGCCTTAATTCCTTGGAGTCCTCTCGCTAGAGGATTCCTGACCGGCAAGTACAGACGCAATCAAACTCCAGAAGGCGCACGGTACAGATCAGATCAGTTACTTCCCCAGCGATTTTTCAAGCCCGAAGATTTTGATGTCGTTGAGCGAGCCGAAGAGATCGCGAAAGAGAAGGGAGTTACAATTTCTCAAATTGCCCTTGCTTGGCTTTTGCATAAAGGTGTCACTGCGCCGATAATTGGAGCAACAAAGATTGAACATGTAGAGGAAGCTGTAGCTTCATGCGAATTGAAGCTTTCTGAGGAGGATTTGAAGCGCCTCGAAGAGCCATACAAACTGCATCCGATACTTGGGCACAATTAGCACAATCCACGATTATTTGATTGGGTTTCTAAGCTCAAGTCTCACCAGCTGAGTGAAATGCAGGAAATTGATGCAATCTCCGTAGAGGATCTTACAAAGATCTATGCGGGTAAGGTTGTCGCTGTAGATCATGCATCGTTCCGAGTGAAGCAAGGAGAAATCTTCGGGCTGTTAGGTCTCAACGGGGCGGGAAAGTCAACTACTATCAAGATGCTTGCGACAATTGTGTCACCGACCTCTGGGAATGCACGAGTCCTCGGTTACGATATTTCGAAGGAAGGTCTGGAAATTAGAAAGAGAATCGGAGTGGTTCAGCAGCTTGAAAGCTATGACCGAAATCTCACTGCTAGGACTTCCCTCGCGTTATACGCGTCGCTTTGGGGAGTAGACAAAAAGGAATTCTCAAACAGGATCAATGCTCTAATCGACAAGTTTGAGTTGGGAGAAGTTCTAGATCGAAAAATTAGATGGCTCTCTTACGGTCAGAGAAGAAGACTGCAGGTACTGCGCGAATTTTTGCACGATTGCGAAATTCTCATACTTGACGAGCCAACAGTCGGCATGGATGTGTTGGCACGCCGGGCCTTTCTGGATTTCTGCAAGGAGAGAGTAAAAGGAGAAAAGAGTACGATCTTTTACACAACCCACATAGTCTCAGAAGCAGAATATCTCTGCGATAGGGTCGCGATAATTCATCATGGCAAAATAATTGCTCTCGATTCTCCAAAAGAGCTCAAGAAGAAGTATACTGATGCCAAAACAGTCTGTGTTGTCCTAAAGGATGATTCATATTTGACGAAACTTGTCAAGGTTCTAGACGGAATGCAAAATGTTACGAGAAAGGAAATTATGGAAGACACGCCAGAAATTCATATTGTTTCGCAGGATCCATTCAAATTAATCTACGATCTCTCCAGTCTTTTTCAATCCGACAGCTACGAAGTGGAGTCGATGTCGCTCACAGAGCCATCGCTCGAGGATGTTATTGTAGGTCTGGTCGGTGATCAAACCAATAACGGCGTAAAGTGATGCTTGGATTTGGTGGCAAACTCTTCATTCGCGGGAAATGTTATTTCTCTGACACTCAGGAACTTTAGGGCTTCGCTCGATAGAGAATTTTTGGTAATTCAGCTTGTGCTTCCACTCTTCTTCATTTTCGTGGCAGGTTTTGGATACACTCTCATAGTTCCTCACGTACAGGGCATTTCTTACGAGACGTTTTTGGCTACTGGAGCGATCGCCATGACCGTAATGTCGTCGAGTATGCTTTCGGGAACCATGATCTGGTTTGATAGAAACTTTAGAATGTTCGAGCAAATTTTGATGGGTCCTTTTACCAAATTGCAATATATCACGAGCGTGACGCTTTCAGTTATACTGACGGCATTAGCCAGCGCTGCCCTTGTTTTCCTAGTTTCACTCACTGTCTCGACGGGTGTGATTTTGAGTGTTGGCTCAATTTTGGAATTGTTTGGATCCTTGATTTTAGGTTCTCTCTTTTTCGGTGGCTTCGGAATCTTTGTCTCACTTAGAGTGAAATCAAGCGAGGCTCTAGCCGCAACTATGAATTTAATGTTTTTTGTGTTTACGTTCCTGAGTTCAGTATTCTATCCTAGCTCGAGTAAATACCTCGTTTTGAGAGTGATCTTCGAAGTAAATCCGCTTACGTACGTTGCCGATCTCGTCAGAAGATCCCTTGTTGGGCTATCCAGCTTCAATCCAAAGGCTGAAGTTATTGCTCTCATAATCGAAGGTGCCCTGATGATATACCTCGCTTCTTGGTCGATAAATAGAATCGAGCTCTGAGTGAGTACTTTCTACCGAACGTTAGGTTGGTCTAGTTGAATTCTTTTCTTTCGAAGAGCACTAGCCCAAGCACTGCCGTAACCACGAAATAAAGGAGCATTATCGCAAGGCCTTCAAGTACTGTTGCATTGAACATGGTAATAGTGATAGGCGCCCCATGCCTTCCTCCAAATCCCAGTCCTGTTGTCGTGTGCGCTGGGTAGGTTGCCATCAGTATGTTTCCGATAATTTGTGAGCCGTAGGAGAGCAGGAACCATGGTTCGATATGAACGAATACATCCAATAAGTCTTCGATAACCGTGAAACCAAAAAGAAGGAGAATGACAGAGACGAGGATAGAAAAAGAAGAGCTTTTGAACGTGCAGCTGAACATGAATGTTAAACCAAGCGCGGCAATAAGATACACTAGTGTGAAGATTAACGATTCTCCAAATTGGGAGGGAACTGACGTTCCAAAATAGTAGATTCCATTAACCAAGCAGATTGCAGTAGCGATACCTATTATTATTAAAGAAGCAGCTACAGCTGCAAACCATTTACCAATGTAGATCGAAGCTCTGCGAATTGGATTCCCTACAAGGAAGTACCCCGTTTTGTTTTGGAACTCTCCCGAAATCGCGTCGCCGCCGAAGAAGATTGCGCTGAAGATTACGATATATGTTGCAGAATCACCCCACCAAGTTGAGTAAAACTGTAGCCCGTTAACGAAGCCTGAGGAGCCGCCGTCATGGTACACAAGAAACGTCAGAAGCGCTTCTATTGCAAGGCCGAGTCCTAGAAGTATGAAAAATCTCCGAGACCTAAAGTAATTCCTCATCTCGTACTTCGTAATTATTCCGATCTGAGTCATGCTAGTCGGAACTCTGTTTCCTTCTAGGGAAACATCTGTCATGGAATTTTGTTGGGTCATTTTTCTTCGATCACAGTGTATCCTTTATCAAATTCAAGTAGCTATCCTCGAGAGCTGATACCGAAGCCCGGAAACTTATCATGCCGATGCGCATAGCAGCGAGATTTGCAAGTATATTTTCTTGATTTTTCAGTCCTCCTTGGAACTTTATTCGCAAATTCCTCGAATCCATCCTTTCCACTGAGAGCACACCTTGAAGAGAAGAAATCATTTTCGTATCGTCAATGGGCCTAGAGAACCCAACCTCGACAGAGTTTGAAGATCCATCACCGGAGAATCTAGAAGTCACGTTTTCTAAGGTATCGTAAACAAGTAGTTTCCCATGATCAATCATGGCCACTTCGTCGCAGACTTCAGAAACTTCGGGTAAAAGATGTGAGCTCATGAAAATCAATCTGTCTTTCTTTTTGAGAGATTTCACTATGTCTCTGACTTCGGCTGCGCCTCTAGGGTCAAGACCCGTGGTGGGCTCATCAAGTATCACAATTTCTGGTTCAGAGAGTATAGCCGACGCTATATCGACTCGCTGCTTCATACCCTTTGAAAATTTGCCCACCTTCTTATCGATCCATTCTTCCATCTTTACTTCGGCTATTGCTTCCTCGAGTCGCTTCTTTCTCTCAGAAGGAGGTATGCCCCGGATTTCTGAGATCATCATGAGCGCTTCTCTAGGACTAAATGATGGATAGATTTCCGGTGTCTCGATCAACGAGCCGCAGTGGCTTAGAGCGGTTTTCTTGTTCTGATGCACAGGGACGCCATTAATAAGGGCAGAGCCTTTCGTAGCGAGAATCATATCAGTGAATAACTTGAGTGTTGTGGTCTTTCCCGCACCATTAGGACCCAGAAAACCCACGCATTTTGATCCCTCGATCTTGAGATTCAAATTATCGAGCGCTGTGAAGGAACCGTAATTTTTCGATAGATTCACGGCTTCAAGCGAGTGACTCGGCATGATGCATAATAACCTGATTTATACGCTATTTGATAAAAAGAATGTTTAAGGCCATATAACTATATCGGATGCGATATGTCTTTTAGGAAAGTTGGACATTATCTTTGTAATAGTAATTCGACGACTGTAAACTCCACGAGCGCGGAGACGGCCATCGCAATTATGGCGGTGAAATGATTTGAAGTCAGAAGATAAGAGATTGCGTACGAGCCGATGGGGACAGCTAGCAAGCCTATTCCCAATGCGACTGAGGTCGCAAGCCTGACCATGTCTCTGCTACCCATTAAGCTAAAGCCTGAAGGCTGAAATACCGCGACTGTTTTCGACGTTCTTTTATTTCCAATCTCGGTTATAACTTTTCTATGTCCCACAATGAACAAGCTTATCTGTGCAGCTCCGGCTGTAGAAACTGCGAGGATTTCTATAAATGGAACGAACACGAGCACTGGCGAAGTTAGTATTTTGTGATTTTCAAGGATGAGCATAACAAGCGGGACTGGAAGATACATTAGGGCAACTATGACAGCCTTCGCATTCACTATCGTAATCGGTCGTAGCGGCAAAGAAGTCGTCAAATCAATTGCTGAGGCTTCTGTATTCAAAAGGGCAGAGCTCATGAACATTATGAAGAATAGTCCGATTGACATCGAACTGAATATGATAGTTGCAGAGAACCTTGAAACCGATGAGAAGGATAAGAACACGATTATTATCTCAAAGATCGGAAATGCAAAGAGGAAAGCAGTTGCAGTACTTTTGGTTGCCATTCGCAGATCTTTCAAGATATAAGCAAAGAGCGGTGCTCGTGGTTTGATTGAAAATTCCTTCGTTGCCTTTCTGATTATGTTCACGCCTTGGCCTCTGGCAGCAGATGAAACAACGCCGATCGTCTTTCTGCCTAGGAATATGCCCAAGCCCAGATAAAATACGAGTATAAAATACGAGAGTACCCGCAGGGCGCTTATTGCTTGAGAACCGAATACGGACGGATACACTGTTGAGGTAATAACCAGAGCAGAGGAGAAGGGATGAACCAAGGCAAACACTGCCCCCGTTGGAGTGGAAAGATTGCTTCTGACTGCGTGGTCGATGTAGGAGGTCAAATATGGCAGAAAGTCGAAGAAAAACCCAAAACTCATGACGGCGATCCCCCAAGTTACGAGAAAGATGATCCGCGAAACGGAAACCGCGATTGACCTTCCTCCGCGTGTCATGTTCTGATAGAATATTCGAGAGAGAAAAATTGCGATTGCGATCCCGAAAGTTACGTTGATGCCCGAGGAGATGAGCATCAAAAACGAAGCCACCGCTGAGTGAGTCAGTAGAGCCATCGCACCAACTTGAACTGCAATCGCGCAGATAACCTGCGAATCGAAGGTGCGAACGAAGGAAAGAAAAGTAACTAGAGAGAAATCTCTTGGCTCAAATGGTAAAGTGGAAAGAAGAGAATATGGCTCGGTGCTTGTGAATGAAGGAAGAATCTGAAACAAGTATAGGATGAGGTAACCTAAGCTTATGAGAAGGCTCAGAGAGATTGCAGAGATCAAAATAGTGCTATTATGATCGGACGGGATCGCATATTGTGCAAAAGGAAAAGCTGATCCAATGCCGATAAAGAACGTGAAAGTAATTTTAGAAATTCTGGTGCTTCGAATGATTGATCTTACACCCTGTTCTGGACTCGTTCGAGAAAATCTGCTCTGATTTCCAGCGCGATTCAGCTGAGCAGATCTGAATGCTACTTCAAGATACGGAGTCCTGCTTAGCCGCCAGGCTTCGCGAAACTTCATTTACGTTCTTCTTCTTAGTTGGTGGTGAAGAAAGCTTCACGAAGTGTCCTAACTGTCTCTGCGATTTCTTCCTCTTCGTGTGTGAGCTTTAGAAAGACTTCTTCAAGTGTCGCAGCGCCACCTTGTCGTCCGCTTGCCGCCTGTCTTAATTCATCTAATGAACCCTCGGCAACAATTTTACCTTGGTAGATGATTCCGATTCTGGTGCAGATATGTTCCGCTACTTCCATGATGTGCGTCGAAAATAGGACTGCTCCTCTGTTTTTCTCTGTGTGGAATGAAATGAGATCCTTCAAAATCCTGCTACTTTTCGCATCGAGTCCGTTCAGCGGCTCATCCAAAAGAAGTAGCGGAGGTTCATGCATCAGCGAGGCTATTATCGACACCTTCTGTTTGGTTCCCATCGAGAGCGTGGCGATGGGAGAATCGTAGTACTCGTTTAGCCCAAACGCCGTGGCTAGCCGGGCTACTCGTTCATTGGCCAATTTCGTGTCTATTTTTCTCACAGAAGCTACAAATTCGAAGAAATCTCTGGGAGAGAGTGACTCGTAAAGCGTAGAATTCTCTGAAACGTATCCGATGGATGACTTTACCTCAACCGGGTTTGCATTGGGATCATACCCTAGGACTCTTACGGTTCCGGAAGTTGGCTCGATCAGTCCGTTGATGATTTTGATTAGAGTACTCTTGCCGGCACCGTTGGGTCCCAGAAGGCCATAGATTTCTCCGCGCGTAACTTTAAGGTTTAGTCCAGACAGTGCCGTTACGGTGCCGTACTGCTTGACCACATCGGAAGCTTCGATAATTGAACTAAAAGCTGGAATTTGAGACAAGTTTCTTTGAATCCCAGCTCCTATAGAAAATGAACGGATTTAACAATGACGAGCAGACAAATCCGGAGCTCGCAACTGTATATTGTCGATTATTTGATAACGATAAGAGATCGAAATTCAATGGGGAATTCTTAGAATAAGCTAGGCTTAACTTAAAAGTATGCATAGATCATTAGGCATACCATGTCTCAACAGGAAGAGGAACCTTACAAGAGCTTGAAAAGAATAATCTGGCAATACGAGAACTGTCTTTCGTGCGTGTGGTTTAACCCAAATGACCCGTTGAACGCAGATCTTCTGGAGAGAGGGAAATGCGTTCAGCCAGACCTGAAGAAATTCGAGCTAATTGTATCAGGCCGTGATTGGTGCAACAAGTACACAGAGATTCCTCAAAAGACGATCGATTCAAAGCAAGAACAGGCTACGAAAGAAGAATAGCATTCCGGAAAAATAAGTCCAGCGTTTCCCGGACCGTCTCTTTCTCAGCTACAGGTTTGATAATTAAGTTGTGCGCATTATGAGCGAAGTCGAGTTTCTATACGATTTTGCGAGTCCAAACTGCTATGTTGCACTTGCAAAAGCCAGGGATCTTCAAAAGAAAGGAAAGATAAAGAGCCTGACTTGCACTCCAGTTCTTCTCGGAGGTCTTTTCAAAAGTACAAAGGATGAGCCGCTCCCCAAGGGTACACTCGAATACAACTACATGGCAAAAAACCTCGAGCGATTATCAAGGACCATGGGGTTGAAATTCAAATTCTCTCATCAAAGATTCCCGATAAATTCGCTCGCATCCCTTCGAGGATCATACTTTGCAAGAGAGGCTGGGAAAGATGCGGAATATATCCAAGAGATCTTCGACGCCTGCTGGGCAGAAGACAAGGACATAACACAGAATTCAATCCTAAAATCTATAGTCGAGGATTCGCTAAGTTTAGATTTCAGTCAGTTTTTATCATTCATCGAGAAAGATGAGACCAAGCAGAGACTTAGATCAGACACACAGAAGGCATTTGAAAGAGGAGTATTTGGCGCGCCAACATTCTTCGTTGACGGAGACATGTACTGGGGCACGCCAGAGATACTCTGGTATTTGGAGAGTGAATTAAAATGTTGAGTCAGGAATCTGTACAAGAACAAAAAACAGATCTTTTTCCTAATCCGACGATCCGAGAACTGAATGAGAAGTACAAGCCTTTCTTAGCCTTAGCAAGATCGCATGCTCTTCTTGAGTGGGATCTCGAGGTCAATATGCCCGAGAAGGGCTCTACATCCCGGGGATTCATTATGGCGCAGCTAGCCCTCTTGGTTCAAATTAATCTCGCAAATGTCTATCCCACACTTGAGAAAGCTGGCACTCTCACGGATCTTAATGACTATGAAAAAGGCGTGGTTAGAATGCTGGAGTATCACAAGAAATTCTTTACGAGAATCCCACCTAACCTCTTGGAGGAAGAACAGAAACTAGCCGTTGAAGCCACTGTTGTATGGCGTGAAGCTAGAAAGAAATCCGATTTCAAATCCTTCCAGCCCCTATTGGAAAAGATGATTGACATAAAATTACGGGAAGCCGAAAAACTGGGTTACGAAAAACATCCTTACAACGCGCTTCTAGATCTGTACGAAGAGCAAGTAACTGTTGACGATATGGACGCCATGTTCTCGCGGTTGATTCCTGCCCTAAAGAGTATACTCGAAAAAGTTAGATCGGAGAACAGATTCGTGTCAAGCCATCCCATAGAACTTGAAAGCTATGAAACACAAAGTTTGGTAAACGTCAATAGGAGACTCACTGAATTACTCGGAATCCCAAAGGACAGGTTTAGAATGGACATTTCCACCCATCCTTTCATGACCAATATTTCCCGTGATGATGTTCGCATTACCACACGATACGAAGGAAAAGACTTTGCGAAATCCACGTTCGGAACAATACACGAATCTGGTCATGGGATCTACGAGCTCCAAATTGAAGAAAAGCTAGAGTACACTCCAATCGGCGTTGCCGCATCGACCGCCTTTCATGAATCTCAATCTCGGTTCTGGGAGAACATTGTAGGGCGAAGCAAGGCCTTTGTCTCTCTAGTTACTCCTATGCTCAAAGATGAGCTAAATTTCCTCGGAAAATACAACGACGAAGAGCTCTACAAGTATTTCAACAGAGTCAGACCGTCATTGATCAGGGTTGAGGCAGACGAACTAACTTACAATTTCCACATTGCGTTAAGATATGACCTTGAGAAAAAACTTCTCGTAGGTGATATCCGAGCCTCTGAACTGCCGTCCACATGGAATGAAACAATGCAAGACTATCTCGGAGTTAAACCAGAGAATGATGCAGAAGGCGTTCTGCAGGATATACACTGGAGCGGTGGCAGCTTTGGCTATTTCCCCACCTACTCTCTGGGTAATGTCCTTGCCGGTATGATTTGGCACAACATACGAAACGACATTGAATTAGACAAGACGATTCGAAACGGAGATTTCGCGCCAATTAAAGCTTGGCTGTATGAAAAGATTCACAAATATGGAGCAACCTATCCTCCGAAGGAACTGACAAAAAGATCCTTCGGTGAATCGTTCAATCCTGACAGGTTGGTTCAATATTTGGAATGGAAATATCTCTCTTAGAGTGACACGCTTGAGTACGAAATTGAACAAGCTCACCCCCGAAGAAGAGCGAGTTATTGTATACAAGGGAACAGAGAAACCTTTCAGCAGCGAATATGAGGAGTTCTCTCAACAAGGTACCTATCTGTGTAGAAGGTGCGATGCGCCTCTCTATAGATCGGAAGACAAATTTGACGCCCATTGCGGTTGGCCGAGCTTTGATGACGAAATTAAGGGCGCAGTTAAGCGAGTCCCTGATCCTGATGGAGAAAGAACTGAGATTGAATGCGCCAATTGCGGAGCTCATTTAGGGCATGTGTTCCTAGGAGAAGGATTTACTCCGAAGAATACGAGACACTGCGTTAATTCAATATCGATGAAGTTTGTTCCTAAAAAGAATTAGAGGGGAACTAGCTGTCTCTGAGTAAAGAGAGCTCTTCCACGACTCAGACTATCTGGGAACCCTCTAGGGAATCAATCGAAGTAACAAACGTAAAGCAGTTCATGGATCAGCTCGGAATCAAATCCTATTCCGAGCTCGTGAAGAAATCAACGGAGGACATTTCCTGGTGGTGGAGAACTTGCGAAAATGTACTGGAAATAAAATGGTCGACCCCATATTCCAAAGTTTTTGACCCCACCCCAGAAATTGAAAACACTGTTTGGTTTCCAGGAGGGAAGCTGAATGCGACACAGACCATTTTGGATCAGAAGTTGAACAAGGAGGGAGCTTCGAAAGCCTTCGTCTGGGAGGGCGAGGATGGTTCAAAGAATGTTCTGACTTATCATCAATTGCAAAGAGAAGTTGGTATGTTTGCCAATTATCTCAAGGGATTAGGAGTCAAGAAAGGCGATGTGGTTGCATCCTGCTTACCCATGCTCCCTGAAACGATCGTGGCAATGCTGGGGGCGATCAGGATCGGAGCTGTGTTTTCGCCGATCTTCTGCGGGTATGGACCCGCAGCAATCGCGTCTCGAATTTCAAACTCGACTCCTAAGTTACTTGTCACCTGTGACGGGTATTTTCGCAAAGGAACTAAGGTTATTCTAAAACCCAGCGTGGACGAGGCTCTGGATATAGCAAAGTTGGAAGTGCCCACTCTTGTAGTCGAGCGACTGGGAGCTGAGATTCCGATAGTAAAAAACCGCGATTCCTTCTATAAGGAGAAAGTCACTAAGGAATCGAGCGTCGCCGATGCTGAAATTGTAGGGCCGGATGATCCCGCTCTCTTACTCTATACTTCAGGAACTACTGGTAAGCCAAAAGGTGTCATCATAAGTCACTGCGGGGCTCTGCTCCAGCCTGGTAAGGAGATTTACTTCAATTTGGACACCAAGCCAGAGGACGTTTTCATGTGGATCACCGATATTGGCTGGATGATGGGACCTTGGCAAGTGTTCGGAGTCCAGACTGTTGGCGCGACGCATATGATCTTTGAAGGTGTTCCGGATTTTCCAAACAGCGATCGCATTTACAGAATGATCGAAGAATATGGGATCACACACCTTGGCCACTCTGCTACGACGATGCGGATGATTCGCCGACACGGCGACAAAATAATCAAAGAACACGACCTTTCCTCACTTAGAATACTCGGCAATACTGGAGAACCGATCGATCCGGACACTTGGATCTGGGAAATGAAATCCATAGGCAACTGGAACTGCCCCATGATCAATCTCTCCGGCGGAACCGAGATCTTCGGCTGTTTTCTTCTTCCATCGCCCATTGTTCCACTGAAACCCTCAACGCTCTGGGGCCCAGGACTAGGGATGGATATTGATGTCTATGATGACTCGGGCAATTCTGTTAGAGGACAGGTCGGATACCTAGTATGTCGAAAACCGGCTCCTAGCATGACACGAGGTTTTTGGAATGACTATGGCAGATACATCGAGACTTACTGGAGCCGCTTCAGTGGAGCATGGTATCACGGAGATTGGGCTTTCATTGATCAAGATGGCTATTGGTTTCTGATGGGAAGAGCTGATGACGTCATAAAGGTCGCGGGCCGAAGAGTCGGGCCCGCCGAAATAGAGTCAATTTTGAATTCCCATCCTTTGGTCGCGGAATCTGCATGCATTGGGATGCATGATGAAGTAAAGGGCGAGAAGCTTGACTGCTTTGTAATGCTCAAGAAAGGTGGAAAATCTGACAAGGAAACCGCTGACAGCTTAAAGAGACTCGTAGCACAGAATCTCGGTAAGACCTTGGAGCCGGATAAGATTGTTTTCGTCGAAGATCTTCCAAGAACGAGATCAGGAAAGATCATCAGGCGCTTGATAAGGGCAGTAGCCTCCGGGGAAGCAACCGGCGATCTGTCGACTGTGGAAAATCCTGAGTCTCTTCAAAAAATAAAGAGAGACTGGGAAATTGGAGAACACGACAAAGGCTAAGTTAGGCAATCAAAGGTCTCGTAATCTCAAGCAAGGTCCAAATTTTTTGGCATTATTTCCCTGTAACCTTTTGCTACTTTTTCTCTCATCAAATAGTGGAACTTCGATCACCAAAAATATTATTCCCAAAGAGACACTTGAAGCGGAATTATTCGTATCAACTCTTATCTAAAGATTAGTTGAAGCAATCCCAAAAAATGCCCTTTAAGGCTCTGACACTGGATCTTTGGCTCACTCTGATCTGGGACTCCAAAGAGCTCGAAGATTACAGAAAACTGCGCCGTCTCGTGAATTTCTACAGATTTGTGAACAAGGTAAATAGTAAACGAGGCATTAACGCGGACTCCGCCTTCACGTTCAATGATGTGAGGCTCGCAATCGAGGAGCTCGGAAAGAAGTCCGAAAAGTACTACGACAGAGGCATTGATCCTCATCCCAGAGAGCGCGGACGCATGCTCTTTGAAATGCTGAAAATCAAAGTTGAGAAAGCAGACAAGCCCAAAGTCTACGAGAGCGCCGGAAAAGTTCTCTCAAATTCTGGTTACATGCGCAAATATCCTCATGTCAATCCCGAAGCTAAACCCACACTCAAAGCTTTTCGTAAAACCTATCCGAACCTGAAGATCGCCCTAATATCAAATGCCGCCAGATCAACTGCGACCTACAAACGAACACTGAGCGCTCTTGGAATAGGGAGGTACTTTGACCACTTTGTAATATCCTGCGAGGTCGGCTATCTGAAGCCAAGAAAGGAGATTTTTCAACACGCACTGGAGCTATTGGAGGTAAAACCTCAGGAAGCGCTTCATGTTGGTGATTTGTTCAGGGCAGACGTAGTTGGCGCCGTTTCCTGCGGAATGAATGCCTGCCTGTATTCCGGTTTATGGACGAAGTACACTCAACTCCAAAGAATGGGTAGCATGCCTTCTTGGGCTGGAGAACACGTGCCAAGCGATTTCAAGACTCCGAAAGGACTAATTGTAAAAGAAATCGAAAGACTTCAGGATTCTCTAGCAGTGGCAAAGATGGTTGATCGCCGATCTTAAAGTGATGGCGCTTTCAAAGAAAGATTTGCCAAAGAAAACTCGGGAAGTCTAATCAACGACAGGCATGCTCAGAGTAGACCTGATCGATGGAATCGATCTAATCCGGGAAGTGATGATCCCCTTTAGCTTTTCATTTGTTTCGGCGTTCACGATGGCGATGATGTCATAGGTACCGTAGCTAGTGTGAACTTCAGTCACTTCAGAAATCTGTTTTATCGCCTTGTAGACTTCAATTTCCTTACCGACATCTGCGTTAACTAGGACTATTGCTCTGGGCATTTGTGATCACTTTGTAAGTAAGTCGAAGACAATTGGTCGCCAGGACTTGAGCTAATTGCTTCTCCAAAAACATCTTAGTCCTAGGATATTTGCATTATGGTTCGTGATGCGAGGCTAGACCATCAAATCCTTAAGCTGCGGTGAGAGCAGCACGAGAGCCTGCGCAAAGGAAGGGGGATCATTCCCAACGATTCCTTTCCGAACTGTTGCGGGATAGTTACCAATAAGGTGCTCGTTTCGTAGAAGCAGGAGTTTCAATCTGTCGAGCTGACGCATTCTGAAATTGTCGATCTTTCTGATATTCAAAGGTAGAGACTGAATAGTTCTCTTCTTGAATCCCAATTCTTTGAGAACAGCTATATCTCGTCGCAACATATCCTCCCGTGTACTGGTGAGGATACTCTTTGTTCGTCTTGTCATTTGAGCTGACTTTTCCAAAAGTCAGGAACCTTAGTAGAATACACGACGTTCTTTGCCTCAAGAAAATCTGCCAAATGCTCTATAGCAAGGGCTATGACTTGACCCGATTCCTTGGTTTTAGGAGCGAATTTCTCTGCATACACGGCGTTGATTACCAGGGTTCCACTTTTTCTGTCCATCTGCGGATCAATTCTGCCGATTAACTTGTCTCCCTGGAGTATGGGAAGAACATAGTATCCGAATTTTCGCAGCTTTTTTGGTACATAGATCTCGAAACTCATTTCAAAATCAAAAAGGGCTTTGGTTCGTTCCCGATCTATAATCAAATTGTCAAACGGTGAAAGAAGTGTGGTTCTTCCCTTGAAATTATCACCTCGCAATTGATCCAAAATTCGAAGGTCCTCTGAGTGAATGTATGACTTTTTGCCATTTTTCATTCCTTCAATTTCTACCTGCGAAATGATTTCTTCGGACTCTAAATCATCCAGAACTTTTGTAGGATCGCTGTAACGGCCGGAAGAAAAGTGAGTCATAATCTGCTTTTGAGTCGCAACACCTAGAGCACGTAGTGATTTTTCCATGGCAAGCCTGTCTACTTCATAATCTGAAATCCTGGCTCGTGGAGTCCAAGATGGAAGGCATCGCTCCGTAAGATCCCACAGTTTCTGTTTCCCAGATCTGCCAGCAACCATCACTTTTCCCTGAGACAACAGAAAGTCCAGCATTCGGCTCACATTTCTTTGATTTGTCCAGCCTGTTGAACGCCAAGGTCTCTCCGATCTATCTTCTATTTCTCTCGAAGCTAGCGGACCCTTTCTGCGAAGCTCTTTCAATAAGTAAAGGCGTAGTGCATTGTTTTTCTTCATCCATTTTTGAATCGCGGCATGCCAAGATTTTGGTATGCCATGCCCTGTAACATAAGCTCGCATCCTTGCACTATGAATTTGATAGTCCTCGGTTAAAACAACTGAAGCGGCATGGCCAAAATATTCGAAGAACCTTCGTTCCTTCCACATCAGGTGTTCAAAGTCATCGAGCTTGTATTTGCCCAGACGACTCCAAAGTACCAGTTGGTGGCTGGGTGCGACTGCGCTGATAGGGTCGATCTGGAGGTAAGCAAGTTCTTGAACAATTCGGTAGATATGTTCACTCTTGGGATTTGACGGCAGCGGACCCGCCAGATGCTGCTTGACGACGGCAAGTCGTTTCGCATCTTGGAGCGAAAGCTTCTGCATTAATTTGTCCCTCGCAAATGGAATTTGACGGTTAATCTGTCTTGCTCAGAATATCGGAACATCACTAGCGAACTAGTTGCTTTTGGAAGGTCTCTAATTCCCGAAAACGATTATTCTTGTGATGATTTCTCTTTTTCTGATTTATTCAACGCAGTTGTGGTTAACCAAGAATTCACATAATCTGTTGGATCAAAAGGTTGAATTTTGATAACTCTGATATCGGAAGGTAACAGATTAGCAACTTGTCTTCCAGGTGCGAGAAACAAGATGCCTGTTTCGTTCTCCTTCAGAGTCTCTGATATTTTATCCGCAATGTACTTGTCGCGATCCATCATATTCTTAGCAAGCATCTCTTCTGTTGCAAGATCGGTTTCCTCGTTGTCTTTCAGCATACTTACCCACGAGAGGGTCTCTGCCAAAAGGAGGGGATCTTCGGTTGCTTGAAGTTTTGCTCCTCCGTCTCTGAACTTTTGCACCAAGTTGTAACATTGCTCGTTATTTTTCTTTATGAATTGAAGTGATTCTTCGGAATCTTCCTTTGTGAGCGAATCGTAGTACAGCTTCTGAACATAGAGTTGGGTCCTCAGTTTTTCATCAACGTAATCCCAGAACTCTTTTGATTTATCCTGAAAGTCGTCAGGAAGACTCGCATCCACGCTAGCAAGCTCAACCCCCGTGAACATCTTCGGAACAATGAAAACTGTTTTCATTTCTGACTGCGCTTGCGACCCTTCGACTCAGCTAACTTCAAGTGTTGGTACCGGGGACGGGACTCTCACAGCGAGTTCTTTCGAACTGAGCTTTTTGATCCCGCGACCTCCAGATTATGAGTATCACCCTCTCTTGCCTCATGGAGACATTAATCTCGCATTAAATCAGAAGAGAGCTTTAGCCCGAAACTCTCCGAAATCTGAGGAGGCTGGCGCTCTAACCAGGCTGAGCTATCGGGACCTATGCAGTGAACTTGCATCGATACCGTGTTACCCCGGCCCTTTCGAGTCCCCCGGCAAATGTCGTTTTCGAGTGCGACCATTAAAAAGAGTTTAACGTCGTTCATAGATAAGAACTCGGACCTATAATAGCCATAGACAGGAGTCCAGAACTGTTTATCCATACGCAAAAGAGAAGATTCTCATAAACAAACGAGATTGAATCTACAGAAATGAAATTCGGATATCAACAGCCTTCGCACGCTTTCGAAGGAAATAGAACCATCTTTGAATCGTTAGTAGATATTGTCAAGAGTTGTCAAGACGAAGGCTACGATTCCTTTTGGATCATGGATCATCTAATCCAAATCGGCATGATTGGACAGCCTGAGGAGCCGATCATGGAATCCTGCACTACGCTCTCGGCTTTGGCCCCATTGACTCATGAAATCAAACTAGGAGCCCTGTGCACTTGCAACTTCTTTCGAAACCCAGCCTTACTTGCGAAAATGGGCGCGACGATTGACCAGATCAGCAAAGGCCGTTTTTGGCTTGGTCTGGGCGCAGGCTGGTTTGAAGATGAAGCAAAACGATACGGCTACAAATTTGAAAGTAACAAAGTAAGGCTTCAGATGCTCGAGGAATCGCTCCAAATCGTAAACAAGGCCTGGACCGAGGACAATCCGAGCTTTCAGGGCAGGTACTACAGTATAAACAAACTTCTTTTGAATCCAAAACCGTTCCAAAAACCCAGACCCAAGATTCTCGTTGGAGGCGATGGAGAGCATGTTACCCTCAGACTTGTTGCAAGATACGCTGATGCGTGTAATCTTTTTTCTGGCGGCGAAGAGCTCCGGCACAAACTGGATCTTTTGAAAAGTTATTGCAGGGAAATAGGCAGAGATTATTCAGGTCTACTCAAAACGAAACTAGCCACTGTGATGTTTGCTTCAAGCAAAGAAGACGCAGCGAAAAAAATCGAGCAGTTCAGACGTCCTTGGATGAGCCCAGAGTCCTATCTCAATAGCTTTCTTCTTGGAACTCCGTCAGAAATCTCGAATCAAGTTTCGAAACTAGCAGCGGATGGAATTGATTATCTGATAATAAATTTCCGAGGAAAATACGATCCAAACAATCACGATACTTTTGCCAAGGACGTTATAAGTCGCTTTTAGGAAGTAACTTTCTTTGAAAGTTAGTCTCTAGGACTCTCTGACGCTTTCTAGCGTGGAAACTGCAGACCAAATTGTTACTCTGCTAAAGGAGGGCATATTCGGATCCTGGCTGACCTCTTCAAGTATTGAAATGGAGTTTGCCGCTCTGATCCCGATGGGAGTCTTTGGATCAGTAAGGGTGTTTATCGCGTCCTTGACTATTTTTCTTATGTTTCTAGGAGTGATGTTGCTTTCAACGACTTGTTGAAGGGTGCCTAATGCCTTCTGAACTTTCTCCTCGTTTTCAATACGTCTTTTTTCTCGCTTCTGCGCGGCTGTAGACATGATATTGGCATCTCCAGAGCAAGATTCTGGCAATCCTCAATTACTTGGCTTTTTTAACCCTTCTCTGAGCAAACGCCCTTGAGAACTATGCTGAGATGCGAAATTGGCAATTAAAGAGCTACAAACTGGTTTGACTAAGGCATAGGAACGACTATAACAAAGACATCGGCTTGCGCCTCAGCCTGTTCCTAGCTCAAAAGCCGATCAATTCAAAGCAGAATCAAGAAACGCAGAATGCTTTACCCAGGCAGCCTCGAGCGAGGTGAAGATCTCTTGACGACAAGAGTCGCAGATTATTTCCTCCTCGAGGTGGTTTTCTTCCTGGGGGTCAGGCACGGATTTTCCACAGGCAAAACATTGAGGCGATTCAGAACTATTTTCCGTATGTTCTTTCTCTTCCTTAGCAACGGACGAGTTCTTAGATTCCAACTCTAGTTCCCTTTTCATTATGCGACATAGCGTTTGCTTTGAGCTTCTCTAGGGTCTCCAGGTATTTTGAAATTAGGTCTAACAGCTTTGCCTGCTGGTCGAAATCCTGGGAGCTTTCCAGTTCTCTAGAAACCTTTGCAAGTTTTTCCTCAAGCAAGCTTCTTAGGGCATCCCTTTCAGAAGCTGCGCTGGCAGTCGCAGGCTTTGAGGCAACGGCATTCAACTCTCTCTTTGAGATGGCAGGCTCGACAACGGGCACAGAGGACCTTGCAGGTGCAGAAGGAGCCGATAGAATATTTGAGAGATTATCTTCGTTTATGCAATAGATCTTGCCTTGATACCTTATCTGGACGCCACCACACCTGGGACAGGTTTCATTCAGGAGGGTGGCACCTTTTCGTATCAGCTCCGCAGTTGTGGCGACCTTTCGCCTCTCGGCAGTAGGCTCTGGCAAGTTCAATTCTAGTTCATGCTATTCTTGACTAAAACTCTTGTGGCACAGTCACGAATGCAATAAAAGAAGAGGCGAAAAAGCTCTGGTGATGAGCAAGAATGAAATCAAATCCCACTATGTGTATATGTTAAGTTGCGCAAATGGTGAACTATACACCGGTTACACTGTTGATCCAGTCAAGAGGGTACGCCTTCACAACTTGGGATTAGCCTCGAAATTCACGAGATCCCACAGACCAGTTGTGCTCGTACGCTTGGAAAAATTCTCAAATAAATCGACAGCTCTCAAGCGAGAGCTTGAAATAAAGAAAATGAAACGAGCAATCAAACTTCGTCTCTGTGATATAAGTTAGATCTTTTATGTCATTACCTTGCATCCGAAACTATAAAAAACGGCAAAAGAGGTAAGCCCAAGAGATCAGAAGGAATTTGATATTTCCATTTCTTAGTTTCTTGCCTGCTAGCCTCGCGCCTTATTCTTCGATCATAACAATAATCCTGCTCTTCGTTGACGGCGCCATATTTGGTCTTGCAGCCAAGAAAGGAATGATGGCGGCGCTCCTGATAATTGTTGGAATCTTAGTTGCAGGGCTTTTAGGACTCAGCGCCCCTCTCGGACTGAGCGTGAGCGAGATAATATCAAAGCTAGTTCACATTCTGGAGTTCGAGGCAAGTCACGGGGGGACTGCGATAATTTACACGTTCCCGATATTCTGGATCATTGGCTTTTTGATCGGAATATGGAAAGGTTAGCCAGCCAAAGTCTTCTTATATCGTAACTCCCCGGTTGCCTTTCAATCGCACCGAAATGCGCCGTCCTATCACAGATATTGCTCTTTTGGCGTACATCGCACGAAAGAATGCCGACGTCGTGAGTTACACGGAAGCGACAAGGGCCTGCAAGAGCAGCTCTTCCGCTAGTCGAGCTTTGCATCAACTCATTGACGAGGGCCTCATCGAGCCTAAACCCAAACTTCTTGGTCTGAGATACGTTACGCAGTACGCCGTTACCCCTAGAGGAAAGCAGGTCTCAAAGCTCGCTCTTCAAATTACTGAGCTTCGCGAGACAGCCTCCAAAATAAAGAAAGATTCAGACTCTTATGTGACACCGCCTGTTCAAGAATCAACGCCTTCGAAAAAGCCAAGTGTTGCTGGAAAAGATGCGGCGGCAAGGAAGCAGCCCAGAAAATAGGCTACTCTAAGAGCATGTCGTCGGATTGTTCCTTCAGATTCCATGGCATTTCAGAATACACATCCTCGAAAATCAACTCCTTAGGCGGTAGGGGCCGGATCGCTTCCTGTCTCGCTAGGCTCTCTGAGACTAGCGTTTCGTACTCTTTGGAAAGTCGAGTTTCATTTTCTTCGTTCCATACTCCCTTGGAAACAAGAGATTGCCTCAGCCGATTAACTGGGTCTTTTTCTTCCCATGAAGCTTCATCCGTTCTGTATCTTTTGGGATCGTCTGCGGTCGAATGGGGCCCTGCCCTATACGTCAGTGCCTCGATCAAAGTCGGACCTCCGCCCTGTCGAGCTTTCTCAAAAGCTTTCTTTGACGCTAGATACACAGCGAGGGCATCACTTCCATCCACCTGCAATCCTTCAAAACCGTAGGCCTTAGCTTTCACCGCTATGCTCTCGGAGGCAGTTTGCTTCGTAACTGGCAAGGATATCGCCCATCCGTTATTTCTGCACAAGAAAACTATTGGAGCTTTGTTCACTCCCGCAAAATTCATTGCAACGTGGAAATCCGAAGCTGAAGTAGCTCCGTCTCCAAGAAAGGCAAGCACGCAACTTTCTTGTTTACGCAGCTTAGCCGCGGTTGCAACTCCCACTGCTACGGGTAAATACGCCCCTATGGGTGCGGCAGTAGGTACATCATTCAACACCTTGCTGCCCCAGCTGTTGGACATCTGTCTTCCCTTGGAGAGATCTTGAGAATTTCCAAAGAGTTGAGCCAGAATAAGATCAACTGAAATTCCTCTTGCGAGATGGGCACCTAATTCTCTGTAGGAGCTGAAAAGCCAGTCATTTTTCTCTAGCGAGAAAGTGCTCGGAACAACTGCCCCTTCTTCTCCCATACAGGGCACGTAAGGACCGATCCGTCCCTGTCTTTGAATGCTCAGAATCTTTTTGTCAAGAATGCGAGCGAGAAGCATTATCCTGTAAATTTCAAGAAGCTCGGAATTCTCTGACAAGAGCTCTTCTTTCTTTTGAATCGCCGTTCAGGCTCCTCTCGCTATCATTTGTTGCTCTTTTGTCTCTCTTTTGCTGCGAGCAATATTGAATCGAAAATTTTCGTGTATCCCGTGCACCTGCACAAATTCCCTACTAAAGCATCCTTGATCTCGCCAAGTTGAGGATCGGGGTTTGAATCAAGAAGAGCCTTTGCAGACATTATGAAACCCGGCGTACAGTAACCGCACTGCAGTCCGCCTGCTACCATGAAGGATCTTTGAATTACGTCGAGCTCGGCATTATTTCCTTGCAGCCCCTCGATTGTGATAATTTGTTTTCCCACGGCCTGCATCGCATACATCATACACGAGTATATCGCCTTTCCATCAACAATTACCGTGCACGAACCACAGCCGCCCGTTTCGCAACCTCTTTTCGTTCCGATGAGTCCGAGTCTTTCTCTAATTACATGATTCAATGATTCTGAAGGTTCGAGGCTCACGTTATACTTTTGACCATTTACAGAGAGAAGAGTACTTTCCATACACAATCATCAAATTAGACTCGGCTTATTGCCTGAACGCAGGTTCTTCTCCCGATGATCTTTGCAAGACGTCCTCTGTACTCCGCGGAGGATCGAATGTCCGAGATAGGTTCAAGATCCTTGGAGACCTCGCCTTCAAATGCTTGTTTTATCTTTGATTCATCGTCTGCCCGTAATCCAAGGAGTGATTGTTCAACGCTCTTGGCCCGCACAGGCTTTTCTGGGACACCGCCTCCAAAGATAATTACAGAATCCATAATCTGCATATTTTCATCGAGAGAGACGGAGACTCCGCAGTTAATCAAGGCCCAATCGTCATGTGTCAGCGCAAATTTTTGAAATGCGCTAGCAATGTTCTTTTTCCCAATTGGAATTTCTACTTCCTCCACAAACTCGCCTCTTTCAAGATCCACTGAAAAGTACCCTTTGATAAAGTCAGACAAGGTCTTTGCTGTTCCTCCGGGGCCCATCCGCACTCTTGCACCCAAGGAAAGAAGAGCCACTGGAAGATCAAAAAATGGGAGCGCTGTGCATATAGATCCTCCGACCGTCGCTACATTCTTCACCTGCAAGGGTTGTATCGCCTTCAAAGCATCAATTATACCGCCGAGCGCTTTGGAACGGGTGAGATCCTTTGAGGCGAAAAGAGTTGACATAGTCGTCGCCGCACCAATTCTCAAGGAATCATCTTCGAGCTTTACATAGGAGAGGTTCAGTCCGCTAATGTCAATCAGAGCTTCCACATCAGAAAGTAAACCCCTGTGTGCAATTTCGTAAATTCCAGTTCCACCAGCAATTATTTTGGCTGCTTCTCCAAACTCCTTCAGATGTTTCGAAAGCTCCTCTTTCGTACGGGGCCTCAGGAAAGACCTGGGTTGGAAGGCAAGGGACAATCATTATTCAACTCAAAAAGCGGATAATAAAAGAAACTACTATTGCCAATTGCAGCGGAATATATCAGAATTCGGTTTATATTGCAAGTCGAAAGGACTTGCGAAAAACTGAAAGGTCTATATCTCACCTGTATGATGACAAAATTGCCTTGCCAAACGAGAGCAAGAAAAAGCCGAAAAGTGCTAAGGAAAAGCAGCAGCCCAGAAGCAAGACAACAAACGCTCAGCCTATGGCTTCCTCCAAGGGAGATTATTTTTGCGCGTTATGCTACGTAGCATTTGAAGATAGAAGCAAGCTCGATGAACACATGAAAACTCATCGAGAACTGGAAGTAACTACCGATTCGTGCAGAATGGAAGAACAGCCGGCCGGCGTGTTCTAAGGGTTTTGTCTTTCAACCTTAGAACTTCAAAAAGCTAGCCCTGACCATAGATGTCCATTGATTACTTCTAGATAGTACTGATGGCACCTGTTGTTCAGCTCAAAAAGAGCACCTTGGATCAAAGGGCAAAATAGGCCTTTGTTCGCTAACCTTTATTGATCCTGACAGCTGTACTTTGTGTCCGCGTTAATTCTCCTTCTAGTTTCCAGTTTTGTCGACAAAACTCTTGAAAGGTTTCCACATGCGCTCGGAAGTCAGGCTGGAACGTTCTTTGTAGTTCCTTGGATATAACTTACCATGCAGCTTTAGCTGCCTGAATCAGACCTCTCTAACTGAGTTCTCGTGCTCTCCAATAGCTCTGAAGGAGTCTTTTGTATCGAGCTCCGAAAAGTGAGCGGCTTGTTCAGAGCACTAGGGACGAAGTAATCCATAGACAGTGTCTACTGATGCCGATCTCAAACTGAAATTCTACACGCCAATAAGCAAAAGCTCAAAAAATCAAACAATGGCAATTTGGATTTGGAGTGTGTGGAACGATAGAGGGGGTTATAGTCCTTAAACGATCGTATTTAGAGTAATTAGGGCACTAGCCTAGCAATGGCTATTTTCTAACTGGTGTATGTAGAGCTAGAGGGGTAGGGGGATTATATACGGTACAAGAAAAGGTCCTCTTCCGTCTTCGGGTGAAAAACGAGAGCGTTTCAGTTCGGGCGATAAATTTTGGGTGAAACGATAAGCTCAACCGCACGTCTCGTTGTAACCACTAACGTATCCATACTTGTTAATCGTGCCGTTTGGAGTATAAAGAAGGACACAAACCAAGTTACCTGGCCCCCCAAACCGACGGTTGCATTGTATGTTCTGCTATGGGATACTAGCACAAATTCATAGTCACCAGATCCGCTCAAGAGAACAGTCCCATGAGTATCTGTATACGTAGTGTACGGCGGAGCGTTACCGCACGGAGATTGCAAGTCCCTTCCTTGAACTGGGAAATTTACAACTGGATTGAGGTTTGTGCTATTCAGGGTGGTAAGATTAGCACTTCCTATTCAACCGTTTTGGGTACATTGGTAGATGTGGATTCAATCCTTAGATCTGAAAGAAATCCTAAAACCGCGCCGCTCGAAAGAAAGATTTCGATGCTTGTCGCGACAACAACAAGGACACAAATTAAGAAGGCAAGGCCGACTCTCGATATTGCTAACTTCGTCATGCGCATCAAATGTTAGTGTTCGAATTCTTTAACTTTCACTCCAGAGTCTACTTTTCTCAATCTCTAAACCCGCTATGTCTCTTGTTTCTTTCACCCGATAACGAAACAGAGTGGTACTGATTGAAATAACAAACCGACATTACAAAGCAGTTTTTCAGGGAATTCTTAAATGAGCTAAAAGGCGCTCGGAACCTAATCGTTTGTCTTGCCAGCGTAGCTCAGCCTGGGAGAGCACTCGAAAGAGACAACTCTTGGTGAGGCTGAAGACCGAGCTGTCGTGTGTTCAAGTCACACCGCTGGCATTAAGATTTACTCACTTTAGGCCCTTGACTCGCACCGTTTAAATTGCGAAGGCAGGATAAGCTTCCGTTCTGCCTTTTTATATTAGCGGGGAGGCGAACCTACCATGATCTATGAGTGGAGGGTCTATGAAATTGTTCCCGGAAAAAGAAAGGCGCTGAACGAAAGATTTGCGAAGCACACCATAAGGCTCTTTGAAAAACACGGCATGAAAGTGGTTGGTTTCTGGGAGAATCTCGTCGGCGGATCTACGAACACACTATACTACATGCTGGCTTTCAGAGATATGAGTCATCTCGAAAGCGCATGGAATAGCTTCAAGGCTGATCCTGAATGGATTGAAGTCGCAGCGTCGAGCGAAAAAGACGGCCCACTTGTAATCCACGAGAATAATATTGCATTGACGCCCACCGACTATTCTCCAATGAAATGAGTACTCCTTTGTCATAACTGAAAGTAACCATCGCGCCTTTTGACGACTTTTAAGTGGCACTTTCGAAGTTATCAGGCCGAATTCATTGAGGCAGTAACCTGCTGTGCAATCGGCCGAACTTCCCGCAGAAGACCGGTCTCCATGTCGAAAACAAAGCCTCGCACAGGAACATCCTTTGCGATCCAAGGGTGTGATCTTACTTTCTCGATTTGTTCCCGAGTGTTTTGGTCGGGGTTGGTATAAGAAAAGAAACGCATGGGAACAGGTGACGCATCTCCCGTAGAGGCGCTCAGTTTCGCGTTCAGTTCATCATCGGTGAATGTCGTAAACCCACAGCCTGTATGGTTGAGGAGCAGTATCTCTGTCGTTCCAAGTATGCGATTGGAAACAATAAGCTCTGCGAGAACATCTTCAGTTACCGCGGGTCCACCGGTCCGTATAACGTCGATATCGGCTTGTGGTATCCCCAAGATTCGGGGGAGGTCTGAAAGGCGAGGATCCATGCAGGTTACAACTACGATTTTGGGGGCGGGTCGCCGGCTCTGCGATGGATCGTAGTTCTTTGCATACTCTCGGTTCGCTTCTAGTGCCCTATCAATAATGGTCATGGTTTTCCTTACATCTTCGTGTTGGATTTAGATATTTCTAAGTCAAAAACTAGATTTTGTTATCTTTGCAAGAGCCTACACTTTCCTCATGTGGTAAAGCCTGAGTGCTCCTGACGGCGTCTAAGCAGTTGATACCGAAGTGCTCGCTATTGTACTTCGCTCGGATATGATTGTAAACGAAAGGCTAATTCGATGCTCAGGAAATTTTTCAAGGTATCAAGCACTTTCACCCAAATTTGGTCGGTACCCATCTGGAAGTCCTTTGCCCTCAGTCAAAAATCTCTGCAAACTTTTACTTATGTAGAAGTCCCAAGCTGGTTGGCAAACTCCATAACATTCGGCTTGCGACGTTAACCCGACACGCATCATGGTAACTGGCTTCTTGTCTTTGTATAGCTTTGCTCAGGCGACAATTAAACAATCGTTGTCCGAAAAATAGAAACTGAAAAACTTTCTGATATCAATGCCCTAAGAGTAACTTGAATATGCCAAATTAAAGGCCGTTTTTGAAAACCAAAAGAGGCCGCATTGTTCTCAGGGGACTTTTTTGGTCTCTTTTTTCCTTTCTCTTGTTAGTTTAGTGGGATTAATACGTTGGTACAACTTCGAAACCGCCCACGCCCAACAGTTGGGCACTAAGGACTTGGGCAGGGCAAGAGCCTGTGTGAGGATACCAAGAAGAAAAGTCTGAGCTTAGGAACTGGACTGACGAAGCATTGCTTGGCACCACGACCATCGGAAACAGAGAGCAAAACTGCAGCAGAAAGATCCCGTATACCCCACTCGTTATGTTTGTGGGCACACCAATAGTGTACGTCACAGTTTCAGTTTGATTATTTGGATTCGGACTGCTTGATACGTTCACACTGCTTGGCGATGCTACAACTTGAAATTGAGAAGTAACTACGTTGAAGTTGCAGGACGAGCATACACCGTAATTGCCCGAAGAGTTGTTCTCATAAACCGTGATGTACGAAGAGAATGAAATTGTATTGTTGAGCGAGTTTGTATAGTTAACACAAATTGTTCCGGTAGAGCCACTACTTAAAACAAGAACAGAGATTGGATTTGGAGAGTCGTAATTGTAGTAAGTGTTGCAGGAAGAAGGGGCAGATGGAGGAACTGTACCAATCAAGGAAGAGCTAAGGACATTGTCAAGATAGGCCCCAAACATAAGAGAGATTACAATTATTGGGACAAAGCCAACGACTATTTTTTTATTCCATAACCCCAAATCCCATTCGCTCCTCTTCAGCTAGTAGATGACGAACATCAGCTATTTGATGCTAGTCCTCTAAAGAAGTGTTCTGAATTATAGAACAAGCGGGCGGCCTTAAAGAAATGAACTACTTCTTGCTAAATGTCAGACTCATATGTGCTATAACGAAGCGAAGCATCTCGTGTCAACCCGGTGGTCGATACCACGCTACAAAGATGACTCTGTACATTCTTCATTGAGTAAAATTAACCACGTTTAGTATTCTCATAGAGTACGTCATTCGAGAATAAACTTGTGCTCATCAACCCGGATGAAAGACCGTTAGAAAACAACTAAAGATGAAACAGGGCCCTGTCCTATAGTCTTCAAGGCTCAGTGTGACTTTCTGCTCTTGCTATGTGGTACCAGGATGACAAAAAATCCCCCACCAGCCTTCTCGTAACAAAGCCTAAATCACTCGATAGCGCGCTCAAGAAATTCTATACCAATGAAACGGAAAGGAAATTCCAAAATCAAAGCACTCAGCCTAATCCTCATTCTTATTTTTGTGATATTTGGACTTGTAGCGGCGCTGGTTTCGGGTATTAGTTCATTGTCAGAAGCTGTCCTTTTTCCCTCTTGGGCTTACTTAGTTATCGCTCTTGCACTAATTTTAGTGGGAGCCTACATGGCGCATTCACACAAGAGAAACCAAAATTCATAATTCCAAATGCCAAGTCTTGCTTATTCATTCGTAGCTAAAGTCCAAACCCAGGTGAGCGATAATCCTCGCGCCTCGAGATTTCCTATCCGCAAAGCACGAGCTATCGCTTTCGTCTAAAAGTGATTATAGAAAGGGGCTTGCAGAAAATGTGCCTAGCTTAGCAGAAGCCTGGATCATATCGCAAACTAGGAGCTAAAGGCTTCTTTCTTTGCGGTCTCGCGAATTTTTCTTGTGCATGCTTTTGAATTATCAGAAAATCTGGTCGCCTTATGCTGGGTCTGAAAACCGGGCTATTGTGTTCGAGCCTACTGCTAGCACTTACATCAAGGGCCAAATTGAAGTTTGTGGTCCGTTATTTGGCGGGAACACGGAGGCTTGAGAACGACTGGTTCCTGGCTCCCTGCAGACTTTTCCTTCCTAGACTCTTACAAGAAAAAAGCTTATCATTACAGTGTTCTTCTTCGATCTACTGTCCGAAATCAAAGATCTTGATCAAAAATGAGTAAACAGTATCGATCCCACACTTTACTTTTGTTCTGTGCCCTAATTTTGCTCGCCATGCCAGTAAGTACTCTCTCCACGAGTGCGCAAGCAACTCAAAATAAAGGAAACAACCTATCGAGCGCACTTATGCTTCCGAATCCACAGAGCAGCTTGCCTTCGTCTACCAAGTCTTTCGCATTTGTCTCAGATTTCGAAACGCTAACCCTTGAGGGATGGCAATCGATTCAGGGTGCACATCCCACAGTAGTCACCTCTGTTAATTATACCGGTGAGCCTTCACTCAGGTCGTCGGCCAAAAGCGGTAAACAGATCGATTTCGCTAATAGCAACTTTGTCACTGGACAATCCGCAGTTTCGATTCAAGTAGCAATTCACGCTGCAAAGGGCACGAGTGGTTTCTTCGGCCTAGGTTCAAACGATACAAATTATGTTGCGGCTGTGGGTGTAAGCAACGGTAAGGTTTTTGCCGGACCAAGTCTCACTCGCTTGAAGGAAATTGAAGCAATTCCCAAGGACACTGCATATCCTTCAGGCTGGGTTTACATCATCGCAGATCTTGCAGTTAGCAACAATAAATGGACCATGCAGGTTTTTGTTGACAGAACGAATGAATCCGGTTTTCAAGTGTCAGTTCCGAACGCCGGAAGCTACGCTGGCGCATTAATCGAGACTACGAGTGGAACCGTGTACTACACGAACATAATTGCAACAACAGTTACACTCGCTAAATATGTGCCTGGGTATCATCCGATGCAAGGCTACGGGGGTTCTATTGAGGAACCAAAGAATTGCTGCGGTGCTGATTATACAAGTCTACTGCCCGCCTTCTACAACTTAACAGCCGTGATGACAATCAACAATTTTTCCGTACCAGAGTCAGACGTTTTGAGTTTTCAAATCAACGCCCAGAACAGAACGAGCGCTACCCAACCTACCTGCTCGGGCTTCTTCCAGATCGGCATGTTTCTTGATCCTGAGACTAGGTACGTGGACCCGTGGTATGTCTCTGACGGACATTGCAACCCCTTTTCGTTTCCTCAGGGAAGCACTTTACACATTGCCAACAACGAGAAAATAATTCTCTCTATTGTTTTCGATAAGGCTAGTCACACAATACTTTTCAAGGAAGTGTTCACGTCCATCCACAAAACACTGTCGGAGAGAGTCTCATATTCCGGTGGAGCATTCTACAGCCTGTTCACGCAAATGGAGTATCAGCCGAGCAGCAGTTATCCCATTGGCGAGTACAAAATCACAGGGTCAATTTTTGGAGTGCAGATTACAGAAGAAAGTGGAGTAAGAGAATATCTCCCAGCATCCTACCTGATGCCTTTCAATATTGACACGCCTACTACATGGGACGTTCACTATTATGTAAACGACACGGCAGGCTATGACGAGCTGAGCATTTAGAGACAAATCATCGCAGCGGACGAACCAAGAGTTTGTTTTCCAATGTGAGTACTTCCCTTGAAAAAATTCTGGTCCGTAGGAATAAATATCCGGGAAAAAGTATTGGAAAGAATGCGAACAACATGTCCAAGGCAAAAACAATAGTTCCAATTTCACAATGCGACACCTGCGCAGACCTTGCAGATCAGGCTTTCGAGTCTGGGAACGAGATCGAAATAGGAAAAGTTGCGGTCCGATTTCTCGAGCACGTGATTAATCAGCATACTGGCGAAGTTATGACTGTTCTCGCGGAGAAGTATGGACCGATTTTTATGAGCAAGCGGGCGATGCGTTAAACAATTTCCCCGCCGCCAGACACCGCATCCAGCGCCAAGGAGACTTTTTCGCCTTCAAGCTTGTACAACAGTTGATGTATGGACTCGTGCGCAATTGCGAACGCCATAGCCTCGATTGCGCGCGTCAAAAAGAAAAATTTCTCTGGCTTCGAATGTCCTTGGAGTCGGCAAGTCCTCGTCCATCCTTCCGCGCAGATTTTTATCGCCGAGCTTCCAAGTGCGACGTAAGATAGAGGGATCCCTCCGTTGCGCAGAATGGAGCTATTGCTTTTTCTGGTGGCTATTTTTAGGACGGTACCTGTCGCTTCCATCTACGCAGATCCGATTCTGAAGATTTTTGTTCCGCACACGGGGCATACGCCTTGAGTAGCAGGTTTGCCATTTTTCATAGTGATTTGTTTTGGATCTTTAATCTCTCTTTTTGCCTTACATTTCACACAATATGCTTCTACCATAGTTTTAACAACGCCTAGTTGAGCGCTTTATGGACTACAAAGCGTTAAAGCTTTGCTCGACTCGGAAAAAACCCACGGACCGAAATATAAAAGTGACGTACATCATTAACGAAACACTCTTAGGCACATTTTTCGTTTGCGACCCTGAAGGAATGTGATTCTTTCAATTTGGAAAGTCAGTCAGACAAAAATGAGGAGTACAAAGAGCAGTGGTTAGAAAATCTAACCTTTTCATGCGTAAAGTGTAGTGCTTCTTACAAAACAAGAAATGAGCTGCTCACTCATTACGATCAAACAAGACACGACAGGTATGCCGACTGGAAGTAGGAGATCTCTACCTTTTTCTCTTGGAAGCTTTGGATTTCCTAGCACGCTTTCTACTCGTAGATCTCCTGCTCGCACGAGAAGCTCGCCTAGAGGAAGTCTTTACAATTCCAAGAACGTTCTTTTCAGGATCATACAAGAGCGCGCCGGTTACCATGCCCGGAACTTCGAATCTCTGAAGGAGACTACCTCCAGCTCTTTCCACTCGGGCGATTGTACCTTCGAGATCCTCATCCCCGACATAGAACCTGACAACCTCGTCGGCACCTTGCTTTTTGTACATGCCTCCAGCAAGACTTTTCCCTTGCGGTCCTGTTGAGATCATCCAATATGTTTGGCCTTCGCCCATTGGGGCGGATTGGAAATTCCAGCCAAAGGCTTCAGAGTAAAACTTGCTCATTTTCTCGGGATCGTTCACAGGTATTTCAAAATGCACAAGAGAATTTTGCATGATTTTTGAGAGCCAATCGAGGCCCTAAATAAGTTTGACCTATATTGTCTATTGAGGTCGAGTTTTGCGAGACAATTCTCCCACAAAAAGGAACGAAAGTATAGCATTAATACAAGATTACATGGTGGAATTATCCAGCTATAGCCTCCTTATCACAAGCGAAGCTCCTAGGCGGCGTCGGTTCAATACTTGTTCTTGTCGGTGGGTTGGGCTCTCTCGCCACGGTCTATCTCGGAGCAACTCTTCCAATAGTCGGATTGATTATGACATTGATCGCAGTGAAGTACATCTCTGATGTTGCGCTTTGGGATGCTTCAATAGCGGTTGTGTCTGGGCTCAATGAAAAGTGATCGGCAAGGTCAATGAATGTTTACTCTGCTCAGTATATGAACGCCCACGCGCTTGAATCCCAGTAGGGTCATTCACGATTTGGCAGACAATAATTTCGTTGGCAAATGGCAGACAGATCGAGATAAGGAGCCTGTTTCGGCTAAAATAAAGAATATTGTAGCTCCGCAAGGTGACTTGAAAAAGAAACTTAACGAAACAGAGAGAGCTCTAGCTTCGCAGATCTCAAAACTTGACAAGACGATCACAAAAATGAATGCAAAGGAAAAGGGTCTTTTCACAAAGACTAGTGCAGCCTTTCAAAAGCATGATACAGTTCAGGCTCATGCGTATGCAAACGAGCTCACAGAACTGAGGAAAGCAATCAAACTTGTGAACGGTGCAAAGCTTTGCCTTGAGAGTGTCCAGGGCCGATTAAAGACCATAACTGACGTTGGAGACCTGGCGGTCGCTCTCATCCCTGCAGGGCAGGTCGTCAGATCCGTTAGAAAGACTCTCATGAGTGTAATGCCTTCGGCAAATGAATCAATAGGCGAAATTAATTCGGGGCTTGAAGGATTGATGCAAGAGATAGGAAGCATCTCAGGGATGAGCGGTTTCAGCTTTGATTCGGCGACAAGCGAAGAGGCAGAAAAAATACTTGCAGAAGCCTCAGTCGTCGCAGAATCGAAGATGGCATCAAATCTGCCTAATCTCGACAACGTCCCTATGCCAGATCCATCTGCTGGGGATACTTCGATCTAAGAGACATTTTTTTCTCGCAATGGCGAAACAAATACCGCATCCGGCATCAGTCCGGCTCAGAGGTCAGTCCGAGCTGAGTGAGATTTTGGCCATCGCTGAAACTGATGATTACGTTCCAATTTTCATATGGCGGTATTGGAATGTTTGGATAAGTGAGAATCACCAAATCATTTGCTCCAGATTGTATCTCGGGCGTGCTTTCGGAAACCGGCAGACAACCGTTACTTAATGGGACAAGCGTGGTTGCATTAGTGGAAAGCCGCGAGGCAAAAATCGTCACGTTGGTCATGGTGATCGTACTCGGTGACAAATTTGTCACATAGACGTCAAGTTGCGCGTCTCCTGTGCATGTAGTGGTCAAAGAATTTGATGACGCTTGTCCGCTTATGAGGGTGATTCCAGAAAAGGACAAGCCACCCTGGGAACTCGATGTGCTCTGGTTCGGAGGAGTCACCAAGTAACCTAGAACTAGTCCTACGACTACGATTGCTACAAAACTTCCCACGAGCAAACTGGTAATGAGGTTGCTACGAGAGATTGCCCTTGTGTCTTTGATTTTTTTAGCCAAAGTAGAGCGCGGTGTCAAGGGCCAACTCCTAAAATCATGGAAGAATTCAGGTCTATATTTTCATTGATGTGAGCGAATTGAATTCCGCTCCACACCTGTTGATTTCCCTGATCAGACATGATCCATATTAGCGACGGAACTTTGCTCGCGAACAGCATATCCGCTTGAGTGTTTTCCTGCGTAGCTCTTGGATTTGAGATGCAAAACTCTCTGGAATTTGAGTTTATGGTAGTTTATTTTTCAAATATTTGAGGCATTTTCTCAATGTACTAAAAGCGGAACAGCGCAACTTAATAATAGCAAGTCAAAGCCAGAGAATGCGCACACTTGACGACGGAAACAGCTTCGAGAGCTGGCGGAAATCCAGAGGAAGGCAACCCTCCAGAGGCGGCAGCTGGTGGCTTGAACTTCACTTCCATTATGGGCCATCTTAGCGAGCTTTCGGTCAGGCTCAAGAACTGTCTTTTCGCTTACATCATAGCTCTTGCTGTTGTTTCTTCAATTCCTAATCCGTTTCATCCTTTCGGTGGTCCATACTCTTTCTTCGGTTACAACTTTCTCTTGGCTGTCTTAATACGCAGAGCTGAAGTAGCTTACGCACCCGGTGTTGTTTTCATTGCCCAAAGTCCCGCTGATCCCATATTTGCTTTTCTTAATTTGTGCATGATTTTAGCTCTCTTAGTCAGCTTGCCTTACATCTTTTACGAGATCTACGGGTTTGTCGCACCAGGGTTATATCAACGAGAAAAAAGAGTGGTGCGCAAATACCTTCTTCCGTTCACCGTACTTTTGACCATTGGTGGATTTTTTGGACTATTCGTAATTTTTCCAATTGTAATGAAGATACTCCTGCTCTTTTTTAAGCCCCTCGGAGTTGGATATTATTTCACGCTTAGCAGTTTCGTAAGTTTTCTGATTTTAATTCCTCTGATGACAGGACTCGCATTCACATTTCCAGTCTTTATCATACCTTTGGTCGAATTACGAATCCTGAAAGCCGAGCAGCTCTCCAAGGCTCGCAAATGGTTCTATGTTGGTTTCGCACTCGCTGTGAGTATAGCAAACCCCGATCCTACGGATATCTCGAGCATCCCAGTTATAGTACCCGTACTTATTCTATATGAGATCACAATTTTTGTCGCAAAGAGAATTGAAAAGAACAGAGCGGCTAGAGCTGTCGCTCAAGGGCTTTCTGTTCCGTAAGTTCTGGCGGCATGCGGAGAATTTCGCAGTTCTCTTTTGAGAATCATTTCTGGTTTAATTTTCCTGCTTACCAGCGTCTGGCCTTTTCGTATCATAGTGATTCCCAATGGAGGAGACTTTGGAAAGCAAGCCCCCAACTCAAGTGGGAGTGGGGGGTTGGGCATATCTCCCGATCAAGATGGGAAACAAGCTTCAGGTCTGCTCGAAGCTTTACGACTTTGTCGAAATCAATTCCACTTTCTACAGATTGCCCGAAATAGAAAGAGTGAAAAAGTGGAAAAAGACCGTTCCCGAAACGTTTGAATTCACAGTAAGAGCCAATCGGGAGCTCACGCATGTCGGACATCTGAGACCTAATGTAAAGAATTTTAAGATCTTTGAGCAAATGCTTGAGATCGCAAAGGAACTAGACGCAAAGATAATTCACTTCCAATTTCCTCCCTCATTAATCCTCACCAAGGCTATCGTTAATGACTGGCGAGATTTTTTCAAATCTGCCCAATCTAATAGTCTCTCAAGGAGTGGACTGAGATTTGCATTAGAAGCTAGAAGCCAAAATGCAAAAGACTCGGAAGATCTTGCAAAGCTGATTCAGGAATATGATATTATTCCATGCACAGACGCGAGCCGGGATGTGCCAATCAATGCATCAGCTGACTCGAAAATCGTGTACACAAGGGTTTTTGGTTTAGGCGATCACACAAGATGGAGCTTTGATTCTCAGGAGCTAAAGAATCTGGGAGACAAAGTGGAAGAAGTGAAGGCTAGAAGGCGATATGTGACATTCCACAACCTTACTATGTACGAGGATGCATCTCGAATGAGGACCGTGATTAAGACTGGAAAAGATCAGAAACAGCCTCCGAATGCCCCATTGGGTCTGAGTTCTCTCAAGCAGGTGATTGCCTCCGGGAGGGCCGAATATCCAATAACAAAACAAAAACTGATTGATGAATTTTCTTGGAAGACCTTTGATCGTGAACCCGGAGAAAGAGTACACGTCGACCATGTGCTCCGAAAGCTGGACGATAGGTCATATCGTTCAATTGATGATGTAATAGAGACTCTTGAAAACGAATCCCAAGAGCGGCTAATGAACAAATAGCTGCCGGGAAACCTGCTTTCAAGGAAAACAGCTTTGAAAGCGGGACAGATCTACAAACAGTTTAGAACAAAGAAAGACAAGATAGTAACGCTTCGAGCGATACAGTGGGAAGATCTCGACGGCGCTCTTGAATTTGTCAACTCGCTGGTGGATGAGAGGAACTATGATCCGGATCTTGGGATTATTCTTGATAAGCGGCAGACACTAGAGAGTGAAGCCGAATGGCTTGGTCAGAAGGTAGCTAGCATAGAAAGCGGGAACCAGATCAGCGTGGTCGCGGAATTAGATGGAAAATTAGTGGGAAATTCCGAGGTGGAAAGAGGCAGGCTAACCGACGAATTCTATCATGGCAAATTAGGAATTGCCGTTCTCAAGGAATACAGAGATCAAGGCATTGGCCTTGAAATCATGAAAACAGTTGTTGAGCAGTGCCGCAAAGCCGGACTCAAAACTGTGGAGCTAGAGGTCTTCGCGACCAACCCGAGGGCTGTTCACGTCTACGAAGCTGCGGGTTTCAGGGAGGTAGGGCGGATACCAAAGAAAATATTTCGTAAAGGCCGTCATACAGATATCATAGTCATGGCAATTGAACTCTAGATTTAACGATCCATTTGCTCTATTCCTCTGATCACTTGATCAAAGTCTTCAAAATCAAAATGGGTTATTTTCTTTTGATCACACATAGTAGAAAGCTTTGATTTCATCACTGTGAACACAAGATCAGGCGTTCTTTGCAGGTTCGTAGTCAGATGGACCATCACCAACGTACACCACCTTCTGTCCTAGCTTATGGTGCCAATTCACAAGATCTTCCTTAAAATTCATAGAATGTTTGCTTGAGAGCTTTGGAAAATGTATAGATATTCCTCGACTTGTGACTCTGGACTTTCCGGCATGAATCTTCAGGCTTAGTCTGTTTGCCTTCAAAATTTGCCTTATGCAAAAATCTATTCCACCTGTGACTATGGCGAACTCGAAATCATTTTGCTTGCAGTAATCTATCAATTGAGAAAAAAATTAGGCCCAATTACGATGTCTTCATCGTCTAACATCGTGATTATTTGTTTCTTATCGGCCATGATCATACGGTAATGTTTGACGAGGCATTCTTCAAGAGAGATTTCTCCTCTTTCCAGTTTGGAGTCAAAGCTCCGCCAGTCTCCTTCGCCAAATCTTTTCAGGATCACCTCACCGGTG
>JASHNZ010000072.1 GCA_030041355.1 Nitrososphaerales archaeon
CGTTTGTTGCAGTAGTTGTCCCAGCAGGAACACCATTCGAGAACACAAACTTCTCGCTAGCAACATTGTAACCAGATGGCCACGTCAGCACAATGTTTGAGATATTTCCGGTTGTCCCGAGCACAAACTTTACAGAATAGAATGTGTATGTGCCAACAACGTTGTCAGATGGACTGAACAAGCCATTGGTAATTGTATTAGTCGCCGCCGAAACATGTGGGAGCGCGCCCAATGACGAGAATAAAATCACTGCAGCAACGGCGAGCGACGCACACATCTTTGCTTTATTATTGAAGCCGATTCCGGAACTAGTTCTCAAATCTACATTAACACTGTAAGGCGCCAAACCTTTGGAGACATATTTAACTGTTTTTCTTTTCATCTTCCTCACTGCCAATGCTTTGGAGCTTTATTGACCACTTTTTCAAATTACGTCAGCCATTGTTTCAAGAATTTTATTCCAATCCTACGTAGAAAATGCATCCCTATGTAGAATATGTATCGGTTCTCGCTATTAGCCGCAGCATTCGGGATGATTATCATTTCCGTGAAGCGAGTTTTGCTCCGCAGTAAGGACAAATTGCGAAGTCTTTCTTCACGGCCTTTCCACATTTAGGGCACTGAGTGGGCAATTCAAACCCACAGTACGGGCAGAGGCTAAAATCGGATTGAATTTGTTTTCCGCAGTTTGGGCAACTCATCATGGAAACTTCGCTTTTCGCGACGGAAGAGCCCACAACTGCTCCCGAAGCTAAGGAGGCACTCTCGCCTGTAAGGACAGCGGATTCTGTCGATACGGAGGGCTGTGTCTGCTCAGACAATCTTGGCCTCCGTAATTCCTTATACTTGTAGCGGCTTCGTCTCGAATAAAGGAAGAAGAATGCTCCACCACCTCCACCGGCCACGACCACAGCAGGGACAATGTAGATCCAGGGAGATGTACTCACAAACGAAACGATGCTAGAAAAAACACCTCCGATACCTCCAGAACTGGAAGGACCCATATAGTTCACGACTAGTTTCGGCTGGTTTGATGTTGCCCTGTTCGAATTGAAAATCACCTGCTCTTGGTTGTGCTCGTATAATAGCTGGAAGGCTATCGCAATGGAGAGCTCGCCATTCATTTGTTGTTGAGCCATGTTAGTAAGATCAAAAGTGTACCATTGATTTTCCGCTGAGACCGAGGTTTGCGCATAGCTTGTATTGGTAAACGCGGGAGCATTGTCGAAATCGAGTGTGCTCTCTGACCAACTGTTGTTCGCCACGTAATAGGCAGTGAGGACGCGGGAAACCCCTGTGAGGTTTACAATGATCGCATAGAGGTCGAGTTGTGCAGATGTGATATTTTTCGCATGGAGAGGCGCCAGATTGAACTTTAGGTAAGCAAGCGAGACGATTTTTTCTGTGCCAGGTACGGTTATGTTCCAAGCATACCAAACTTTGAGAAACGAAGCTGTTCCGGTATTGAGAACCCTCAATCCTTCCACATCCGTCGGATCGTTTAAGTCTGCGATTACGTACGCGTCGTCGGTTGGCGATAGTGTCGATTGCTTTGTTGCTTGAGCCGATGAAAGTATGGGAGATGAGGGACTTGCGAAATAAACGATGGAGGAGCTAACTATCAAGATAGCTAGGATAGCAAGTGAGGCCAAAAATAGCGTCTTTGAAATCATGCTGGAATCCTTAACCTTGTAACAGCAAGTTATAAGTCGTTACTTTTGATCCAAGGAGAGAAGCAAGAAGAAATGTAATTAGATCTTACAGAATCAACATCGGATATCGATATATTTGCTATTGTTTATGCGCATTTACGTCAAGGAAGCTCGCGCAACATCAGTGGATATGAAACAGTGCATGAGTGTGAAACCATAAATATGTAGACAAGATCGCACAGAATTTTATGCAACTGAAGGGGTCAAATTCTCACAAAGGATTTCTTTACGTTGCCGGCCTATTGTTTCTCTTCTTGGGAAGCTCGGCCCTTTCCTTCTTTTCCTATGCTGAATCTCCGCCTTATGGCATTGTAGCCTACGTTCCTATCACTATTACGAATTCTCAAAACTCCTCCGCTCCGGCTGGATTCCAGCAGGAAGTAAGTGTAAACTGGCAGAGTTATTCGCCTTATCCAAATTCAGCTTGCTCTAATGTTGGCTTTTTCACTTCCAGCTGGACTCCGATAAATGCGTGGATGCAAAACGCTTCTTCGAGTTGTAGCTCAGATCAGAATGATGTCGTGTGGCTTGCCCTGCCCGACGGAGTGGGAGCATTTTCAAACGTCACAGTCTATCTGGGATTTTATTCCACCTTTACAAATAATTTCAATTCTGCCGGGCCGTGGGGAGAAGCTGCTTACATCTATGATTCAAGTGCAAACTATACTACGGCTTATGAAGTCCCGAAAATGGGCTATTATGGAATAGCCTTCAAGCCCTCGACTACGTACGTTTCAATAGGACCTGTCATAATCAATCCTTTTGGAAACGGCACAAATTATCAGATAATCGGTGAAACAAATACAGAGCCTAAATGGAGCGACTTTTTGTTGAAGTCCTCTGGGATGTTTCAATGGACGCAAGTGGGAAGCGGACCGATCATATCAAGCTTAAGCTTGCCACCGAGCAAACAATCTTATGATTTCCCTTACATTGCTTCCGAGGTAACTCTTACCAATGGCACTTTCTTGATTTACGGACATTTGACGAACACGAATTCTGTCGGATGTTCCGGAACCGCCAGGACAGAAAATTGTGAGGTTGTCGCTTTTCATTCACAGAATTTGGTAACTTGGACATGGGAAGGGGATGTAGGCGGAGTCAATGGTACGTATCTAAGTAATCCTGGCGTAGTTTATGTGGGTGGCAGATATTATTTGACGATGACAAACAATACCAGCACGAATACCGTTGCTCAAAGAAATATCGTAGAATATCAAAGCAGTAGTCCATTATCAGGTTTCACGTTTGTTCAAACTGTCGTTTCTAATGCAATTTGCACGAGCCGATCAATTGCTTATTGCTCATCAGGCGGTTCATGGGATGGTGGTGCATTTTACTATGATTCGAGCACTGCGACATTCTATAGTTTTTTTACCGCGAATAACGGAGGGCACTTTTTGAGTTATGCTTATACAAAGAATCCTACAAGAACTTTCACGATTTCTCCAGCTTACATCTATCAGCCCACAGGAACTCTAGGCGGAAGAACGCATTTCGCTTGGGTTGGAAATACCGCATATCTATTCTATGACAATGAGCCTGGACCAGAAAGTTTGGTCTGGTATCATAGTTACAATAATGTGGATGACGGAGCGCAGGTTTTCGATTTCTATACTAATTTCACTTCGAGTGGAACTTGGACTACGTCTACTATCTCCACTAACACCTATTCAGCACGTATCGATAACGGGTTGCTACTAAATAGTCAAGATTCACATGTCCCGTATGCTTATCACTCTTTTACGCCGTCATCGGAAGAACAATCCGACGGTTTATACCTTGACATTGGCGGCCAGATTAACAACATAACAACGACTACGGGTGGATCCGCTCTATTTGGCATACTGGGAAGTGGTGCGACAGACAACAGTACGAGTAGCGAGGCTGGGTATGAGGTGAGAATGTTCGCCTCTGGGAATATGCAAGATAACATCGCAAGGATAACTAACGGAACTTCGACCACTCTTACCAGTTCTTCTGATTCTGGAACAAATTACGAAGTATTCCGGCTGATGTTTGGATGGAGCGGAACGACACTGCAAGCAAACTTCAATGACAAAATCTCTCTCTCAACGACTGATTCAACTTATAGTCTCTCTTCATCAGTTTCGCAAATAATTATTGGAGCAGGTGCAAGTCCGAGCGGTGGAGCCAGTGACTTTAGCACGATTGTGTTCTGGACCGACACGCGAATCTATTCGCCTAACAATGTCATGCCTTCGGCAAGCTTCGGAAGCCTGCAACGCAACCATCATCATTTTTGACTTTCTTAGATTTACTAAATGCTTAGCTAAACAAGATAAAGGAGAGTATCTGCTCCTCTAGATTTCTATCCGTTGGAACTTTAACCAGTTGGCTTTCGCATGGCCGCAACGCCCATATCGCTTACCTCTACATGCGATAATGCATTCTTGGTTACAAATTCCATCCAAGCTCTGCTCCAAGAAATATCATCAGAAAGAATAAACTTTGAACCATTATTGTATGCCCAATCATATTCTTTCATCATTACGGGATAGCTGTGATCGCTATCATGGTAGAACAAATCAGGTTTGACCTCAATCTGTGGCAAAAGATCTAGAGAGTTACCAAATACCAATTTCCACCTTGATTTGAGACGCTGTGGAACAAGCCATCCTACTCCTCTGTCAGGAGGAGTGTACACGAAATCACGACGCCCGTCCTTGTTGACATAGCCTTTGGGATCCGAAAGATTTGGAAGATCTATGCTGATTAGGATTCCTCGGTTGTTCTCGGCGAGAGCTTTCAGAATAAAGTACGAGCTAACACCAGATGCGACGCCAGTTTCAATTATAGTGTCTGGTTTCAGCTCCCTGACCAGAGAATATAGGATCAGGCTATTGACATTGGGTCTTCCGCCTGGCCGATAGCCTTTCAATATTTCATTCCTCCACGTGTCTTCTAATCTAGTAAAGTCGGAATAAGCTCTTTCGGAAGCACCTATTAGATTCAGACGTGGAAACATCACTTCTTGCACGTCCCTAACCTCAGACAAAGCATAGAGAAACCGTGGAGATCTGAATCGACCAATGAGCGGGAGTGTCTTAAGGCCAGATAATCCCTTGGTAGTAACTAGTGCTCGAATTGTAAGGAGGTTCTCATAAAAAGTGTTCAACTATTGATAAGACTCCACATGCTATCAGATGAGCTTCCTTCGAGTGAAGCAAGACGTAAGATTCTAACCACGAAATCATAAAAGAATATTGCAGTTGTGATTTTGCATCTGAACAAGGAAGCTCACAAGGATAGGCAGCTAAAATTGCAAAGAAAGCTCGGGTCCATTTTAAAGCATGCTTAAGGAAACTTCGCGGAAAAGAGATGAGAGAGAACCTACAATCCTGATCACTTGCATGGCTCCGGACCGCGCAGATTTTTATCCCAAAGTATTGACGTTGTTCAAGACGATTAAAGCGTTTGGAGGTAAAATTGCGAGTTCGCATCTTGTTGCAAATTTCGAACAACACGTCAATCCCCATATAGAGCAACAGCTAAAGACCTTGGGCGTTGAAACACGATTAGTCGAACCCTTTGATTCGAGTTTGAAATACTCGAACAAATTACGGATGTTAGAAACAGAAGGAGACTATGATGTTCTGATGGCCCTTGATTGCGATATCGCAGTCATAAGGGACTTCTCCGGTCAGATCATCCGGGATTTCTTTCAGGCGAAACCGGTGGACCAAGATCCTTTATCAATCGACGATTGGAAAAACATCTTTTCTTTTTTTGGTTTGAATCTGCCCTCTGAGCGATTCAGAACATCGTTTTATCCGAAGGAAACGATACCGTACTTCAACAGCGGAGTCTTGTCGATTCCAAGAATATATATACGAGACTTGAGAGAGTCGTGGGCGAGATACGTAAAAGATCTTTGGAAGGCAAGAACGAGTTTTTCGCAGAAGGTCTCGGAATACCTTAGCATATACCTTGATCAGATGGCGCTTGCGCTAGCTTTGGCCTCTGAGAAAATACCATTGAAACCTTTTCCGCTCGAGATGAATTTCCCAACCCATCATCCTATAGATCCGTCGTTGCTTCCTGATAACATGAAGCCGTTTATCCTGCACTATCATCAGAAGACCGGAAGGGGATTCTCCAGTAATCTGGTCAGAAAGGGCCTATTGATGAAGACTGGATACAAAATGCCTGATCAAGCTGTGAAAAAGGTCAACGATCTGCTGAAACACTCGCAAGTTATCTCGAATCAGAGTTTCTGAAATAATTCTCGCATTTAAGTCAGACAAAGTGTTTTCAGACGCTTATTCTGGTATGAGTTGGACAGAAAGATCCAAAGCGTATATGGCCACGGAGGAAGAAAGCGAGAGGGTTAGCGAGAATGAGCCGCTATCTCCGGAAACCAAGCCGGTGTAAATGAAAACAAAAGTCGATGTTGTCTCATTATATGCCAGAAGCGTGAATCCTGGATTATACAAAGTCTGGAGTGTTGGTGAGTACGACCATCCACTCTCGCCAATAACATAATCTCCAGTGCGAGTAGTATCGGAAAGATCTTGGACATCAACAGAAGCCGTGATGATAGCAGTATAATTTCTCGCCAGAGGACCAAGACTCACCGAAATAGTGTTCGAGCAATGACCTCCTTCACTGGCGCAGGTCGCATAGGTGTATGGAATCGCATCTGGTGTGAATGAGTTCTGCCCAACGCTCTGAGTGCCTATTATACCGGTAACGCCGACAGCAAACAACCCACCTGCGGCAAATAGAGCTCCGGAAGCTGATACAGTCGTTGTGCTTATTCCGCCATTCGCAGTTAAAAGGCCGGTACTAGTTACCGTGCTAGCGAACGTGGCAGCTCCGGTAAACGAAGAAGTTCCCGTAACTGCCAGAGTTCCGGCAGTTAGGGCGGCTATCGTGATAGAGGAAGCTAACTGGCTGCTAGTAATTGCACTAATCGTGATAGCAGGTACTGAAGAAGTGCATTCCACCTGTGTCTTCAGATCATAGCTGCATATCGAAGGAGGAGTGTACGAGCCTGCGGTGGTCGGATTCTCGATGTTTGCAAACATAAACGTGACGACATCTCCTGACGTCTCTTTCGTAGGCGTACCGCCACCCGAAGAACATGCAGCGCTACCAAAACAGTAAGTTATGGTGACCGGCGGTCCGTTTGTTGCAGTAGTTGTCCCAGCAGGAACACCATTCGAGAACACAAACTTCTCGCTAGCAACATTGTAACC
>JASHNZ010000073.1 GCA_030041355.1 Nitrososphaerales archaeon
TTGTTATCTATGGACTCGCCAGATTATACTTTTCAGAGCTTGCTAGTGTGGTTCTTGTTGTTGGAATAGTGCTTCTTGCCTATGGACTGGCAAAGGGAACAAAAAGGAAGGAAATCACTGCCGAATACAGGCCATCCAATCCGTTAGAAAAATCCTAGTAGCAATAATATCATCTCGCAGGCGCGTGAGCGCTGAGAAGATTCTAGGTGCCCTCGCCAAGCAGGAGAAGATGAGGTATACTGAGCTCAGCGGGCTCGTCGGCCACACAACGACTACAAGCAGGGCACTGAAAGCGATGGAATCTAGCGGGTTAATAAAACGCCAAGTGCTAGATGAACCGTATCGCCCCGTCAGCTACAGCCTGACAGAGAGAGGAAGGAAACTAAAAGACCTAGTTACACAGATAGAAAAACTATGATGCTCTCACCCTTGGTTAAGGAATCATCACAAGTTCAAGATTACCGCGATCCATGGACTAACCCTGCCGCGAGCTAACACGGTCTTAGAAAATGTTTCATCGAAACGAGGTGCTTTCTAGGCATGTCTTCTGATCTGGTAAATGAAGCAAACAAACTCTGTGAGGAAATACTGGAACTCCTACAGAAAGGGGTATCGTCTGGCAAACTTTCGCCAACCTTGGAACCATACTTTCATTGGAGAACCGCCAACTATTGATACGATGAATCAGAGGGGCCGAAAATGCGATGGCGCGAAAAGTAACTGTAGCAATGACGGATGAAATGTACGAAGATTTGGAGAATGAAAGGAAAAAAAGAAGGCTAGCTAGCGTAGCTGAAAGTGCTAGAGTGATTATTGGGGAATACTTGTCAAAGAAAGATTAGGTTAGGCTGATTATCTGAGGTAAGCCCTATCTCGATATTCTTCTCTATTGGATTAGTGTCATTCGCTCCAACTATTAATTTTCCTTTGTATGTTTTTGCGTTGATATACGCTAGACTATGATTAGTGATCTCGATATTTGCGCCACTAGGCAATATTTCTGGTAACGATCTACTTCGTGCATAGCCTTCTTCTGAAGGAATTTCAAAATAGGCGTTGCCTGAGTTGTCTTTATCCATTCGGAAGACTTCTAATGGTTTGTTTTCTCCTCTTTTGATATTTACTTCCGAAGAATAATTTGCAAAATTCCAGCATATCGGAGAGTTATCTATTGTTCCACCTGAATTTTGATTGACTTTGGCGAGACCGCTAGGCATGAAGGCAAATTCAATGTTCGCAAGAGTTATTTTTCCGTAGCAATCTTGGGCTACCGAGCCACCATTATTCTTTACTACTACCCGAATAGAATTCCCAACTCTAATTGAGCCTAGAAAATCAAGCTGGGGAGCCTTAGCTTGTTCGGCTTCTTGGAGAATAAAAAATGCCTTTCCTCCACCACACCTAATCCCAAAAATCCTAATCCTTCCGCTTCTATTGTGAAAATTCCAATCCAATCTATCTTTGAATAATGAAAGTAAAGAATGGTGCTTAGAATAACTACTGTACCATAACCAGCGATAGAGGCTATTGTCAGTAATCGAGATCGCTTCATTGCCATAGCTCTCAAACTTACATGATATAAGCGAGGCCTTTCTGACCGAGAAGGAAAGAGACTTTATTACTGATACGGGGCAAGGGATCCATCATTTAGCACTTTGAAGACGGTGTCATCAATAGGACTGAATAACAGAACGCGACATTCTTCCCCGCAGAGTAGCGGAAGCCGATATACCAGCTCTCGATATGCTTTTATCAACGGATCGGATGGCCCGGAAGATGTGATTCGCTGTTCATGGATGTGATAGTTGATTCGATTACATGCTTTTGGAAAAATACAGGAATTAGGGAGAGAGCAGCTAAGATCCGAGATCAACATAGGCCTTTCAGAATTTTCTACATTCTCCTTGCAGTTTCATTTACGCTCATCTTAGTTTCTGTGTCGATTCTCTCAGGAAGCTTCATTGTCGGCTCATCTGTTGCTTCAGCGAACAATGCTTCACAATTCTCTTTACACACAAATATTCAAATTCCAACGAACACTTTCTTCCCAGCTTACGACCCCGCAAACAAAGAGCTATATGTGCCAGATTATGGCTCGAGCAACGTCACTGTTCTAAATAGCGCTAACACGGTCGTTGCAACCATCACGGTGGGTTCCGACCCGTTTGCTGCCGCGTACAATCCTTCAAACAATGAAGTATATGTGTCGAACTATGGGAGCGGTTCGGTCTCGGCAATCGAAAGTTCAAACAATAAGGTCGTCGCGACGATCGCCGTGGGATCAGATCCCTATGTAGTCGCATACGATTCAGCGAATAGCGAAGTTTATGTGACGAATGAAGGTTCCAACACGACCTCGGTGATCAACAGTACGACGAACACTGTAATCACAACTATAGCTGTGGGAGCCTACCCACAAGGAGTAGTTTTCGATCCTAAAAACAACGATATCTACGTTGTAAACCCAGAGTCTGCGACTGTCTCGGTAATCAGCGGCTCCGCTAACACTGTCATGACGACTATAAGATTAGGTTACTATCCTGAATTCGACATCTACAATCCGGTCACTCATAATATTTACGTGACTGATTATACTTTGGCCGTGGTTTTCGAGATCAGCAGCAAGACAAACAAAATTGTAGGTGATGTGCCCGTTCCGAGTGGTCCGTATGGTATCGCCTTCGACCCCGCTGATCGTGATATGTATGTTGCAAGCCTACCGGTGAATACGATTTCCGTAATTAGCAGCACTAGGAATCAGATAGTGTCTTTCATTACTAATTACAGTCAACCATACTCTTTCACCTACGACCCGGCTAACGACGAAATTTATGTAATCCCCTACGATCAGAGTTATCTCTCATTACTGGGCTCGATAAGTTTTGTACCTGTCGCCTCAATAGCTGTGGGATCGCTCCCGCGCGGCCCTCCAGCCTATGATTCCGCGAACAAGGAGATGTACATCCCGAACGTAGAGTCGGACACAGTTTCGGCAATCGATACTTCCACCAACAAGGTGGTCGCAACTATACCAGTAGGTGTCAATCCACTCAGGGTTCTCTACGACCCCCACAACAACGAGATCTATGTTGCCAACGACGGAACTGAGATTTCCAACTGCAATGTGTCAGTAATAAGCGGCTCAACGAACAAGGTCGTTGCGACTATTCCTACAGATTGCGCACCTGCATATTTTAGTTTCGATCCGATCCATGATCAAGTGTACCTCCTTGCGGAAAACTATGCTAATGGAAAAGTAGACGTAATCAACGACACGACTAACACGGTGACCGCAAGAATCAGCGTTGGAGAAGATCCCGTTTGGAGTGTCTACTCTCCTTCCAATGGAGAAGTTTATGTGGCAAACTATTATTCCAACACGGTCTCCGTAATCAACACAACAACAAATACGGTCGTAGCCACAATAGGCGTAGGAACGACGCCTTATACAGGCGTGGTGTACGACCCGCTAAACAATTTTGTTTATGTAGGCAACTTTGGATCAAATACTGTGTCGGCAATAAACACGAGCACAAACGCGGTCGTCGCGACCATTCCAGTTGGAGCAAACCCCATTTGGGGCAGTTTTGACCCGGCGAACGGTTTGGTGTATTTCTCAGATTATGGTTCAAGTGCAGTATCTGCCATAAACGGAACGACCAACACCGTCGTCTCCACGATAGGAGTGGGTTCTGATCCATACGGCATAACTTTCGATCCTGCTGATAACTCGATGTTTGTGGTTAACTTTTTGTCCAATACAGTATCCGCAATCAATGGCACAAACTACGTGTTCGCCACCATATTCGTAGGATCGAACCCTCGAACCTTGGCTTTCAGCCCTTCCAATATGGAAATGTACGTGATCAACTACGGCTCGAACACGGTCACGGCTGTAGGGGGCTGAGCCGACTAGCGGCACAATCTGCTACACTAGATTTGCTGTTTTTTAAAGTTCGGCAGAACGATTAGCCTTTGTCTTTGTCTTCTCTCGTTATGGCCTGTTCTAACAAAGTCATCCAATTATTCGGAAACCGTGCAATTCCGAAATGCTAGGGTTCAGACTGGTAAGAAAGTATTAGAGCGCAGAGACTCCTAGATAATTTCGAACAAACAGTTGAAACAACGAGCGGTTTCTAAATTTATCATTGTCTTAATTGCCGTGGCTGTTATCTTAGCATCGTTTTTCGGAGTTTATCTAGCGGGACTGGTTCATTTGGGGCCCAGTTCCCAAACAATCAAACTGATCGGTGTGTGTAGAGCCACAGATTATTTTCTAGCTGATACGGCAAGTACTACGGTAACTAACATAACAATAACGACTAATAATACGACATCGTATTCCTTGGACACTATGGAGGTCCCGCCCACAGCCACTGCCACTGCGAGTACAACCTACACAACTGCGACCACGACCACTGCTTTCAATTCTTCCAGTTACGTAATTACAAACACGACAACCTCTTTTTGCGAAGGAGCGGTCTGTAGTTGGGCGGTGTCAACTTGCACTTTTACGCGTTAACATGAGGGCCTATATATCGGAAACATAGTTTGTGTTTCATGAAACAAAGCTTCCGCAAACCTTCGTGGGGCATCATTTTCGATCCCGCATTGAAATTTCTTGGAACAGTGAGCAATTTCAAAATTTTTTCTGATCAGTTTTTCATGCAAAAGTTTCCTTTTTGCAGGTTCTGAATTATTGAACTATACACATATTGTTGGAGATTGAAAGTACAAGCTCGAGACTTTCAAAGCGCAAGCTTGTCAATTTGAGAGCTCGTGCAAAAATACAGATAACCTCCGCTGACTTCAGAGTCGAAAGCAGCCCTGTTCGCAAGGACTGTGAGCTTTCCCCCGCCTGCAGGAACAGAATAGATTTTCCCACTAGAATCAGTTTGGTAAGGAAAGATGACACTTTGGTTGTAATAGGTGACGGAAGTCAATAGCCCTGACTCACTCGTGCCTTTGAAAAGCGTCTTGAAGTGACCTCCAGATGTTGAAATGGAATTAACGAGCTCGAAGTACGAACCATTTGGGTAATTGACATCGTACGTCCAGTAAACATAGGAGTTCGCAACAACAATGGAATGAATGTTAAGGTAAAAAGTACCACTGCATTCATTAGGACAGAAATTCGGACCCAAATACAGGGCGTTCTTTCCTGACAAGGAAACCTTCCCAGCCTGACCAGTACCGCAGTTCGACCAATAGACGTAACCAGCCGATAGGGTCAAGCCCGCAACACAGGGTGGCAGACCGCTTGGGGGTTTTAGGACTATAAGATTAGATCCATTGGTATCTATTCTGACTAGCGCAGTAATCAACATCGATGCAAAGAAGACATAGTTTCCAGAGACCTGGATTGATGCAGGAAGATCACAATATTCATTGGTATTTGAATTGCACAAGACAGAAGTTTTGTCATTTGAGAGATCAGTTTTGTTTAGATAACTTGGAAAATTGTGAGTGCTCCAATAGATGAAACTGCCAGAAACGGCGAAACTGAGTATATCCGAGGAATTGAGAACATCCTGAACCGTTCCACCGGACTCTGAGACCCGCCTGATTTGAGTGCCATTATTATTCCAGTAAACGTAACCGCCAGAAAGCTGGATCTCGCTTGGGGCCTGGTTTTTTGCAAGCACCTGAATGGGATTAGAGTCGTTGGCAAAAGTGCGAACAGATAAAGAGACTGCGTTTGAAGAAGGAACAGGCGGAGTTACAGAGAATAAGAATACTGTAAGAACGATGACAATGAGAAATAATTTCATTGAGGCGAAGCAGGGCTTTAGGTTCGTTTAAAGCTTCCTTAGTTCATAACGAAGAGTGTCGTTAGACTCAGTTACCAAACTGCGCCTAAACAAACGCCTTTATTAAAATACAAAAGGAAAGCAGTATGGAGTTCATCAGAACTAGAAACGGTCTTTCCACACTAAGACTTGAGATCCGACGGGTGAATCTTATGCGTGAATTGGGTAATCCACAGAAGCTTGAAGCATCGCCCAAATGCTGCTCCTAAAGGCAAAAAAAATCTTCCTAATTTTCAAAAACCATGATTTTGCCAGTGCAAAACATGGCATTGCCCTAAGCAAATTGCCATTATGTCGGTAGACCAAATTCAATATGGCACATTTCTTGTATCACACACTATGTCAGTCAGCCTGTTAAGATGGCTTTACTATGTACAAGCCTAAAATCCACTAAGGTTGAGCAACCGTTCACACACACGGAAAAGTGTTGGGCTTTTTTCTTGTCCAAGAGAAAACTCTTGGATCAGCTCTTCTTCTTTTTGCTTCTTAGCCCTAATACTCTCGTGGTTGCTAGCCAAGGCTTTCGAGCTCCCTTCCTTTATTAAGCGGTTTCCGCGCACCGCGCACAAGAGTAGTAATTTTTACGGTTCTTCAAACCGTTTGAAGTTGCGTGCAGCACGTCTTAGAGTCCTGAACATCACGAGTAATGGGTTTCAAGGAATTGTTTTGCTTTGTTAACTTCATCCTGAGTTAGAGAGTGATCTGACTGAGCCCAGTTCAAGCTCACCTTAGCTCCTGATTTTCATGCTTGGCTCGTTATAGATAGGACGGCCTATTGGAATTAATTTGTTAGCTTGTGCCGTGGCGGAAAAGTACTATCCTGAAAAGTGAATTTGGAAGGGAAAGGATAGAAGTCAACAGAATCGGGAGCTTATAGTTAGCTCATAAACAATATACATGTCACTAATTCAATGTTGACTAGCATACCGGCCGGGAATAGTTTTGTCTTGACTGAAAAGATGCATCAGGCGCTTGCTGCGGTTTACGATCAAATGAACAAAATTGAGCAATAAATGGTAGAACGCACAATGAAGCAGGCTCTAAAGAATTCGCACAACGATATCTGGCGCTCAGTTGCCGATGTGAGCAAACTCTGGTACAGACTAGCTGAAAAACAGCTTTCTCTGATTGGCATTACTTTGTCCGAACTTAGGGCGCTTAGATTCCTTTCCGAACATGGGTCTTGTTCTATGGTGACGTTAGCTCGAGATCAGCTTATGACCCCCGGTGGAATGACCGGGCTCGTTGATCATCTGGAAGGTCAAAATCTTATTAGACGGATCCGAAGTGATAGCGACAGGCGGATCATCAACATAGAAATTACGAAAGAGGGCGAGAGGGTGATAAATAGAGCGGTCTATGTCTATCAACAATTCATGGAAAAATCTCTCGAGAATTTAAATGAAGAAGAGATCCAGACCTTCCTTCGAATTGTGAAAAAAATGATAGACTCGGGTCAAAGGAGAGAAAGTCGTGTCGCGTAAACGGGCCTTTACAGAGTCTGCACAAACTTATCTTCGCGAATAATCTCGCGGAACTTGTGCTAGACTTCTGTTTGAGCAAAAAGAGGTGAGCTTTGGAAACGGTCGAATACAAGTGGGTTGCTCTTTCTAACACAACAATCGGAACGTTGATGGCAGCAATTGACGCCACGATCGTCCTAATTTCTCTACCTGCGATATTCCGAGGTATCGAAATTAATCCGCTAACGTCGTTTCAATATCTTCTGTGGGTTTTGTTTGGTTACAGCGTAGTCACATCGACCCTGTTGGTATCTTTCGGACGTATTTCGGATATGTTCGGAAGGGTCAGACTCTTCAACATGGGTTTTGCCATATTTACTGCAGGCTCGCTGCTATGCGCCCTGACTCCTAACACTGGTGACTTGGGAGCGCAAGAGCTCATCACGTTCAGAATTATCCAGGGAGTTGGGGGCGCATTCTTGCTCTCTAACAGCGCCGCAATCTTGACAGACGCATTTCCGGCGAGGGAGAGAGGAAAGGCTCTTGGAATAAACATGACCGCCGCCATTGCAGGTTCTCTTATCGGCTTGGTATTGGGTGGTGTTCTTGCTCTTTTTGACTGGCGTTACATCTTTTTGGTAAGTGTGCCTGTAGGAGCCTTGGGTACTGTCTGGTCATACACTAAACTGAAGGAGCTCGGTGTTATGAGGAAACGCCAACACCTCGACATTTTGGGGAACGTCACATTCGCACTAGGATTGACTTTAGCGCTGGTAGGAGTGACATATGCCCTAATTCCGTACGGAAGTTCATCGATGGGATGGAGCGATCCGTGGGTTATAGCTTCGTTAACCGTAGGTCTTGGACTACTCATAGTCTTTCCATTTATTGAGACCAAGGTCCGTGATCCAATGTTCCGTCTGGATTTGTTCAAAAATCGAATGTTCAGCGCTGCGAACTTTGCGGGTTTTTTGTCCTCCATGGGAAGAGGAGGAGTACAGATAATGCTCATCATACTTCTCCAGGGAATATGGCTCCCGCTCCATGGGATTAGTTACGAAACCACACCATTCTGGGCGGGAGTTTACATGATCCCTATGATTGTCGGGTTCTCGATAATGGGTCCGATCAGCGGGTATCTCTCTGACAAGTACGGAGCCAGGACTTTTGCCACTCTCGCGATGGTCATCACTGCCGGCACTTTCATAGCTCTGTCATTTCTGCCTTACGATTTTAGCTACCTCCCGTTTGGAATTATCATATTCATTATGGGAGTTGGCGGAGGATTGTTTGCCGCTCCAAATACAGCTTCGATCATGAACTCGGTTCCCAAGGAAGATCGAGGAGCTGCATCCGGCATGCGTGCAACACTTCAAAATACGGGACAGACTGTCAGCCTCGCCATCTTTTTCACAATAATTATCACAGGGCTTTCTACGGGCCTTCCTAATGCACTCTCAAGCGCTATGAGGAGCGCCGGAGTTCCCCAGATCGCTACGGCTTTCACATCAATCTCTCCCACAAGTGCTCTATTCTCAGCGTTCTTGGGATACAACCCGATGAAATCAATTCTTTCACTTCCACAGCTTTCCTCGGTGGTTAGTCAGATACCTCAGGCGACGATTAGTTATTTGGAAGGACAGAACTTTTTCCCGCATGCAATAGCACCGGCATTTATTTCTGCATTGGATTTGGCGTTCTACATTGGAGCAGCGCTATCTCTGGCCGCAGCTGTCTCCTCTCTTTTGAGAGGTAGAGTTTACATTTATGGCGAAGAAGAAAAGACGCAACCAATCCCGGCTCAGATTCCGGCAAGCTCCAAGACTGGAACCGGAATCGGCGCGACGTCCATCGAAGATGCTTCTATTACCAGACCAGAGAACTCCGACTAGGTCTTAGAATAGAAAAAATTGTGTAGACCAACATAGCCTATCAAGATTGTATTGTGCAATGACTTTCTCTTAAAGTTGCAACGATGGGCTCGTCCATTTTTCAACGAGCTCACAAATTGACAAGCTTGCGCTTTGAAAGTCGTGACCGTGTACTTTGAAATGAACAAACTGACAAAGAAAATCGCGGGAAATAAGGAGACTTCAATTAGTAAGTCAAACCTTCCCTAAACAGGCAAAATTATCGTAACGCGCATTATCGAAAACAAGCTTGGATAGACGATTTTCACTACCATTTAATGCGTCAAACGACACCCCAGACAGGTAGCAAGTTCACAAAGACATTTTAGTTTTCAGTCTTTGCACTCATTCAGTGGTTGTGAAATTCAAAAGTGACGACTCATATGGATCACAAGACAGAACTGGATTCACTAAAGGAATGCTACCGATACAATTCTTACGTCAGAAAGAAGTATCTTCAGGCATTCGAAAGACTCCCTAAAGAAGAATTGATTCGGGACAGGGGTGCGTCTTTTCCTTCCATTCTCGAAATTTTCATTCACGTGCTTGGTGCTTATCGATATTGGTTAATGATCAAATATCCTCACCTCTCAAAAGAAGAAATTGAACGACTCGAAGACGAGTCTTCTTCCAAATATCCCATGTTGTTCAAGGAAGAAGGACGACTCAAGGATGCTTTGGGGGAAGCACGGGGGCTGGAAGCAGATGTCGATTCCTTTGTCATGAATTTTATTGAAGGGCTGGATGACGAGAAATTGGCAAGTACCTTTGAGACGACCGAGTCAGGAAAGCGAGAGAGCTTTACTGTGAGTCAGATGCTTTGGCACTTGGTCGAAGAAGAATTGCAGCATAGGGGAGAACTCAACGCTCTGTTCTGGCAAATAGACATCGACCCTCCACATACGGATTGGCTCGACTGGAAAGTCGAAACGGGAGAAGTAAAGCAGGAACGGATTACGGCAGAATCATGACGGTTTGGTTGGAGTCATCTGGGGCAAAGGACTGATGAGCGCAATGACAAAATGCGCCCCCTTCTGCTTCTTCTGTCCTCTCTCTTCCTCTCTCTTACTCCATTACTCTCAAAGAACAAGGCGCACAATAAGAAAGAGAATGAAAAGAACCTATGATTCACGTGTGCCCTATTCGAATATTTGGTAACATTACTTAAATTAAATCCTCAACGATCAGCTTTGTGGAAATGAATGAGCGTTAAAGCTCGGTATTTGATTGTGGTTGGAGTAGTAATCATAATTGGTGCTAGTGGCTTCGAATATTATTACGTGTCAAATCAGATATCTCGTCCACTTTCAAATTCTGCCACATCGTCCATAGTGGTTAGTTACTTTAATTCCTCGCTTCCTTGCGGAGAGATAGTTTCGCCGCCCTCTTATCTGAAAGCTAGCTTGAACACTCTAGTCTCTCAACTCATGAACTCTTCGAAATTCAAGACGCTATCTCAAGGTAGACCGTTTCAGTACGCAGATTCACCAGGACCAGGCTGCGGATTTTCCTACGTTCCGCCACAGCCGGTTACGCCTTATTTCGACTTTGTCTACATAGATATGACTCATCCTTACACAAGGTGTGGAGAAACAGCTTATCCCTCATACCAAATGACCGCTGCAGTTTACTTGGTGCCTCAAGGATACGATCTTTCGCGGACTCAATGGAGCATTACGTATTTTGGCCCAGATAATGTATCTTCGACGTGCACCTCAACAACATCGACTTAGACTTCGAGCTAAAAATAGAAGTTGCTCTAAACTCTTAGGAAAAATACCTGCTTTTTTTCTTTAGATTCTTCTTTACATATACGGAGTACGCAAGAAAGAGAGAAACAGACTAGGAAAACACAAGAAGAGGAGCTAAAAGTGTGAGTGTAAGTATGTGCAAGGAAGCGTGTGGATATCTGGATGGGCTTTTTTCTTCTTCGAGAGACCTAGTGCGAGTTCACACATCTAATACTAGAGTACTAACAGGACTACTACGTGTCCGCTGCGCTACGCAACGCTACGCTAACAGAAAATGAGAGTAGAGGAGAATTATCTCCTCTTTTAGGCCGTGTCTTTGTCGAAGTGAAATTTACTTTCACGCGGGGATAGCTTTCTCCATGGCGTGTACCATATCAGCGGTTACCCCCTGACCTCCAATTCCCCATTCTCCTTCTTTGATCTCCTGCACCACAACCATTGTATGCTGGCGCAAGTTCTCTCCCATGTACGAGACGAAGATATCTGTGATCTTCTTTACGATTTCTTGCTTTTCTTGGTGAGTGAACACGTTTTCGATTACTTTTACTTCTACGAAAGGCATGTCGATGGGCAGGCATAGCAGAGCTTATTTTAGCGTTCTCATTTTTTAAGATCGCCCTCTTCGATCGTCGTTGTTCTCCGGCTAAAATTCCATTTAGGACAGCAATCCAAACCAGATCGGCCTAAAATGTTGTCCAGTCCGCAGGGATTGCTTTTCCAGTTTTGACATTTCTCATCACGAGTAAATGTGCTGGACAATTCTCGGAGTGCAGTTCTCCATGAAAAGGATTTGAGCATTTAGCGCCTTCCAATATTTCCTCTTCCCTAATTCATGCCTGTTTCTCACTCACTCGTTCTTCGAAATAGTAATTTTTTATTGGAAATGAAAATTGCTTGCAAAGCGTCTAACAGTCTAGCTCGGAACGGCTTCGAACTCATTATTGATACCTCGCCTGCACCACTACCTGAAGTATGGATCACTTCCGAGCACGAATTTTCTGACGATGTGTTTGATTCCATAGTTTCTGGAGTTGAACGGAACTCGAAAAAATTGGACGTAACGACAAAATAGTCAGGGAATTATTTTCGGATTTTGGGACCCTGCTGCGGATCTCAGCTTCAATTTAAAAGAGCGAAAAATGTGTTATCTCTTGATGCCGAAGAGTCCTCTATCTTCTGTTGTTATTGATTGGCTTCTTGAGGAAAATCAACCTTCAGTAAGATATCTTGCTCTAACTGAACTTCTCAAAAGACCAGAGACCGACCCCGGAGCAAAGACTGCAAGAGAGAACATTACGAAGATTAGCTGGGCGAAGAACATACTGGATAAGCAAATGCCGAGCGGATGCTGGGATAATGAAAAGAGTCTCTTTTTGCCAATATTTACCGCGACCTTCTGGATGCTCTTGATCTTATCTGATCTCGGTCTCACGAAAAGAGAAGAGAGCTATCTGTGTTCGTGTGCATCCACCAGCGGAGTCTGCGAGCTTGCCATTGGAAACTATGGAAGATCAATACTCATGACTGTATTGATGAATTAGAAAGTGCACGAATAACCCGGACCTACCGGGATAGATTCCCTTTCATGCATTGATCCTGAGGATGTCTGTCTCTGCACTAGCATAGATTTGCGTGTTCAAAACGCTGCAATCTATGAATTTGTAGCCACTCACTATTTCCGTGGGAGTCCCACCGGTGGGGGGTATAGCGTCCAAGCTGTGCGATCGGTGATCCACGAAGATCACATTTCCGTTGTAGTACGAGACGCCTCCGTAGATATCACTCGAGGTACTGTTCAGCATCTGAAAGCCCCTTCCAGATGTTGAGACCGTATCTACTGAATTGTTGTATGCTCCAATGTTGCTATCGAAGAAATTGAAGGTCCAATAGATCTTAGTCCCGACTACATCGAAGGGCCTGATCCCGGTGAACACTTCAGTCACGCAATCGGCTAACGCAGGCGAGAGCAAGGTAAGATCTCCTCCCGAAGGCGTAACTTTTCCGATTTGACCCGTGCACAGGTCATACCAGTATACGTATCCACTGGAATATGTCAGCTGCCAAACGTAATGTGATGGAGCGTACGCGATAATAGTCGGGTTCTGACCAGTAAGGCTCATTTTGACAATCGAGTCATCCATTACGAAAAAGACAGAAGATTTGTCAACGGTAATGCCAAACACGGCGAATTCGCGACTGGAATACAGTGTGGTGGTGTCGCGAGTTGAGATTTCCGTCCTTTCCAGATATCCGCAGCAGCCCCCTTGCGACAGGGTCCAATACACATAGTTCCCTTGGACCACGAGGCCGTACAGATCCTCAAGACTCGAACCCACCGTGAAAAGCGTCTCGACTTTACCGCCCTGCTCGCTCACCCGGTTAAGTTTTCCGTTGCCAAAGTTGTACCAATACACGTAGCCATTGTAGACGTAAATTGGCTCTGCAAAAGACTGACCGCTGGCAAGAACCGTTACGTTGCCTGACGAAGATTCCACGGATGAAACCATCGCGCCAGTTAGGGCGCTCTCCTTTGGAGACATTGTTGTCGTAACGGATGGATTCGAAGCCGTTTGTGTTGAGCTAGCTGCAGCGGCAACGTGTGAAGGCAAAGTTGTGATCCCGAGGATGAGTAACAATGTAACCGCGAATATTAAGGATCTTTTAGTCGCGAAAAAATGGAAGCTGATCACAGCTTTGTCGTCACCTGACTTTGACATATTGTGCGAAATGGATCGCATGTGTAATAAATGTTCCTATGGCAGTAGTAGCACAAACCCGATCCTTCTTCGCCAAAATCAAAGAAAGGGATCAACCGGAGAGATATTGATTCACCTAGGAGTCACTAGGCGATTCCTAGAATAAGAGGCCCGTTATTCGATCTATCGGTACATTGCACGTTATCATTCGCGATTATACTGTATCTCTTGCAGTACTCTATAATTTCAAAGTGCATTTTCAAAATCACAAGCCACTAGAATAGATTCGAGAAGACGGATGATGATGAGATACATTACCTGAAAGCAGACGAAGCTCTATTATCAGAGAGGTTGGAGAAGATAGCAGCAAAGATCGATTATTACGAATTCGGCAGAATGGTTATCAATTTAAAAATGCCTGATGAAAATCAGATGTAGACAAAATCTTGGCTTCAATCAGGGTGGTCGACGATGGTGCTCCTCCTATCGTTGAGAAGGGTCGCGAAACTCCGTTCAAGCAGGGAAATTTCTATGTGTTCGACGTCGAAGATGACATCGCGAGGTACTGGAACAAGTTGGCGCCGGCCAAACGAGCTGAGCTTTCAAAACAATCGAGAAAGGAAAATAAGGATCTAAGACTCATTCTCGATCCCTTCGTTCACAGGCCGCGAACCACGAAATAGTCTGGAGCACCCTCTCAAGGTTATGCGGGAATACTTATGTTCGCGGTCTTGGTAGAACGCGCCGCTCATGTTTCGAAACCCGCAGATCAATATTTACTCTCACGACATCCTCCGACTCGTCACCTTCTACGAGCGTCTCGGTTTTCGCGAGACTTTCCGGACGCCCAGGGAGGGTTCGCCAATTCATGTGGAGTTAACTTTGGATCAATTTATCGTCGGGATTGCTACGGTCGATTCCGCGATCGCCGATCACGGGTTGAGCCCAAACCTGAGTGGGCGTCCAGTCGAGATCGTGTTTTGGACAGACGATAGCGATCGTGACTACGCGCGTCTGACTGCCGAAGGCGCTCCCTCGCTTAGTCCGCCCCATGATTTCTTATCCGATCTCCGCCTCGCGTGGGTGGCCGATCCGGACGGCAACCCGATCCAACTCGCTCAGCACCGCAAGCGCGGCCCCGAGTAAACACCCAGGCAAATATGGAAACAACCTGCAAAGTCTGGCTCTTAGCTCCTCGATCGAAAACAGGATCTACTCGAAAAACAACTTTATCTCCGCCGCAAGCCAAAGACCACAAAGCTTGATGCTTGAAAGCCGGCGCAGACCCGCAATGCCAGAAGGAGCTAAAATGCGGGAATGATTCTTGGAAGAGAGCAGGCTCAATAGATCCATTACAGCGTGCCTTCAACTTGTTTTAGAAACGGATAACCGACTCATTTGCTCAATTTCACCATCAGACATCGAGCTACGGACAGATATGCTCGACATACCACATTGATAGGCTAATCGTGTCCTTCGAATTGCAGTTCAGTTGGCTCTTTTATGTGCTAATCTAGCTTTAGGATTTACTTGAGCTTCTCCGCTTTACCACAACTACTGTTCCTGCGGCGATGGCTACGACTACAGCTACAGGTATGATCACCGATAACGAGCCTGACAGGTTGCTTGGGTTATTATTCTTCGAACCGCCGGCTGAGCTGGATGTTGTCGGATTTGTATTGGTCGGATTTGTATTGTTCGGATTCGGATTGGGGTTGTTTATAACGCTGACCGAATTTGGAGTGATAACAGCCGGATCAAACATGAATCCTGAGCTTTCATTGTACTTGAATCCACCAAAGACGACAAATATTGAAGATTGGTTCCAGGTTGTTTGCCATGAGACAGGAATGTAATCGCGTGTCGTGTTGTACAGCTGCGAACTTCCAAGCATCGTGAAGTTTGTTGGAAACTGTTCTTTACATAATTGAGTGTTATTTACATAATATATCGCGCTGTCATTTAGAGCATCAGAGCTGAAAGTCGGCAGGTTTACCATTGTATTCTGAGAACTGCCGTATGCAAAAGATAACCGATCCTGAGCTACCAAGCTGAAATTGTCTCCTGTCGTGAAGTTTGCCGGATACAATTCATGGCCGGGGATGTCACCGTTTTCCTTGGCGACCGGGAAAGCTTTGGTTGCGTTCCAGTTGACGCTCACACCGTACTTGATATTCGTTTGCGCAGTGTCATGCGTTACCGTGAACATTAAAACCACTGGTACGGGGACGTCGTCGGTGAGATTCTGCATTTGTGGGGGAATCGGAGGTAGTGGAAGGTCTGACATAAGTGCGTCCACAGTAACGTTGAACTTTGCTATGCTCTCGGTGAGGATGTTTCCATCATAGGTCGTGTTAGCAATAGATAGTGAAACAGCGCCAATTGAGATTGAACTGGCGTTTGCATAGTTGATACTTCCTATGATATTGTTAACCGAGTAATCAAAGCAGCCGGGACAAGTATTGTTGCCGAAGTCCAGATTATTTCTTGTCAGATTGAATTGATTTGCCGTACCGTTTACAATGTCAAATCCCATGAAGCTATAGATAGTGCCAATTGCAGTCTTGTTCACCGTCGCCCAAGTATTCAAGTTGATTCCCGCGTTGAACACATCGCTCCAATTCAAAACTTGATCGTCGCTCATGTTTATTCCTCCTTGAGTGAATGCGTAAGTCGTAGTTAGCGCGATCATTTCTCCGGTGCCATCCATGTATCTTAATGTCATGCCTCCACTCAGGAGATCAGATGTTTCGTTCGTGGTTTCAGTTACACCTTGTGAAAACTGTTGTGTATAGTTCACGTCCACTTGAGGGGTAGACTCATTTGTTCCTTGGTGCCAAGGCTGAGAGCTGTCAGAGCTTTGCGCATAACTGCGCGTGTTAACTGAAATCGGGCTGACAAAAAGTCCGCTTAAAAGAAACAGGCTAACGAGAATGACTAAAAGTACTTTTGCCGAAGAGAACATTTTCAGCGAATTTCTGCGTGATTTATACGAAAACAAGAACGGTTCGACTAAAAAGGCATGAGAAAACGCAATTTAAGAAGAATGGAGCGCGAGTCCATTAAAAGTCCGATAAATGGGCCCAACAGGGATGGCAATGTAGGATCGGACAGAGCCAAGGTACCGAGCAGAAGTCCAGCCGAATTTACTTCAGCGAGAGATGAACGTGGTTTAAATTGATAGAGCTGCGAAAGAATTTTTCAGATTGTGGATCAGAACGGTAATCTTGCGCCTGCAGGCTCGGAACAATTAGAGAGACAGTCAGAAACAGTCGAAAGGACATTGTCGTTGGATCTTGCGGCGCAGAGGCGAGAGTGAATTATTGCACCTTCCCTTTAACAAAAGCCAAAGCCCTGTTTCGACTTCCGATGTAGCACTTCACATCGCTCGCCGGACATGAGGAAAAGAGTCGAGACAGCTACGATCGAAAGAGAAGAGATTAGCGACCGCGAAGTCGATGTCTAGGGGTAGTCGGGAGATCTACCTTGGATGGGCTCTCAGATTGGCGCGGTTAACTTCAGCCATTATATTGACACCCTGAGGAGTCAGGGCGTAAACTCTCGGCTTGGTGTTCACGGGATTAACGCAGGAAACCAGTTCCCGGTCTTGTAACTCGCGCAACGCCCGGCTGACATGCGAAAGATGTTTTTCTATTCTCTTTGCGAGCTCAGTGGGAGTACTAACATCTTGAGACAGCCAAGAAAGTATCTTCAATCTCGTGTCGCTGGCAACTACAAAATCGAAGACTTGCTCGGACATACTCTTTCTTTCCCGCTTTCAATTTATCTACTAGATCGACGATCTAACTTCTTTTCCTGATCAATGTGGAAAGGAGTCTAATAAAGGCGGGGGACGATTACTAATTTTGATGATCAGGCGCTTCTCCTTTGATTTCCCAAATTCACTAGAATGTTTGAGACAATTGAACTTCAGGAGTGAGCGGAGCGACGGGCTTGGGAAAAGCAAGCCAAAACTCAAGTGGTAACAACAATCAAATGCCGCATCTACGTTCAATGACGATCTTCGATTTTTAGGTCCAACAGGCGTTTTCAATGGAAAACAAATTGGTTACCGTCCTCGAATCCAGAGCAAAGTCTATCCGGTTCTCGTCAGGCCTAGCCAACAACCTCTGGAAAGCTTCCAAGGTCATTATGTGTGGAATACTCATTGGTTCCTTCGATGCCTGGCAGGTCAGATACCTCTCCGTGGGACATTTTGGAGTTGAGGCTGCGATTCTCTACCAGTGCGGGCTCATGACAGCTTCCGGCATTGCTGCATTTGGGTCTCTTCACGACAGAAACTGGAGTCGGTCCAGAAACGCCCTGAGCCTTCTGGTAACTATTCCTATTGCTACCATTGCAGATAATGTTTCTTTCGATCTTCAGACTCTTAGACTATACATCATCATTCTTCCTAGGACCGGCTTTATTTGGAGGTCCTATGTATTCGGCCACACATTCCTCCACCCGCTTGCAAATTGGGTCGATTTGCAAACATTTGCTCCAGGACTAATAGATGGTTATGTCGCCGCAATAATCATTGGAGCGATGTACGTCTTGATTCAGTGCCTCTGGAAGAGAATATAATTTAAGCCCGTTTGAGGCTCAGCTCCCCCATCCAAAAGAATATTCTCTGGATTTCCAAGGTTTCATTACTAAATCCCACCTAGTTACTACCTTTTGGGACTCTTCGCAGACTAGACAGTCATCCACGCTGTTACCAAGCTCCTGAGCCGCCTGATTGATCGTTTTGCCATCAAAAATGACTTTGGACTCTCGGAACTGTAAATCCCGAACTTTTGCCTGTGCCCATTCTTCAGGATTTTGCTTTGCGATTTCGAGCCTCTGAGGTGAGAAGAGGAATCTGATTATACTTCGACTCGACAGATAACAAGGTCGAGATCTCTGCTTTTGAGACTCTAGGAAGACACGTCTGATTCTCTTCTCGAACATAAGCTTTAGGGCATCCAGAAGATCAGCGTCAGAAGATATCGAAAAAATAACCGAACCAACTTCTGATACTCTCAGATTACTCTTGATTACTCCACTCCTAAACAATTGAATGATTTCACTTAAAGTGAGAAGTGCGGTTGCATTGCCCTTTTCCACGATCGCATCCCCAAAACGCGTCAAATCAACAACTCCGAGAAGCTCGTCAAGTGAATCCTCATATGAGACCGCGCCTACCCAGACTGGAATCTCCTTGCACGGTGTCCAAAGGAGTTTCGAGTAATCTTTTGGATTTGTCATTCGCACCTTGCTTAGGACTGATAACCCGCCGATGGCACCATACATTCTGATTTTTGTATTGGGATCGATTCTGGGCTCCATCCCACCATCAATCGCGAGCATCTGAACTTCTTCAAGATGAAGCAGACTGCTTGTAACTATCAAAGGGCTGTTTGGCTCAATTATTGGGTTTGGTTTCTTGTAAAGCTCTGGAAAAATTGCCGAAAGATGAGGGGATTCTGGCATTAGGTTAGATAATTGACAATGTTTTGATTCGTTTTAAGCAATTACCCGAGAAACCATTCTTCATGCTAATTGCAAAATTGTCGAATGAGAATTGAGAAACGATGGAACAAAGAAGTTCAAATTTTGCTTTGCGAGAACTCCAGATGATTACGTCCGATCTGTGAGAGTACGAAAAAAACTCAAGGCGTTGTCAAACTGGAAGAGGCTTTCGCATCAGGGACACCAATCTTAAGTCCAAGAGCCACCAAGACTTCCTGTGCTGTCGCAAGGGTGTTTCTTCCATGAGAAGTTACTACATAGCTAAACTCCCCATCCTCGGAAAGATATTTTCTGAGTAGTCCTCGGTTCGTACAGTGTTCGGCGAATTTGTTGAATTGTATACTATCAATTTCGCAGTACGACTTGATCTGCGAAGGTAGCCGGGGTTCAGAACAATAGTATAGCATGCGAACTAGGATATCGGCATCCTCTCTCTTTTGGACTGAAAGAATGCTCACACGGATCGCGAGCTTAAGCTTGCCTAAAGCCTTGGATTACATAAAAGCTATTACGCTTTTCACTTGTGGGAAGACAATTCGTCCAGAATGTAAACGTAACCACCTTACGCAGCTGAACCCATTTCCGAGGATTCTGGCAAGGCTTCCTCCTTGTATTTTGCTGCTTCTTCCGCACTCCAAAGAGTCCAGATGAAGTGGTTTGCTTTACCAACATTGTGTCCTTGCTCTTTCAATACGCCACGCAGATAGAAATCCCCGACATAAGCTGCCTTTTCGGTTCCGTTCTTGCCCACTGCCGGCTTTACCTCATTTACGATCATAAAGCTGGATCGATGCCAATTGTTGCTTCTTATCGTGAAAGGAGTCCTGCGTCCATTTTGTTCGTAAACCTGTGCAACCGTCCTTAAGGACGCATCGTATTTGAAAACAGCCTTGAAACAGCTCTCGCAGAAGGACATATTTCGATCTTTGAAGTTTATAGTTGCAATTCTGCTATTTGGGATATCCTTTCCGCATCTCTGACAACAGATGCTAGGTGCGGAATCTGTTTTCGTTAGCTGAATAGTCTTATTGCTCACGGTTGACGATCTCTCTAATTCTGGCAAGTGGGAAAAATCACATTGAGATAATAACTGCGAAAGTGGGAGATGCTTTACCTCAAGCTAAAATGTACAGACTTGTGAGCAGAGGCCCATCCCTTCCGATCTGCCGTTAGTCATCAAAAAAGCCGAGAAACGTGCTAATAACGATATAAAAACCAAGCTTTCTCCATCAGGATTATATCCTTGATCGCACAGACAAAGAGCGATTCCACCGGGTAATGCTGACCTATCCGTTAAGGAAGGAAAGCTGCAAGTCCTAGACTTGCGCCCGGCCGGAATCACTTTTCGCTGGAGCTAGATACTTTTCTCAAAGACTATCGAATGCTTTCCCCACGAATCTTGAACAAAGCCCAACGATCTGCAAAGTCGTATCACATAATGATCAAAAGGTACGAACCCACTTACGGATTCTGCTTTCATCTCGAGCGCAATCTTCAAAATTTTCAGCAAAGTGTCCCTGACTGATCCGGTTAGAATAGAGAATTCCGCGTGCTTCTCGTCAGTTTTCTTAAGAATAAAGCTAGAATTCCCGTAACAGAAGAGCTCTTTTTTCCTCACCGTGTATTGAAGCGTGTCCCGGCGGGCCCTCACAAATACGTATCCGTACCTCAGATACCCGTTCATTTTAGAAACGTAACGTGAGTTCAGCATTTGGTGCATACTTATTCGTCCAGGCTCTAACTTTATCCCAGAAATATTTCGAAGCGATCTCGAACTCTTCAGACTAAAGGTGACATGAGAGGCATGTGCAACCCACTTGAAACCACCTTTGGTTGCTGCCCGAAGCGAGGAAGTATTTGTCGAAAGCACAAAGAACCTCAGCTTGCGAATTCCTTTCTCTTTTGCGTGGGAAGCTATGGTCCTTTGGAGAAACTGCGCGACGCCCTTGCCTCTCCAATCAGGATCCGTTCGAGCCATCCCAAGCCAGCCGCTCCTATCAAAAACTGGAGTGAAGCTGGACATTCCAATAAGTTCTCCGTTCCGAGAAAAGACAACGAATAATCTTCTTTTTCCTAATATCTCATCGAGAATGTGTAAGACGTAGTCATTTCGTCCCACTGCTCTCCTACATAGCCGAGCAATATTGTCCCGGTCTGAAGAGCGCGCCAACCTCGAGCTAAATTGGTACTCTCCCACTCGACTTCGGATCTGCAAATCCATTCTAAATGACTTAAGTATCTTCCGGACAACTCCTGTTTCCCAGTAATTTAAGGAAAGTGTAGTTGCTGAATGACTGAAGTAGAGTTGATCGGTGTTCCTCTTGACCTTGGAGCAGACCGACGTGGCGTCGACATGGGGCCCTTCGCTATACGTTACGCAGGACTTGCCGAGAAGCTTAGGGATCTAGGGCATAAGGTAGTTGATTCAGGAAATATTCGAACGCCTGTTGCAGGAGAAAGCAAAGTCGAATTTTCAAATGCAAAGTTTCTTTCAGGAATTCGTGGAGTTTGTCTTGATCTTTCAAAAACTGTTTCCGGCATCATTCGCAGGAATAATCTTCCACTAGTGCTCGGCGGGGACCATTCGATCGCGATTGGAACTCTTGCGGGACTGTATAGAGGCAGAAGAGGAAAGGAAGTCGGTGTTATTTGGCTAGACGCGCACGGGGACTTTAACACGCCTGATATTACTCCAAGCGGGAACATTCATGGGATGAGTTTAGCTATATCGGCAGGTATGGGTGGAAAGTGGTTCCCGTCGCCCCCTTGGCCTGAGAAAGCCGTAGATCCGTCTCGAATAGCGATCGTCGGAGGAAGGAATTTCGATCCTGAAGAGAGGAAGAACATACGGAAAAGTGGAGTCAGGGTTTTCTCCATGGCGGATATCGATCGTCTTGGCATGCAAGAGGTGATGGAGCAGGCCATACGTGTTGCTTCAGCCTCGGATGATTCATTTCATGTCAGTTTCGATATGGATGTAATTGATCCGAGCGATGCGCCGGGCGTTGGAACACCCGTTAGAGGCGGCATCACTTATCGAGAAGCTCACCTCGCTATGGAAATGATTCATGACGCAAGCTCTATGGAGTCCCTCGAAGTTGTTGAAGTAAATCCAATTCTAGATCAATATAATGCGACAGCGGAACTAGCAGTTGAGCTCATACTTTCCTCGATGGGAAAGAAGATAATTTGAATCGCGGCCAATATGACCTAATGATTAGTCCGATTAGCTCGGCATTAGCTGGAAAGGTTTAATTGGCTTAAAAATGCACTATTTTCTGCGATGCCAGAGCAGCTTTGCCCTGAATGTGGTGCAACACTCTTCTACGATTCTCCAACAAAGCGGTATGCCTGCAAAGGCTGCGGTCTTTACGTGACGAAGGACGAGCTAGTCAATATCAAAGATAAGCTCAAACAAGGAACTGACGAATACCGCAAGCGCAAGCAGCAACAAAGCGAATATCTCGAATGGTGGCTGTCAGCAAAAAAGTAAGCTCGCGTTAGAAAGTGTGGAAACTACTAGCAAAAGACGTAAACGTCTAAGTGAAGAGTATCGACAGTTTCTCGTTGTTTTAGTCTCAAGCCAACGACCTAGACAATTTGGATGAAAAATCGGGAGGGCGCAGTTTTAGAAAAACCCGCCGAACTCTTCCTCTTGAGGATCCCCGAAAATGTACGCGTGACCCGCGTCGCTCCTTCCATCGGCTGTTTCGAGAGGTGCGCCGACTATGACTTTCTCGCCGTTTGCGGCAACCGAGTTTCCAAACCAGCCGTAGTATTTCGCGTTGGGACTGGCTAATGCATCGATCAATGCCCCCGTGGTAGAATTGAAACTGTAGACATGCCCTGCTATTCCATGTCCCGAAGCAGTTTCGCGTGGGGCACCCACCACGATTATTCCGGGGTTAACTGACACAGAGGCCCCAAACCATCCCCCTGTTTGAGTATTCGGACTCGTAAGCGTCCTGATGTAGGCACCTGTGCTCGCGTTGAAACTGTAGGCCCGACCAGCAGCCAAGTATCCAGATACAGTTTCTATCGCGGCTCCAACTTCAACGATCTTACTATCGGTGGCTATAGAATCTCCGAAATATCCCATCCATTGCGCGTTGGGACTCGTTAAAGTGCTTACCAGCGCACCTGTGCTGGAGTGGAAAATATAGGCATGACCTGCAAACTGATATCCGGACGCATTTTCTTGTGGGGCACAAATTGCAACCACGTTCCCACTTATGGCCACGCAGTAACCAAAGTATCCCATGTATTGTACGTTCGGACTCGTGAATGTTCTAACTAGAGCTCCTGTCTTGGCGTTGAATAGGTACGCGTGTCCAGCCTGAATGTATCCGGAAGCATTTTCGGTTGGAGCGCCGACAGCAATCAAATTGCCGCTTATGCCTACTGAAATGCCAAACAATCCTCCAAACTGGGTATGAGGGCTTGTAAGAGTACTTATTAGGGCACCGGATTCAGCATTAAACGCATAGGCTCGGCCAGATTCACTTTGCCCGTTCGTATTTTCGTAATAAGCTCCCACAGCCAAGATATCCCCACTTATTGCCACTGAATCCCCAAAGAATCCGTGGAGCTGAGCATTGGGGCTGGAAAACGTGTTAATGAGTGCTCCTGATTTCGCGTCAAAAGTGTAGGCATGGCCGGCTCCGTAATATCCAGCGGCTGTTTCGTAATAAGCACCTACTGCAATTATGTTGCCGTTTGTCGAGACGGAGTACCCAAACTGTCCCGGAGATTGCGCATTCGGATCCTTCAGCGTGAAATGGTGAATATCTGTTAGCCCTTTGGAACCGGAGGTCTCCGACGTAAAGGCATGAGCCGATGTGAATAACGGACTAGTTGTAAGACAGATTCCGACAACGACGATTAAAGCGACCTTCGAAGAAAAGAGGGATGTCAGTTGTCACTCATACTCCAAAAACTCATCAGCTCTGAAAAGTGAAATCGTCTCAAAAACAACGGTGCTCCCACAATTTCTATGGAGAACCGGTAGACGTGCACCCCTCGGGGTAAAGGGAGCTAGGCCCCATCTGGGTAGTCCACAAGACACTGTTGGTTGCGCTTATTCCCGACGTGTACCCCGGATATACCGACAGAGTGAGAGGAGCTACTATTGTGCCAGAAGCGGGTCTCTCACTGTAGGGAGGACCCGTGCAAGGAGAAAGGGGGCCGTAGTTCAACGTGATGAATTTGACGGGTTTATCGCCGCTGACTGCTTGTACCCCGCTTCCGGAGTAGGAGGCCATGTATGCTTCCTTGTTGGCAGGATTAAAAGCACCGCCCCAATTGCAAAACTTGCAGCTTGTTATGGGCGTGAGAGGCCTTGTTGTCTCGTAAATGTAGCCCGTTGTTCCGTCATCGAACCAGCATGGATTTCCTGATACTTGCCCGATCCCGCTAACGCAAGCTACGCCGTTAAGATTCTCCGCGCCCGCGATTTCAACGTACGAGACAGAGAATTTTATGGTAATTATTGCATAAGTGTCAGAACGACAAGCAGTGAAGATCTTTCCATCGCCTCCATTGTATGCTATGTACTCCGGATAGGCGCCACAGCCGCTGACCGAAATTTCAGAGCCAAAAGTGCTACCTTGGACATTAAAGGGTATTATTTCGCCCAAGCCGAACTGGGTGATGAAAATGGTCTCGGTTGATGGAACGTAGGCACCGAAGATGCACTTAGAACAGCTGAAAGAATTGACCACTGAAAGGCTCGAGAGACTGATTTCGTACATTTTTGAAAGATCGTAATCAAACACGTAGATGCTATTCGCCGTAGGGCCGGCATAGACCACGCCATACCCTGACTCTCCACCAGTGTCAATCGTTCCAATAAGAAACCCACTCTTGCTAAAAACATCCACCTCATCTGATGCGAGGTTCGTCACGAATATGCACTGTCTATTCTTTTTGCCGGAGGAGTCGCAACTTGTTTTTGGCGCGAAATAACGAGTACCTGCCGATTTCGACTCCGGGGCAACATGACCATATGGTGAAGTCGCGATTGCAGAAATGGTTGTTGTGCTCGTTGTGAATCCTCCACCATAGGGAATTGTCAGAAAAGTTGCAAATGCAAGTGAAATCACGATTGCCACGCATGAAACTATTCTTGAACCCAACATCCATTAGCTGATCCTGTGGGCTTTACTAAACGTCTTTCTGTAGTAATCAAGGGAATTGTAGTGGAACTTGGAACCTTGTCCAAGCCATGTAAACCCTTGGCAAAGCGAAAAATGAGCTCGCTTAGGGACGAGCTATATCATTAACAAAGATGAGTCTTTTATGTTTCCACGCCTTGGCTCCTATGGCAGAATCTTTCTAGCAGCACACAACGCTAAATTTCCGCATCTCTCGGGTCTCGTAGCCTTAATGAACGCGGGTTAGAAATCTTCCTCTCACCATGCCATTAATAATTCGGTAACCATTCCTGTTGCACGTAAAGTCAGTGCTCTAAGTTTCACTCCCAACTGGGAGAAACTACAATTGCTGAAACCGCCTGCGTCACAGAGGCAAATAAAAATACGAGCGTAGAAATAACTCAAGTTACGTTTGGCGAAGAAATAAAACTATTTGGTACTGAGGTTGACTTCAATAAAGACATCTTCAGGCACTCGGAGTCGCATGAGCTGTCTCATGGTGCGATCGTCAGCATCAAGATCAATTAAACGGCGATGGATACGCATCTGCCAGTGATCCCAAGTCTTTGTGCCTTCTCCGTTGGGAGATTTCATGGTGCTCAGGTTCAGCCTCTTAGTAGGCAAGGGTTGAGGACCTCTTGTTTTCACGCCAGTTTTTTCGGTAATGTCCATTATGTCTTTGCAGACATCTTCCAACCCGCGAAGGTTTGTACTCGTGACTTTAACACGTGCAAATTGAACCATAACTTGTCTCTACCACTCTAGAATGAATTAATTCCCCGGATCCTACTCAAAACCAGTATTTAGTCTTTGAATGTTCGCCGGAGAAAAAGCAATCCTTCTGACGGGATTAAAAGCGTTGTCTCTGACAATCTTCTTTGTTCAGGGAACAAAAAGGAGCTTCTAACGACCATTTCTCTTGGATTTTCTACAGTTCCGATTACATTCAAACAGAATTAAACATCGATTCCTGATTGAACTATTTAATTAGAATCTAGATAAACGTCACAAGCATAAGCATTTCCAAATCCAAGATAGGTCGAAATGAGGATGAATCTTTCTTGAGTAGATGAGACGCCTACGTGTTCCCTGTTTCGGTTCCGTAAGCCTCCTCGCCGTGCTGGCTCAAGTCCAGCCCTGTTTCCTCTTCCTCCGGAGTTACTCTGAGAGGAGTAATTACCCCCACTAATTTCAAGAGAGCGAAAGAACCGAAGAATGCGAAAGCGGTGACAACCGCGATGGCAAATGCCTCTACCACGAGTAAGTGCGGATTGCCGTAAAGCGCGCCGTTTGGCCCTCCCGGATTGATTGCTGTCGACGCAAAAAGCCCGGTTGCAATAACTCCCCACATGCTACCCGCTCCATGACAGGCAAAAACGTCAAGCGAGTCGTCTAGTTTCGTCCTGCTGGCTCTCCAGTTAGCAACCGAGTTAGAAACCACGCCAACCACGAGACCGATCACGATAGCAGCTCCGACACTTACGTAACCAGCAGCCGGCGTGATTGCAACCAGTCCCGCTACAGCCCCGACTGCGAGCCCGACAGCGGAGGGTTTCTTCTTCGTCGTCCAATCGAGGAGCATCCAGCTTATCGCTCCAGCTGCTGCTGCCATATTTGTGTTGACAAGAGCTTGGACTGCAATTGTGTTTGCGGCGAGGGCGCTGCCGCCGTTGAAACCAAACCACCCAAACCAAAGAATCGCGGCGCCCAGTATCACAAACGGTATATTCCCAGGACGCTCGGGGTGTTTGTTATCTAATCCGATCCTCCTTCCGAGTACTAAAGCAGCAGCTAGAGCTGACACTCCCGCCGATATATGGACTACAAGCCCTCCAGCGAAATCAATTACGCCTAGATCCTTTAACCATCCCCCCTGGCCCCACACCCAGTGCGCAATCGGGGCGTAGATCAGACTCGTCCAAAGGACGATGAAAATCAGAAGAGCTTTGAATCTTATTCTTCCGGCGAAGGCGCCTATTATTAGGGCAGGAGTAATCGCAGCGAATTTTAGTTGAAAACCGAAGTACAGGAGTTGAGGGATTGCGCTCGAGTAAAAGTTATTCGCGGCAGCTCCTACGTTGTTCAGCCCAATAAATGAGAGGTCTCCGATTATTCCTCTCCCGACAGAAGGAGCAAACGCAAGGCTGTACCCCCAGAGAGCCCAGACCAGGCTCACCACCGCGAAGATAGCAATAGTTTGAGCAATGGTGGAGACGACGTTCTTTCTACGAACTAGGCCGCCGTAGAAGAATCCGAGCCCAGGTGTCATTATCATTACGAGAGCTGTTGCAACTAGAACCCAAGCGATGTCGCCTGAATCGAGCGCCAATCAGAAAGACCCTTGTTCGAAGAACAACGAAGAGTGCATAAAAGTTAAACCATTGACGCGATTCTAGTGATAGAAGATTTTACAGTCCTAACGTCCCTTTAAATTCCCACCGCAAAGAGATAGTAAACATGTTCCTCTCGAAGATTCAAGCCTCGCCTTCGCTTGAACTCGTGTACCTCGTCCTTGAGAAAAAGGCGAGGGGAGAGGAGGTAATCTCGCTTGCAGTGGGAGATCCTTCATTTCAGACACCAAAGGAGATAATCGAAGTTGCTCACCAAAGCATGATCGCCGGGGATGTGCATTATGTTTCTTCTTACGGGATAACGGATGTCCGAAAAGCGATCCGGGATAAGGTGAGAAGAAAAAATTCTATCAAGGCGGAGATCGAAAATTGCATTTTTCTGACAACGAAATTCTCGGTGTACGCGTCGCTCCTAAGTATATCGGAAACTCCCTTCGATGCCCTAATTCCTGATCCTGGATACTTCTACTCAGAGCCGGTAATTCTTGCGGGAGGCAACCCGATTCGTTACAAGTTAGATAACGATTTTTCACTTGATCTGGATGAAATTCGCAAAAAAACCACATCGAGAACAAAGGCGATATTCATCAACACTCCATCCAACCCGACGGGAAAGGTGTTGGAAAGCAACGAACTGCAGGAGCTTTACGATTACTGTCAAGGAAAAGGAATATACATAATCACCGACGAAGCGTATGAAGATCTAGTTTATGAAAATAAGCAGCACTTTTCAATTGGCTCTCTTGAGCCCTCACCCGAAATTATGATCTCGATTTTCAGTTTATCCAAGAGCTACGCCATGACCGGATGGCGGGCGGGATACGTCGTCGCAGGAACGAAAGTCGTTTCCCTCATAAACAAATTCTTGGAGCACACGGTGAGTTGTTTCCCACCATTCATAGAGAAAGCTTCGGCTTACGCTCTAAATAATTGTGACAACAGCATTTTGGAGTTCAGGAGAGCCTACAAAGAGAAAAGAGATTTGTTATTGGAAAAAATTCAAGCCATACCTGAGCTGGAAGGGAATCCAATAGAAGGCGCTTTCTATGCGTTCCCAAGATACAAAAAGTCCACAAATTCGATCGAATTCTCAAGGACCCTTCTGGAAAAGGAAAACGTCGCCGTACTGCCCGGAATTTCATTTGGCCCGGGCGGGGAGAATCACATCAGGCTTTCTTTTTCGGGTTCCGTTGAAGATATAGGTGAAGGGATGGAGAGAATGAAGAGATTCCTTGCGCGTAGCTAAATATTCAGGAATCTTGTCTGGGTGCTCTCAAGCCATAATGATAGGATTCCGAGCCGATTTTCTTTACCACGCACGTAAATCATTGGCCCTTAAAGAAAGCTTAATATCAAACAATCAAAATTGTTTCAAGGAATAAATGGCCAAATCCGCGAGCTCTCCTGATACATCGAAGTACTTTGTTCGCAATGCGACCGGGTTAGTTAGAGAATTTAGCGCACTCGATACGCTTCTAATCGCTTCGGCGATGGTTTTCGCCCTAGTTTTCACGACTAACCAGTTTGCTTGGTTTTATGGAAATACGGATGGAGCTAACCTTACTCTCTCGTTGCTGGTCGCAGCAATTCCCTTTGTTTTTCTCATGATCAGTTATTACGTAATTTCTCTTGTGATCCCGAGAACAGGATCAGACTATGTGTGGGTCAGCAGAATTTTTTCTCCATCTATCGGATTTGCATGGGCACTTTTGTACATGTTTGTTGTTTTCTTTGTGGCATATGTAGGCGAAATAGCTGCCTACTCCTCTGCATTCGGCACTATTTTAGGCACTTCGGGAATCCTCAGTTCGTCTGCTTCTCTTACTAATTTGGGAACTTTTCTGAGTACCGCGCGAGGAGCTTTTGAGCTGGCAGTTTTGTTTACTATTCTTTTCGGGCTCTTTGCAGTTTTTGGCACGAGATTTGTGAAAGGGGTAATTTATGGATCGTGGATCGCGGCCATAATTGGAATAATTGTGATGTGGGTAATTCTGGGAATCACAAGCCAAGCTACCTTCCAGACGCACTGGGACCAAATGCTCGTGAGTAGTCTAGGTTCTAATTCGAGCTATAGCAACCTTTACAATAATGCCCTAAGTTTGAAGGCTCCTATTTACTCCGGCGGATATGCCAATCTTCTAATTGCACTTCCTCTTGCATCTCTCTTCCTTTTCGGAGGAAATTACATCAGTGGATTTGGAGGCGAAATTAAGAACATCAGAAAAACAATCCCGATTGCGCTTTTCCTGTCTTTGATTTTTGGAATTATTTTCTGGGTGATTACTTCGCAGCTGACGATAAACACGGTGGGAGCGAATTGGATTACTGCTGTCGGATGGACTTGGGATAATTTCGCCGGAACTGCGCATTACGCTCTATCATCTGCCCCCAATCAACCTCTGTTGCTTGCTGTAGCCGCCTATCCCAACACCGGCCTAATCTACCTCTTTTTCGTGATGTACTTGGTAGGATCAATCGCACCTCTCTTCGCCTACTTCTGGATTCCCACAAAGTATTTCTTTTCTTGGTCTTTCGACAGGGCCGTTCCCTCAAAGTTTTCCAATATGTCACAACGATTCAATACACCCTACTGGTCGGTGCTGGCGATTGTGGCCTTAGCAATCATACTTTCATACGTCTACGACATCACTGGCTGGTCTACGACCTTCACGGTGGGCTCTGTCGTTTGGGGGGCAGCTTATGTGATCCCTGGATTGGCACTTATGGTCTTTCCCTTCGTGAAGAAGAACCTCTTTGAACAGGCCCCTGGTTTCGTGAAGGCGAAAGTAGGCGGCTTTCCATTGATCAGCCTCGTAGGCCTTGCAACAGCAGTCGGATTTGCTTACCTGGCGTACATCGGTTACACTAGTCCTGCTGTGACCACCGTAGCCTATGCGTCGTTTGGATTTGAGCTGCTGGCAGCAGTTGTTGTGATTGGATTTGTGGTGTATTTTGCATCAAAATACTTCTACAAGAGCCGTGGAGTTGACATATCGCTGGCGTACAAGGAAATCCCGCCAGAATAGAACGGCTGAATTTTTGAAAATCGATCTTGGGCTAACTATCCGTTAGTCTCGAGTTCTTGGCATATAGTCAGCTCAAAGCCCGAAATGAAAACTGATAAAGTGACAGTAATCGGTCCAGGATCCGGTTTGGAAATAGCGGCCGTAAAGAAACGGGCTAGAGATCATCAATTAGACCTCGTGGGAGTGTCCTACGTGGATCTGGGTGGCGTCTCAAGAATGAAAACTGCTCTAATCTCCGAGCTTGATTCAGTACTTAAAAACGGGGTAAAGACCTCGCGTGGAAATCTGGCTTTGACTTCATATGACCAGCTTGTGCATGGTTCTTCGCTGGATATATCTCAAGGAGATCTAGCAATCGTTCCCGATCCTGAAACCTTTGTGGTACCATCTTACACGCCCAAAGTCGGAAGATTCATAGGAAATCTCCATGAAAAAGACGGCTCCTTATCCCTAATATGTCCTCGGAGCTTTTTCTCGCGGGTAATCGAAAAAGCCTCATCAAAGGGCTTTAGATTCGAACTCGGCTTTGAGGCGGAGTTCCATCTGGTGAAACGCGAGGACAATAGGGTTGCTCCAGCAGATTATTTCGTTACGCATAGTCAAGACGGTTTCAATTTTCATTCAAAGATAATTGGAGAAATGGTAGATGCCCTAAGATCTGTCAGAGTTGAACTAGAGAAAGCTCACGTTGAGGGAGGGCACGGGCAGCTGGAATTCGATGTTTCTCATCACAGCGGACTCAAACCCGCCGACGACATGGTCTATTTCAAGGACGCTGTCAAAGCCGTCGCGCGAAATTACGGGTATATCGCCTCCTTTATGCCCAAGATAGGGAATGACTGGTGGGGAACCGGCATGCATCTACACATGAGCCTTTGGAACAAATCGGGTCAGAACAATCTGTTCTCTGATAAGAAGGACAAGCTTGGCTTGAGCAAGTTAGCATACCATTTCATTGGAGGAATCCTCCATCACCTATCTGCACTAACAGCTATTGCTTGTCCGTCCGTGAATTCATACAAACGACTATTGCAAGGCAAATGGAATGCGGACGCGCAGGTCTATGGGGCGGGAGTCAGGGGAGCTGCGGTGAGGATCCCTGACGAAAGAGGAAAAGCAACTCGAATCGAATGCAGGTTCCCCGATGGGTCCTGCAATCCGTACCTCGCGCTAGGCGCTATCCTTGCGTGCGGGCTAGAAGGGATTGAAAGAAAACTCGACCCAGGGGAACCGCTTGCTTTTGACCTATCTTTCTTATCTGACCGGGAAATTAGAGAAGAGGGATTTGTGCTCATGCCCAGATCTTTGCGAGAAGCTGCCTCCGCTCTCGAAAAAGATGACCTACTGAAAAGTGAGATGAGCGGTCTTCTCTTCAGGGAATTTATCATGAATAGGGAACACGATATGTCTCAAGCAGGGGATAAAGTGACGCAGTGGGAGGTAGATCGCTTTCTCGATGTCTACTAGCAGGAGCTAGGAAAAGATTGGAACTTGACTTTTCAGAATACCCGGTGATTGATCATCATTCACATCCTTGGTCCCGTGAAACAATAGAGATCACGAAGCAGCTTTACATTTCCATTATGAACATGGGTGGACTCTCGGCAGATGAGGCGAAAGACCCGGAAAATGTCGCCCATTCAGAATTCACTCCGATGGGGAGGCAAATAATGCATCTACTCGCGGTTTTTCTCGGCTGCTCACCAAACCTTAGCTCTGTTATCGAGGCTCGGAACAAAAGAAGCAGGCGTGACTATTCTCGTTATTGCGAGGACCTCTTTGAGGATGCGAATATTGAAGGACTTTTTGTAGATGATGGGTACTCAGAGGTCTCCGTTGCAAGCAGTCTTGAGAAGCGAGATTTTGAAGAATTTGAGAAGATCTCGCCAGTACCGGTCAGACGTGTGGCAAGAATAGAACCACGTTTTCAGGCGGCCGTCGATCAGTCGAAAGATTTCGAAGATTTTGTCAATAAATTTGATAATGCGATTGCTTTTGCCGCTAGGGATCAAAAAGCGATAGCTTTCAAAACAGTCATTGCCTACAGAAGCGGTTTACACGTCGAGAAGCCCATCGAAGAATCGGTTCGCCAAGACTACGCAATCTCGAAGGCTACCCGGAGAAGAGACGTAAAACACATTCGGGATTGGTACGTCAGGCGAGTAATATCAAGATGTCCGGAATTGAGAACTGCGTTTCACGCTCATTGCGGAATGGGAGATGTAGATGTCGTCTTTGACAGATGCAATCCCTCGCAGCTGTATGAGCTTCTAAAGGATCAGGATACCTGGAGGACAAAGATCTTTCTAATCCATGGCGGCTATCCTTTCTCTCAAGAGGCGGCATTCTTCGCAAATGCCCTAAAGAACGTGTACGTGGATCTGTCGGAAATGATTCCTTTCGCAAGCATCCCCGGGGCGATGGATAAGACCCTTCATATCTTAGATCTGGCGCCGCCCGCCAGAGTAGTCTTCGGATCAGACGGCATCGTTATCCCTGAAGTACACTGGGCCGGGGCAAAAATAGGAAGGCAGGTTTTGGAAGGCGTCCTCGCAAAGTTCGTAGAAACCGAGGTCTATGACGAAGATGAAGCTCACAGAGCGGCTAACATGATATTATCAGAAAACGCGAGGAGAGTGTACCGGCCTTGGTAAGACCCAAATTCGTTATTCGGACACCGCGGTGATCGCGTCTCCTTTCTTTACTCTTCCCTCACTAACAACTCTGGCATACCAGCCTCGTCGGCCAAACATTACCTTCAAAAATTGGTTCCCTTTTCCTTCTCCCACATACGGCAACAATAGGAGATTTGAGCAAGGGTTACAAGCTCTTGAGATTTGAAGCTCCGCTTGTCCGATCCTTACTCTCTTTCCGGGAGCAAATCGAGAATAAGCTATGCCTCTTGTTGTGATATTTTCTCCGATGTCACCAGGTTTTATGGGCCAACCTTCCTTGTTCAGTTCTTCGATCGTTTCCAAAGGCATAATGAGGACCGCAGAGTCAGGATCGTCATCAAGTTTTTCGTGACGATAGAGGTTGAAATCGCCCTCCAATCCGCCCTTTGAGACTATGATTGAAATCACTGGCATCTTCGGAAGGCCGTGAGATCCAGGATTTTTCCCCTTGATGTTTATCTGATAGACTTCGCCAATTGCAGGCAATGCTCATGTCACTTACTTTTTCTGGGCTCTTTAGAAATAGTGATCATGCCGACATTTATTAGTGTGCTTAGCAGATCACGAGACCGTTGAGTCCGCGATTTGCTCGTTGACGAAAATTTGAAACGAGATTTTGTAGGCTACGGGAAGAATCCCCCCAAGGTTCGTTGGCCGAACAACGCAAGAATCGCCTTGCAGCTAGTTGTGAACTTCGAGGAAGGAGCAGAGAATTCAGTGGAAAGCGGTGACAAGATGCCTGAGCAGCTGGGAGACTTTCCACCCATTGACCTTCCCGTGAGGGATTTAGGATTAGAATCTGCGTTTGAATATGGAAGCCGGGTCGCCATTTGGAGGTTGCTTGATCTTTTCGAGAGGCACGGCGTCAAGACGACATTTTTCGCATGCGGTAAGGCTTTGGAGTTGAATCCACTTGCTGCGAGAGGAATTGTGGAGAAAGGCCATGAGATCTGCTGTCACGGATATCTGTGGTATGATCATTTCCGCTGGACTGAGAAAGAGACAAGAGAAGATATCAAAAAAGCGGTCGAAACCACAGTTCGAATAACTGGCACGAGACCTGTCGGATGGTATTCACGAGAGCCTGGTATTCAGGTGAGGAAGCTGCTTGTTGAAGAAGGCGGATTCCTCTATGACTCTGATATTTACAATGACGAGATTCCATACTATGTGAAAGTGGGAGAAAAGAATCACCTCGTAATTCCCTACACTTCTGACTGCAACGATTTTCACTACTGGACCGGAAAATTCAACACCTCAGAGAGCTTCTTCCAGTATCTCAGGGATTCCTTTAATGTGCTGTACTCGGAAGGTGTAACAAACCCCAAGATGATGTCGATAGGAACTCATGCCAGGATTTCCGGGAAGCCCGGACGAATAGTGGCACTGGACAAGTTCATCCAGTATGCAAAGAGTTTTCCCGACACTTGGTTTGCCAGACGAGACGAAATTGCAAAATGGTGGCTGAGCAATTATCCGCCTGATCGGGCCAAAGCCTGAGTATTGAGTCGTGAAGTTCTTTCGATACCGACAAATTTGTCTAACGAAGTAGAGCTATCGCCCGACAAGGAGAAGCGCTGCCGCCTTTGAGGGCGATTGGCGCCCCGACGAACAGAAAGTCTTGGTTCAGCACTTTGTCTAGATTTGCAAGATTTTCGTATATGCCTATTATTTTCGGCAGCAAGATCTTGTGCGCGGGAAAAGGTTCATGATCGGGTCCCGGGGCATCGAAGCCTATCGCGTTGACTCCAAGCTCGACGATATATTTGCAGGCATCTTCGCTAAGCTCAGGATGATCCAGCCACTCCTTGGTTCTTGATTTTTCGGTATATCCCGTGTAGAAGAAAAGCATCGAGCCGGGCCCTGCCTTTCCGCGACTTTTTTTAAGCCTCGAAGAAATGTCGTTTCTTGTGATAGGATATCGAGGAGGCTTGCCCGTGAAATCAAGGACAATGCCTCTTCCCACGTATTTCTCCACCGGAACCTTGTCAACTGTAGGGGTCCCTTCAGCAAAATGAGCAGGAGAGTCCACGTGAGTGCTAGAGTGCTCGGCAAAAGTCCAAATGAATGACGCGTACCCGTTGTCTCTGATGGTTGTGAAAATGGCTCGAAGAGGCTGCGGGTATCCTGGATATACAGGCGTGTCCATACTTGACATTGGAACCGAGAGGTCAATAACTTCTCTGAACATTGGATTCTTACGTTCTTCTTGAGCAAGCATTTTGGTTATTTTCTACCTGGATTCTTGAACTTCTTCCTCCAGAGATTAAGGCTTTTGGTCAATGCGAAGAGCGGAAGCTGAAATTAATTAGAGCAATTCAGATGTGCCTTGTTCCTTAATGGATGGTTTTTGCTGCCAACCTTTAAGAAGAGGGTACACCCCATACAATTGCTTTAGTCCCTTGCACCTATTCTTGCATGCTCGTTTTATTGAGAATAAAAATTCCTTGCCGAAAAGTAGTTAGCTATATCGTGTACCCGCATCGCTGAGATAAAACTTCGGCCCTTTCTTAAGTCGTGTCAGGAGGCAGAGCTTCCTTCACATAGTCTTCTCGCTCGGGCGTGAAAAAGTCCAGTATAACGCAGCGCTCGCTGGTCTTCAGTTCATGAAAGACCGCTGGTGGAATATAGTAGCTATCGCCGGCTTTCATTTCCCAGACGGCTTCTCCCATGCGAAACTTGCCCCCTCCCTCTACGAAGACGCCGAACTGGGCATGGGGATGATTGTGCCATGCAAAGGTCTTTCCTGCTTCAATCTTGTAAAGCACCATAAGACCTGTCGCGGCGTGCGAGAGCATGCGTCTTTTCACTCCTGGCATTATTTCCTTCCAGGCCTCGGGCTTGTCATGCCAGAGTGCGGGTTGCGAGTAATTTACTGACATGGCTGGTTTGCTGTGAATTCCACGCTAAAAGAAATTCTCTTCACGCACTTTGAAAACGAGACAGGCGTTACCACTCTGAACAATAAATCTAAAACAATGCAATGAATTTCTTTCACTTATCGCCGGTTTCGTTCATTAGCCATTGAGAGTGAGAGGATGCGTTACGCATTTGAAAGGGCTGTTGACCTTACTCATGAATTGGCAAACGGAATGCCGATTTATCCAGGCGATCCAACACCGCTCTTCGAGCGATATGCGACAATCGAGAAAAACGGCGTGAATCTCACGAAACTCATACTTGGATCTCACACTGGTACCCACACGGATGCGCCGATTCATTTTATTGAAGGTGGGAAGCCCATAGACGAGCTTCCTGCTAATAGCTTCATTGGGGAAGCAGTTGTGCTGGATCTCTCAAAGACAAAGTCGTTGGGCAGTGGAATCCTTGATACTGATCTGTTGGCATTTGATTCCCAAATAGTGCAAGACGATATTGTGCTTCTTTATACCGGAAGTAGCGACAGATGGGGAGACCCGCGAACAAATACAAACTACACCTACTGCACAAAAGAAGCTGCAGATTACTTTGTTTCAAAGAAAGTGAGGGCAGTCGGAATCGACTTTCTCAGCATCGAAAAGTTCAAGGCTTCCGAGCCGATTGTCCACAAGACCCTTTTGAAGAATGGAATATACATTATAGAATCATTGAGCGCGGCTCTGAAGCAATTTTCCGGTCAGAGAATTTTGCTGATCAGTCTTCCAATCAAGCTATTGAACGGAGACGGAGCCCCTTCTCGTTCAATCGCAGTGCCCATTGAAGCTTGAAGGATTTTAAGAAATGCCAAAGGAGAAGATCTGCCACGTGGGAGTTTCCTTCGGCCATGATTCTGATCTCTACTCTTTTCCGAATGGCCATCCTCTGAACAACAAGAGAACGAAACTATTTGCTTCCTCTTTGAGTGAGCTTAGCAGCTCTACGAGAAATCTTTCGATAATCAAGCCTGTAGCTTGCAGAGAAAAAGACCTTCTTTTGTTCCATGCGCAAGAGTACGTAGATTTTGTAAAAGCTTCGTCGAGTTCGGGAACCGGATATTTGGATTATGGTGACACGCCGTCCTTCAAAGGAGTATACGAGGCTTCGTTATTTCCGGTGGGGAGCACACTCGAAGGATTCGAAATGATAGTCGAAGGAAAGTTCGATCATTTTTTCAACCCAGTGGGTGGACTGCACCACGCACGACGAGACCGGGCCGGAGGCTTTTGTGTTTTCAACGACGCCGCAGTTGTCATTGAGAAAGCGATCAAAGACCTGGGCCTCAAGAGAATCGCCTACGTCGACATTGACGCGCATCACGGAGATGGCGTGTTCTATGGATTTGAATTGGACAAGCGGGTGATAATTGGAGACATTCACGAGGACGGTCGTTATTTGTATCCAGGCACCGGATATTTCCAAGAAACGGGAAAAGGAGACGCGATCGGAACGAAGTTGAATCTGCCTCTCGCACCAGGTTCTGGAGACGATGAATTTATGCAGGCATTCGATAAAGTCGAGGCCTTTATTCGAAACCACGAGCCCGAATTTATTTTTCTCCAGTGTGGCGCAGACGGTCTCAGGGATGATCCCATAACTCACTTGCAGTACTCTTGGAAGAGTCACGCTTATGCCGCAAAGAAACTTCATGCTCTGGCTCATGAATTCTGCCAAGGAAGATTGCTCGCAATGGGCGGCGGAGGATACAATCCAAAGAATGTGGAGGCGGCGTGGATCGCTTTAGCAGGTGAGCTTTGTTCCTAAGAAGAGGATCCTATGATGATTCAACCAAGAGCATAGTCAAGCACTGCTACAGTAGCAATCCTCATAGTAGTCTTGATAATTATCGCTATGGTACTTTACCTCTTCATGATGTATTAAGCTGCAACCTGTGCTCCGCTGTCCTCGTTTGCAGCCTAAAGTATCGAGATAGCCAATCATTCAAACGTCACTTTAACGACCGGTCTGGTTTACGTAGCTTCGACCAGTGCACAGCAAATCCAAGGACTTATAGCACACGGTTTTGGAAATTGCAACGGCCAATCTGGGAACGACAGCAGTCAATATTTACGCATGATTCTTGTTACGAGTTCTACACAGAATCTCTGCTTTTGGATGCATGAAACTAGTCCCAACGCTTCAATCTCGTTAGGAGACGAAATAATTCTGCAGGGTTAGCGTTGAGGCAAAGTTAGTTGTTTCAAACCATATCTATTGACCAGTTCGAGAGCTTTCTCGTAGCCTCTTCCGACCTCGCTAGGATGATGTGCATCTGAACCGAAACTTACTTTGCACCCACCGGCAGAGCAAGCTTGCGCGAGCTTCTCAACGAGCTTGTAATCCCTTGTAAGGTCGTTTCCGTTAAGCTCGAGCGCTCTGTCTTCCTTCCTTGCCACCTCGGCGAGCTCGATCAGCAGTTCATCCAAGTTACCCGGAAGTTTGTGGGAACTTCTGCCTAGCCGAACTGGATGTGTGAGAACATCAAATGGGATAAGATCATTTTGAAGGCCTTCCTTCTGCAATTCGATGTATTGCACCCAGCGCCTCTCCGAACTTTCCTTGTCTTGTGGACGGCTTGTGTCTTCAACGTCAATACCGTCGCTCAATTCGTGAACTGACAGCAGCAGAACATCCCATCCTCTTTCATTGACATACTTCGCGATCTCTTGGCTGACTCGTCGGATGTAATCGACTTCCAGACCCTTGTTGACTGTCGGAATCTTGGTAGGGATGTTCCTGAATTCAAGGAGATATTCCTCGATATTGGAAAAAATTCTACCTTTAGTATGAACTGAGCCAAATTCAATTTTGTCTCGTGGCTCAGCGAACTGAGAGATGTGTTCTGTTATGGAGATTGAATCGAATGCTTTTGATCTGGCAGAATCCACCATTGATTGTATGCTGTCGTAGATGATATGGCTATGGTTGTCAGACTTCGTCTTCGTTCCCAACTAGTTGGTGCAAGCCGGAGCAAAGTATTGCTAGTTTAAACCCGAATCGCTGGGTTACTGCTGAATGGCGTAAATAGAATAAGTGAGCTCTACATATTGAAAGCACAAAAGGAGGGAAAGGGCGAGGACTCCTCTCTTATTCATAATTTTTTCTAGGCTTTTGCGACTATTTTCTCTCGCTCAGCAGTGCCCTTCTCCGTAACTTCTCTCACGACACCTGCCGCGATCGTAGTACCCATGTCTCGTAGAGCAAAGCGCCCGAGCTCCGGAAAATCCTTGAACGTCTCTATGCAAACTGGTCGCAGAGGTTTGATAATCACAATCGCGGAATCTCCAGTCTTGATCGATTTGGGTTTTTCCTCGGTGGGCTGACCCGTTCTGGGGTCAAGTTTTGATTCTATGTCTGAGATTGTTGCTGCTACCTGAGCGGTGTGGGCATGAAGCACCGGAGTATATCCAGCTGCAATAGCAGTAGGATGATGAACGACTATAATTTGCGCCCTAAACGCCTTTGCAATCGTCGGTGGATTGTTTGCCGGTCCAATTACAGAACCTCTCTTTATTTCGCCTTTTCCGATCCCTCTCAAGTTAACTCCAATGTTGTCTCCAGCGATAGCTTCAGTCATTGCAACGTGATGGCTCTCTATGGTTTTGACCTCAGCTGTAGCTCCTTCGGGCATAACGATGATCTGATCTCCCACTTTCATTTTGCCTGTTTCGATTCTGCCTACGGGAACCGTTCCAACACCGGTGATAGAGTAAACGTCTTGCAGGGGCATTCTCAGCGGCTTGTCCGTCGGTGGCTTCGGTACCTCGAACTTGTCAAGAGCTTCCTTGAGAGTGGGTCCTTTGTACCAGGGCATCTTGTCACTCCTTTTGACCAGGTTATCGCCCATCCATCCTGAAACCGGAATGAAATCGATCTTAGAAACGTTGAAACCCACAGTCTTCATGAGGCGCTCCATTTCAGCCTTGACCTCATTGTACCTGGCTTCCTTGTAACTGATCATGTTATCGTCCATTTTGTTGATACAAACCACGACTTGGTTGACCCCGAGGGTCTTCAAAAGGAACGCATGCTCCCTCGTCTGGCCCCCCGCCCCGGTTCCCACTTCGGTCTCTCCAGGTTTTGCAGAGACCAAAATCACCGCGCAGTCGGCCTCAGACGCGCCGGTAATCATGTTCTTGATAAAGTCCCTGTGGCCTGGGGCGTCAATCAAAGTGAAAAAGTACTTTGGTGTTTCAAATTTCTGAAAGGCAAGATCTATGGTTACGCCTCTCTCCCTTTCATCCTTCAGACTGTCCATCACCCACGCATACTTGAAAGTATCACCCTTGCCGGTCTTTTCAGACTCTTTTGCAAATTCATCAATGGTTCTCTGATCCACAGCACCCATGTCAAACAGGAAATGGCCCATAGTAGTAGACTTTCCGTGATCAACATGTCCAGTGACAATCAGATTCAAGTGGGGCTTGTTTGCCATTTTTCATACTGCGCCTAAGTAAAAACCAGATTACGCTACATGCCTTTTAAGTCTTCTGCGAGCAACGTAGGAAATCCATTTGAAAAATTTGAGGTTGTACTCGCATGTCCAAGCATTAAAACACAAGATAGAATTTAGCGCGACGACATTGCAATGCGTTCTTGCTCGTTCTTTTTCTTTATCGCAAAAGAGTTCGTTTCATTATTTGCCGCCATGATAATTTCGTCTGCGAGAATTTCCTCCACTGAGCGCTCATTTGCAAATGCAGCTTCACGCAGGCCCTCAGCGATGAAACGTAAAGCAAGATCCACTCTTCTGCTAGGGGCAATATCAACGGCCACGTGATAGACGACTCCACCGTACGCGATTCTCGTCGTGTCTTCATTGGGCGCAGTATTTTCTACTGCTCTTACGAGTACTGAGACAGGATTTTGTCCAGTCTTCAATGCGATAATCTCCAACGCTGCTTGAACAATCTTAAGGGCTCTCTGCTTCTTACCGCCCATCCGTCCAGCGTTCTTTGCATGCTTTTTTCCAAAATGCATAATGTCGTTCGCAAGACGTTCGACAATGTTTACGTCGAGCTTCCCGAACTTTTTGTGCTCATGACGTCCCATCGTAGTTCCAGCAATGGAGGGCTTGAGCGAGATTGCTTTCTGAAGGCCCTGATCCTGGATCTTGATACCGTCCATGTCCCATTTTTCAAAGAGCAACAGCTTTGGTGCTTCAGGCATACTAATCACGCGTCTATCGTCTAGGTTTTTCTTTTCGTCCGTAGACTAGCTCATTTAGGGAAACGTCGTTGACCTTGAAAACTTGCCAGCGAACTCCTGGTATATCCCCCATAGCGCGTCCCATGGAACCGCCGATGCCTTGGAGGCCTACTTCATCATGTTCGTCTATAAAATTGAGGGCGCCATCGCCTGGAAGAAAAGCGGTAATCTGTTTTCCGTTCTTGACCAATTGGACCCTCACACATTTCCGGATAGCAGAATTAGGCTGCTTTGACTCGACACCGACTTTTTCGAGTACGATTCCTCTTGCCTGCGGAGAGCCCTCTAAGGGATCTGCTTTCTTGTCGAGCATCAGCATTCTCCGTTTGTAGTACTTATCCGACCAGCGCAAACGCTGCCTCTTCTGTTTTTGCTTTCTGGCAGCGAACTCCCCCTTTGGGGACTTGCTCTTTGTCAAAGTATAGGCTCATCCTCTAGAATCTTATAAAATAGTTTCTCAACACATGATTGTTAGTTTCATTGCTGCGATGTTACAATTTGGATGCTGTCCACGTTGAAATAGCGCTTTGCTAGCATTCTTGCCTTTTCCGCGTTGCGACCTGCTTTGCCTAATATCGCTCCCTTTTTCCTTTGATCCACGACAACAGTTACTGTCTTGGACCCATCAGGTCTATCTGCAATTCTGACCTCGCTTATCATCTTTGGGTTAAGGGCATTCGTAATGAATTGCTTAAGATCCTCGGACCATTCCACGAGCTCGATTTCTTTGCCCACAATCTGCTGAACGTTCTTGATATTCGATCCTCCCTTTCCGATTGCGAGTCCCATTTCGCCCCTGTTCACCACAAAGATTATTCTCTCAGCCTTTGGATCGAGAACGCAATCTCTGGCTGTTGCCCCTGTAGTATTTTGAAAGAGGGACATCAGTCCTAACTCTTCTGATGTTAATTTGATTCGTCCTGACAAGGATGGAAAACACAGCGCCGTGATTATTTGTCTTTCAGATTTTCGAGAGGCGATTCATGGTCATTGAAGAGAAGCTCTAATCTTCCTCTTCTTCGTCGGTATCTTCTTCAGCCTGAGAGCGAGCTTCATCTTCCTCTTTCACTTTCTCTTTTTCTTTTGACTTCTTTGGAGTCTTCTTTTTTCTCACTGACTTCTTAGCTGGTTTCTCGCCCCTGTCCGACTCTCGAGCTTTTGTTGTTTTCTCTTTTTCTTCCTTCTTAGGAGCCTTGGTCTTCTTGCGAGTTTGCTTGCCTTCCGGTTTTTCGTTTATCTCTTCCGGTTTTGCTTGCAAATCCGGAACTGGCAGGGTTTGTTGTGCTAGAAATCTAGATCTTGGCAAAGAGTAATCGCGTGAGCTTTCAAAAGAAGTCAAGACAGCATCGCCTGATGACTTTACAGCAATGACGGACACCTTGTATGGGATGCCACAGGTCTTGCCCAATTCGATCGGGTTTCCACCGAATCGCACAGCCGGAACTTGAAGGTTCTTGCATTCATTCAAAATCTGCGGAGGGACATTGGCTGACGCGGACCAAACCACGAGCTTCGATCCTTTTAATCCGTTTAGCACCTCTTTTCGGCCCACCACGTATTTGCCTGTTTTGGTTACAGCTTTCAGCTGTTTTTCCAAATCAACTAGAGATACTGACAGCTTTTAGACACCCCTCATGAAAACGTCGATCATGCCCGTTCCCACAGGGATTGGTAGACCGACAATTACATTCTCTGTGACTCCTCTGAGTTCTTCCGTTTCACCCCTCACTGCGGCTTCAGCGAGAGTAGGGACCGTGATTTCGAAAGCTGCTCGTGCGAGAACAGAAGTCTTCGTTCCAGCAACGCCATGTCTTCCTATCTGTTGGAGAAATCCCTTGCTCGTCATGAGATCCGCAACGAGATACACATGTCTGATGTCTACTTCGAGACCTTGTTCTTCGAGCGTTCCCATAATCTCCTTTACGAGTGCATTTCTTGCCGCTTCTATTCCTAGAGTCTGGTAAATTTCGAAAGTGTTGTTTGTGGTCGTTCTTGTCTTGTCGACGCCTTCGATTTGTCTCACCTTTGCAAGGTTCGAGCCAGATGTTTGTATTTTCCACTCTTCGCCCTCCTTCACGACCGTAACGCGGTCAATGCCTGGGATTCCCTTCACCTTCTGGTTTAGTATCTTGTTCTTGTGAATATGCAACGAGGCAAAGTCAACCTCCATCTTCACGGTTATGAGATTGCGCCTTTCATCGGATTCGATCTTCCTCTTTGGAGATTGAATTGCCGCAAGTACGTCGTCCAACGTGCATTGCCTTTCTGCTAATCTTGCCTTTGAAAGGTAGATATCGATCTCGCCTTGCACAAGGACTTCAACGCGATCGATTACATTTGCAACTTTTGTGAACCTTATTTCGTTTGCCACTTTGACTGCCTTTTCGTTTGACTTTTTGTAATCCTCGACGAGGAAAACATCCATCGACGGGGTTGCCGGCTGCTTTCGCGCATCCACTAGTTCGATAAGTCTTGGAAGTCCTAGAGTTACGTCTCTTTCCTTTACTCCAGCAAAGTGAAAAGTTCTAAGAGTCATTTGGGTGCCGGGTTCTCCGATAGACTGGGCAGCAACAATGCCCGAAGCCTCTCCGGGCTCCACTGTTCCCTTCGTTACAAGCTCAACTACTTTCTCACAGACTTTTTCAACCGATTTGGGATCCAGCTTCGAAGACTTCAGGTCTCTTAGTAGATCTTCCCTCAATCTTGGATTGAGTTCGCCACCATATTTTTCAACTGCTCGCTCTATGGTCGACTCTGCGGCGGGCTTGTTTTGATCTGAAGTAAGAGCTGTGGTATCTATCAAACGCTCAAGGTTCACTGCTCGGCCATGATCGCTCTTTGCGGGATCGATTCCATCCTCGCCATATCTAAACTGAATTACGTTCCCGTTAGGATCTCTCACAGTTAGGTCGTACTCAACTTTCAGATGTTCTAGTGCATTCACTAGCCTCCTTTGCATGTAACCGCTTTGCTGGGTTCTGACGGCGGTATCGACAAGGCCTTCTCTTCCCCCCATTGCATGGAAAAAGAACTCGATTGGATTTAGTCCATCTCGGTAATTTGATCTTACAAACCCTCTCGCGTCTGGGCTGGGATCCGCCTTGTTGAAGTGAGGCAAAGCCCTTTTCTGGTAGCCTTTCTCGATTCTCTTTCCCCGAACGGACTGCTGTCCTAGAGCCGCCGTCATTTGACCAAGATTGAGAGTTGAACCTCTAGCTCCAGTTCTGGCCATAATAATTCCTGCGTTTTGGATCGAAAACGACTTGTCTGCAATTCTTCCAGCTTTTTCTCTTGCACGAGAGAGTTCATTTGCGACATAGAATTCTAACGCGCTTTCTGGCGAAAGGCCCCTTGTTTCAGGAAGTGTTCCTTTCTTGTATTGTGCATTAAGATCAGCGACCTTTGCGTATGACTCATCCAGAGTCTCATTGATCTTGCTTCGGACTTCGTGGGGAAGTTCCAGCTCGTCAAACCCATAGCTGAAGCCCGATCGAGTAATGAATGCTTTCAGTAGTCTAAGGGTAGAGTTCAGGAATCTCCTTGCTTGTTCAGTGCCGTAATCTTTCGCAATTCTGTGCAAAATGGAATCAGACTCTTCCGCTCCAATCGCAGCTCTATCAATGACGCCACTGATCAAGGTTCCATCTTTGATCACCACGTCTTTTGTTGCTCCCCTCAAGCTCTTCTCCCACTTGCTCACCAAAACGTAGTTGAAATCCCTCGGCAGAAACAGAGAGAACAGTTGTCTGCCAGAGTAGAGAGGAACAGGATCTGTCTTTTCGGGTTTGGGAAGCTCCATATTAGGTGTCATTCCACCGGCAAGGGCAAGGCTGGTGAACTCTTCTTTAGTAAGAAAAGTCCCTTCCTTTGTAAGCAAATATGCAGCAGTGAGAAAGTCTCTGATTCCACCAATGATTGGTCCCCCGTAACGAGGAGATAGAATTTGATCTTGAACCCTCATCAGCGTAAGGGCTTCCGATCTCGCTTCTTCGCTCTGCGGAACATGCAGATTCATTTCATCGCCGTCGAAGTCAGAGTTGTACGGTGGGCACACTGCAGGATGCAATCTAAAAGTTCTGTATGGAAGCACTTTGACATAGTGCGCCATAACGGACATTCTATGCAGCGAAGGCTGCCGATTGAAGATTACAATGTCTCCATCGGTTAGATGTCTTTCGACAATGAAACTTGGCGCTAGAGTGTCCGCGTGCATCTGCAGATCTGTGACATAATCCAGTCGAATCTTGATTCCATCCGGTCTGATGATATAATTAGCGCCCGGATGCTTGAACGGTCCGTTGAGTATGAGTTTTTTCAAGAACTCAATGTTCCAAGGCGACGCTTTTTCGGGAATAGTTAGTTTTTTTGCAACTTCAAAGGGTACTCCAACTTCGGAAATGTCAAGCGATGGATCCGGAGAAATCACAGTTCTGCTCGAGAAATCAACACGCTTGCCGGAAAGGCTCCCCCTGAATCGACCTTCCTTTCCTTTCAGCCTCTGGCTAATGGTCTTGAGTGGGCGACCCGATCTGTGATGAGCTTGCGGAATGCCTGAAACTTCATTGTCAAAGTAGGTTGTGACGTGGTACTGTAACAAGTCTACCAAGTCTTGGACAATGAGCGGGGGTGTTCCCGACTCTTTGCTTTCCCTGACTCGCTGGTTAACTCGAAGAATGTCAACTATCTTGTGGGTAAGATCATCTTCGGATCTGATCCCAGACTCCAAAGTGATAGAGGGTCTAACCGCCACCGGTGGCACCGGAAGAACCTGCAGAACGAGCCATTCCGGTCTAGCACTCGAGGGGTCGTAACCCATGAGCTTCAGGTCGTCGTTTGTAATTCGTTCCAGCCTCTCCCTAATCGCGACGGGCAGTAGGCGAGTTGCTCCACCAGTCTCTGTAATTTCGTGAAATACCGTGGGTTTCGTGAATTCAATTTCATACTGTCCGCGTCCGCAAAAGAAACATTCTTTGGTCTTCTTCACTTTTGCAAGAATCTCTCGAGATATAATTTCAACAAGCATCGGAGAAGCTGAGGATTTTTCGCTCAACCTCTTGCCATACTCATTGATGTCCTCCTGCGAAAGCAAAAGACGACCGCATGCTCTACACGTTGAGACCAAAAGCTTGTGAATATCATCCACGAAGGCGATGTGAATTACTGGTTCCGCCAATTCTATGTGGCCGAAGTGACCCGGGCATTTTGGAGCAGTGTTGCCACAAGTAGCACACTTTTGCCCTGGTTCAAGCGTTCCCAATCTGTTATCCATGAGGCCTCCTTGCACTGGCATCCCATCTTCGTCGTAGGTCTCTGGAGCTGTAATCTCGGCTACGCTGTACTTTCTGATTTCGCTCGGCGAGCTAAGCGCGAACCTAATCCCGCCCACGGACTTGATTGATTCTTCAAGTGACATCCTAGACCATCCAACTCCTTTCAGACTTTGTCCTTAACGGTGAGTCGAGGCGCAATGTTCAGGCTCATCATTTCTTGCAACAGCAACTTGAAAGCATATGCGATTACAATGGTCGAAATTCTTGCATTATCTCCATCTACTCTGCAGACATATTTTCGCTGCTTTGCATCGTAGTACGCAATTAGACCGCATTTTTCGCAGACATGAACCTCTGTTTTGTCAGCTTCGTCCAAGAGCCTGTCCTTCAAGACCATTGATGCTCCGTACGCAATTAAACAGTCGCGCTCCATTTCTCCGAAACGCAGTCCTCCGCCTCTTGCCCTCCCCTCTGTTGGCTGTTTCGTAAGCATCTGGACTTGACCTCTGGCTCTTGCATGAATCTTGTCTGCAACCATGTGGTGAAGCTTTTGGTAAAAGACGACTCCGATGTAAATGTCAGCGGCGAACTTTCTGCCTGTTCGACCGTCATACATCACTTCTCTTCCGGTGGGAGAGTACCCCGCCTCCTTCAGTGACTGCTCGAGAGACTCTGAACCTTCGCCGGTGAATGCTGTTCCATCAACTGGCTTGCCGCGGATCGCAGAGACCTTGCCGGCTAGCGATTCAAGGAACTGACCTGCGGTCATTCTAGACGGAAATGCATGCGGGTTTATGATTACATCGGGCACAATACCGTCTTCTGTATAGGGCATATCTTCTTGGTTCACCACCAAGCCGATGACACCCTTTTGTCCGTGGCGCGATGCGAACTTGTCGCCGATCTCAGGCACACGCATGTCCCGAACGCGGACTTTGTACATTTTTCCGCCCTCGTCATTCTCAGTCAGGAAAACTGCGTCTACTACTCCGTTTTCGCTTGCTCTAACTCCAACGGAGGTATCGCGTCTGTATGGACCCTTCACTTCAAATTCTTTGTACTCTTCCATGAATCTTGGAGGAGAAGTACGTCCTATGATTACATCGCCTCCTCCGACCTGCGCCTCGTGCATCACGACTCCGTCAGATTCGATCAGGCGATAGTATTTCTCGCCACGATACCCTCGAATGTTTGCTTCAGGTCTTGGCACCTCAAACGTATCTTTCATGCCGCCGAGATACTGCTTTGCTTCAGCTTCGTAGAGGCGGTAGAAGATCGATCTCGCTAGTCCTCGATCTATGGCTGACTTGTTGAATATGATAGCATCCTCGATGTTGTATCCTTCGAAGGATAAGACCGCAACGACCGCGTTTTGTCCGGTCGGGCGCTCATCCAGAGATAATAGAGAGGTCGACCTTGTCTTGACCATCGGAGGTTGGGGGTATACAAGTAGATGTTCCCTGACATAAGTACTGAACGGGTAAGTCGGAGTTGGAAAGCCCAGAGATTGTTTTGCCATTGCTGACTCGTAGGTATTTCTTGGTGATTGATTGTGTTCCGGATATGGAATGATCGAGGCTGCGATCCCCAAAATCGCAGAAGGATACATTTCGAGATGAGTGTTCTTCTCGTTCAAGTGTTTGAAGTCTATCGCAATAAGAGAATTTTCCTCTTCATTTGCATCGATAAGCTCGATAACGCCCATCTGGACCAGATCGCGCCAATTGAGCTGCCCAGCCTCAACTCTTTTGATAATGTCCGGAGCTAGCGTTGGTCTACCGCTATCGCAAATTATGAGAGGTCTAAGGACTCTCCCGGAATTGGTGGCAATGTAAACTCTCTTTGTTCCACCTTCGAAGGGCGAATCAAAGAAAGCTACGCCTGCGTGAGGATGAATTTGTCCTTCCCGTCTCAGCTTTCGAAAAGAGCGTGCAAGAGCATCTCCGTCCTTTACGAATCCAACAAATCGGCCCTCAACGAAGACTCTGCATCCGTCTAGTTTCATCCTTTCGTCAGCTTCTTTAAAGGGCTTCACACCAAGGTCGTAGAGTTTCGCGACCACCTGAGCTGATGGAACACTAACAGAAATCAAAGCAGACAGAGCCAAATTTTTTACCAGACCGCAGTTGGAGCCTTCAGGCGTCTCAGAAGGACAAATGCGTCCAAAGTGAGTGGCATGAAGGTCCCGCGCTTCGAAGTTAGGCTGACTACGCGAGAGCGGGGATTGAATCCTGCGAAGATGAGAGAGTGTAGATAGATAATTGGTCCTATCGAGCAACTGTGTAACTCCAACCTTGCCCCTTCCCCAGTTACCGGTTGCAATTGCATTGTTGAGCTTGTCAGTAATTATTCCAGGTCTGATAGCAGCGCCAACCACGTTCAGACCTCTTCGCTGACCTGTCCTCTCAAGCTGATACTTCATATCGCGAGCGAGGTTTCTAAAGGCGGTCCTGAATAGATCGGCAATCATCTGCCCCGCGAATTTAATGACTTTGTTACCATAGTGGTCCTTATCATCTGATTCGATTTGTCCGAGCCTCAACTCAATTAGCTTGTTTACCGCTTCGCCTAGGAATATTGCCTTGTCGTATCTGTCATCCTTTGTTTTTCCGAGGTGAGGCAGAAGACCCCAGTCGAGAACGGACTCAGCACGTCTCAAACGGAATTCGTCAAGCATGCCATGAGCGACGCGGTTGCCGATGTACATCAGGGCATCCTTTGTAGTCTTTGCCTCCGAGGCCTTTTCAAATGAGACTTCAAGTTTATCTTGGATTTCGGGTCTCAGGGAAACAGCTTGTGCGATCTCCTTGTCTGTTTCTAGACCCAGTGCCCTAAGAACCACAACTAGAGGAAGATCTACTGGCGAGCTCGGAAGCTTCACTACTATCGACTCGTCCTGTTTCAGAGTAATGTCGAGCTTTGCCCTATAGCCTACAATAGAGGAGTAAACTTTTGCCTTGTAGTTGGTGACGCCGCCTACCTTCTCATAATCCACAAGAATCTTATTCGGTGAAAGGTCTTCGAGACCTACTATCACGCGTTCGGAGCCGTTGATGATGAAGTAACCTCCTGGATCTTTTGGATCTTCTCCAACCTCAACCAACTGTTGAGGATTCATAGTCGCGAGCATGCATCTGTCAGATTTGACCATGACCGGCAGATCTCCAATGTGTTGTTCCTGTGATTCGCGGACTATACCATCTTCCTCGACAGTCATGTCCACGAAGATAGGAGACGCGTAAGTGAGGTTGCGCAGTCTTGCTTCAAGAGGAAGGATATTGCTTACCGAGCCGTCAATTTCGACAACCCGCGGAAGCTTGAGCTTTACTTTGCTAAATTTCACTTTGTAGGGAGTTCCAACGGTTTCAATGTCAATCGATCCAATCTCGTCAATGATACTTTGCAACCCTCTCTGAATGAATTCATTGTAAGAATTAAGATGCTGTCTAGCGACGCCCTCTCGCGTCAAAATATCTTGTAGAACCGGCCACGCGTCATACTGTGTTTGAGTTTGTGCCCTTTGCATTTTTACTAAACCGCCTCCACTACATAGCGATAGTAGAAGCATTCCCCTGCAGTATCACTCACTCGGGTGATCTTTACCATGTCGCCAGGTTTTGCCTGGATTTCTCTAACCACAGGATCTGTGCTAAACAGGAACGGAAATTGTTCTTCGGTCGCATTAAATCTCGAAAGGATTTGCTTCTTCCCGTCCTCGCTCAGGATTTCGTGTTTAGGTACCAGCTTGTGATCAGTAACCTTTGTCTCTTCGATTATATCCTCTTTCTTAGTTTTCTTGGCCACTATAACACCCTTCTAGGAGATAACCTACGGTAGAAAACGATTATCCAGTGACTAAGCTTGATAAGTGTATTTAGGCTTTTTGCCTTCGCAGTTTGAATTTTTGTACTTTTTCGTGCTGATTCTTAGAGCGCAGAGTTATTGTCTTGTTCGAAGTGTCGCTCCGAGTTCTTCACCTTTCGTTTCGCTTGGATAAACCTGAGTCCCTTCATTTGTTTTGCTTCTAACCTTTGCGAATTCTCCACAGATTCTGGCAGTTACTGGTCCTACCTTTCCAGTTCCGATGTTCCTTCCATTAACTTTGAGCACTGGAACAATTTCAGCAAGCGTTCCGGTCATGAAAACCTCTTCTGCATTTATTAGTTCAAATGGAGTGATTCGTCTTTCAGTTATCACGTATGCTAGGTCTTCAGCTATTTCCATGACTCGTTGTCTCGTAACGCCGTGTAAAATGGCAGAATCAATGGACGGGGTGGCTAATTGGCCCTTTGCGACTATGAATATGTTCTCCGCTGTGGCTTCAGACACAAAGCCTTGAGTGTCCAGCATTATCGCATCGTTAACACCCGCATCAATTGCTTCCCACCTCGCGAGAATGCTATTGAGATAATTGAGTGATTTAACTTCGTGCGAGGTCGCGTCAACAGGGTCTCTTCGAATCGAAGATATTATCGCGCTAACACCGATCGGTTTTGAAGTTGGATCTTCTCCCAAAGTCGTCGGCTCTGTGATTATCACAATCGAAGGATCTGAGCAATTCATAGGATTGAGACCTAGGTCTCCAACTCCTCTTGTCACGAGCAGTCGGATGTACGCACTCCTAAGTCTGTTTTGCCTCAGAGTCTCCAAAACCGCGTTTGACATCTGCTCCTTCGTCATTGGAATTTTCAGTCTTATGTAATGGGCTGACTCATAGAGACGATCGATGTGTTCTTTCAATTTGAAAACAATCCCGTTGTACTCGCGTATTCCTTCGAAAACTCCATCTCCATAGAGAAGACCGTGATCCCAAACTGAGACCGTCGCTTCTTTCTTTCCGAGTAGTTTTCCATCCACATACACGAATAGTTCCCCAGTGTCTTCGGACGTTCCAAGGTTATGATTTGACATTGTTTTCAAAGCTTGATTTTCCTCCAACAAATTCATATCTGAAAGTTTCTCTGATAAAAGCAGATCTGCAAATAATTCTAATTATTTGTTGAAAGATTCAATAAAATTGCGATCTGATATATCGAAGGACAAAAGGTAAGGAAAGGATTATGTTCGGCACCTGATCTTCATGGTGCAAATTTTTCCTACTTTGACGCCGAATTGCTCTAACTCAGATCCTGAATTTTGAGTGACTGCTTTGCTTTTTAAACCTATAACGCACAAAGATAGGAAAAAATCTCTTTATGCCTGTCTTTGAGATTGAACAAATGTGAATCAATTTGGCAGTACGTAGAGCAGATGTCATTTGGGAGAAAGACCTAGTACACGGAAGCGGAAAAGTAAAGGTTGCAAGCGGGGCATTGCCAGAGTTTCCAATTAGCTGGCCCGCAAGATCAGAAGATAATTCGAATGGAAAAACGAGCCCCGAAGAGCTTCTGGCAGCAGCTCAAGCATCCTGTTTTGCAATGGCACTATCAGCAGCTTTAGCCAGGAATAAAACTCCGCCAGAACGCCTAGATGTGAGCGCCCAATGCACTTTTGAAAAGGTCGGTGAGGGCTACAAGGTCACTACCATGGAAATTAATGCTCGGGGTAGAGTTCCAAATCTCGATTTGCCAAAGTTCGAGGAACTTGCGAAGAACGCCGCAAGTACTTGCCCTATTAGTACGGCCCTCAAAGGCAATGTGCAAATTTCCGAAACAGCAGTTCTGCTATAGCAAGAAGATTCTGACTGGGATTGAGCTCCACATCCAAGATTTTTGCTCCTTCAGCTAAGAGAAGGAGAACCAAAATAATCTGCACTTTAGGGCCGGTTTCGACGTCTTTCGAAATGGTATCACGCCTCGCCAGGGTAGGAATGAACTGCGCTAGGCTCAATTTTTCTCACGGCAGTCTAGAGGATCATCTAAAATCGATAAAGACGGTGAGAAGAGTCTCTGATGACTTGGGAAGATTCATCGCTGTCATGCAAGATCTTCCGGGCCCGAAGATTCGCGTCGGACAAATTCCTAGCGGAAAAATGCTTCTAAAAAGAGGACAGATTGTCAGCCTCATACCGGATGGCGAAGCTCTCGAAAAGGATGCTATTCCAGTTCATCAACTGAACCTTGCAAAGTACGTTCCCCTGGGCGCATTGGTCTTTCTTGCGGATGGGACTATCAGACTAGAAGCTATCGGAAAAACAAGCTCGCAGCTAAAATGTAGATGCCTTAACAGTGGAACTTTACTTTCCGGAAAGGGAATCAACGTTCCAAAAATTCAAAAGAGCTTTCATAGTTTCACTGACTTGGACAAACAATATCTAAAGTTCGGTCTAGAAAATAGGGTCGATCTGGTCGCCATTTCTTTTGTTCGATCGGCACAAGACATGGAAAACGTCAGGAAATTTGTAAACTCGAATAGTTCAGATCCTCCGTGGATCATATCAAAAATTGAACGAAGAGAGGCAGTGGAAAATGCTTTCACCGTGATCAAGGCTTCTGATGCCGTTATGGTTGCAAGGGGTGATCTGGGTGTGGAAAATCCTATGGAGCAGGTTCCTGTTATGCAAAAAATGATAATTTCAGAGTGCAACAGGGAAGCAAAGCCAGTGATTACAGCAACTCAAATGCTAGAGTCGATGGTTGGAAATCCTAGGCCTACTCGAGCCGAGACAACAGATGTTGCAAACGCGGTGTTTGATGGCACAGACGCTCTCATGCTTTCGGAAGAAACCGCGGTAGGTTCTTACCCGATCGAATGTGTCAAAGTGCTTGATCGGGTTGCGAGAGTGGCTGAAAAGTGGATTCAGTCAGAAAGCAGTACTGAATCGAACGGCGGCCGGCGAAAGGACAAGGGGTTGAGTCAAGCCACAAGCCAGCTTGCAAGTCAGACGGGATCCAAATTCATAGTGTGCTCTACCAAAAACGGCACACTTGCAAAACAGATAGCAAGGGAGAGACCAATAGCTGAGATTATAGCGTTTACAAAAAGTAGATCAATTGCAAACAGATTGGAGATAGTAAGGGACCTCTTTCCGCTAGTTACCGCCGAAGAGACGAGTCCTGAGGCCTCTATGAAGGCTCTTGAAGCCTCCATCTCAAAGATAATACTCCGGAATCATATTGCGAATTCCGGGGACAAAATTGTATTCGCCCGCAATAACGTAGAGTATCAAGTCGATGGCAAGAAAAGCGAACTTTTGCTCTCCCTTGAAGTACAGTAGACTCGCGTTGCGAATTAAAGGAGCTCGTACCTAAACACTGAATATTGAAATACGATTGCTCGGCAAAGCGAGGATATTCTAGGAATTAGATTGAAATGCCCTATGTCAAAGAAACTCACAGAAACAAATTAGATCCTCTGCTGCAGATAGTTTCCGATGAACTCGCTGCTTCTGCAACTTCTCTCGTGAAACCTCAGCAAATCGGACAGATTTATTTCTCGACATTTCTCGATATTTCCAGATCTGTCAAGGATTTGGCGTCCGGTAATGAGTTCAGATCCGCTTCAAAGAGCTCGCAGGGAGTTGCCAAAGCAATTTTTGAAGCTAATGCTGAAGACGGTAGTTTTTGGGCAGGTGATCTAAACTATTCTCTGACAAGAATTATTCAGATAGTTCCAAAGATACTTGTGGAAGAGAAGAAATGGGATAAGGAATTCAGATACTGGACGTACGCGGTTACAGCAGGAGCTCTTGAAAGAACTGCGCTCGCAATAACCCAAGAGCCCTCCATCACAAAAGAGCAGGACTGGTTGGATGTAGTTCTGGTAGGAGTGCTGCTCGACATCAAGGATGAATACAAGCGCAGGGTCAATGTGCCATACGAGGAAGAACAACAGAAGATCAATGGCGACTGCTATGACGTAAAGATTTGAGAACGCCTGCTTAGACGATATTCGTTTAGTGCTAGACTATGAATTTGTTGGCGGGGTACGGAAGCTTCTCCCAAATTTCTTCCGCCAGAACTTGCGCCTTTTGTATTGTTTCGTCTTCCGAAACCTGTGTAGTCTTCCCAGAGTCGACGACGAGTTCGCCGTTGACGAAGACAGTTTCGACATCACCTGTACTTGCGTAATACACTGCATTTTGGATAGCATTGCGCAGAGGCGACATGTGTGCGCTCCTCGTGTTAACCACTACCAAATCTGCTTTCTTTCCAGGCTCGATAGAGCCGATCGAAGAATCCATGCCCAGAACTTTTGCGCTCCCCATTGTTGCAAATTCGAGGGCCTTCGGAGCAGTCAGAACTTCTCTGCCGGTGAGCGTTCTTGAGATCCCTATCGCCGATCGCATATTGTCCCATATATCCATCGAAAGCCAGTCCGTGCCTAGGCCACAGGGGACGGCCTGTTCGGCAAACCAGTCTAATTTGGATTTGACGCACATCTTTCCGTAAATGGTGGGACACTGGACCGCTCCAACTTTATTTGTTGAGAGCAATGCCAGTTCGCTATCTTTTGCATAGTTAAGATGGGCAGCCACTATCCTGTTGCTTAGGATGCCAAGATCGCCAAGATATTCGACAGGTCCTTTGCCGTGAGTTTCTTCAACGTAAGCTACTTCTTTCGCTGTTTGCGCCAGATGCATATGGATCCCAACGCCTAATTTTTTAGCCAACTCATTTGATTTTAGTAAGAGATCCTCACTGCAAGTGTCTGTTGCATGAACCCCAATGCGACACGTAATTCGACCATCACCTCGTCCGGACCAATCACTTACGAGTTTCGCGCCTTTGTCCAGCGCTTTCATTCCAGAATCAATATTGTGCCGGTACTTTCCGTCCTTTAGCTTGCCCATATCGACATCAAGAACTGTCTCTGCGACAATTCCTCTTATTCCTGACGCCACGAATGCCCTTGCCACTTGGTCGGAGTGATAATAGTGGTCATTTATGCAAGTGATGCCGTTTCTCAGAGCTTCCACCGCTCCTAGCAAACTGAATGCCCTAATGCTATCTCGTGTCAGAAATTTTTCTAATGGCAAAGCATAGCCGTAAAAGTGGTTTGGAATATCTTCCAGAAGGCCTCTCAAAAATGACCCAGCTACGTGCGCATGTGCATTAACGAAGCCCGGAAGAACTATCTTGCGCTGCCCGTCTATGGTCAAGTCAAATGAAGTATAGTCCATCGCTATGTTGGAAGTAGGGCCAACGGCAACGATCTTGTCTCCCTCAATTACTACTGCGCCATTACGGAGCACCTGGCTCCAGCCGGCACAGTCTTTGTCAACTAGAACTACATCGGCGTTCTTGATCACCGTGGTACGCTCGGTCACTTCGGTAACATACCTCTGTCAGAAATCCCCAACGATGACTGCGTTGCGTCGGTCTTGTGCCTGCGATGTCGCAAACGGCTCGCGGGAACGGTCTCCATCACTACTTTCTTACACGACGTCTATTCATACTAGTCTTTATTGGTTGTCAGGCCTTAAACAGCCAAGCAGAGAATCTTGACTTTCCGTTAGAGCATGTACCGTTCTCCTTTGCCAAAGGGTAAAATATGAAAGGGCTTCGAACCTGCAAATATGAAAGCGGGCAAGCAATACCACATTGGAATTTCGCCCGGGGAGATCTCAAGATACGTACTTCTTCCAGGCGATCCCGGAAGGGTAAGCTTCATAGCTTCTTTTTGGGAAAAAGCTGAGAAAGTAGGGGAGAATAGGCAGTACGTTAGCTACACAGGTAAAATTGATGGAACCCCAATATCCTGCTGCTCGACAGGCATTGGAGGGCCTGGCGTAGCTATAGCGGTTGAGGAACTTGCCAGGTGTGGTGCAGACACATTCATCCGGGTCGGCACTGCCGGGGCCTTGCAAGACTACGTTCAAAACGGAGACGTCGCAATCTCTGATAGTGCCGTGAGACTTGAAGGCACTTCCCAGACATATGTCAGGACGGAATATCCGGCTGTTGCGAGTTACGATGTCACGCTGGCTTTAATCGAAGCCGCTGCAAGAAGGAAGTATCGTTATGTGGTGGGGGTGACGCGAACAGGAGATGCATTTTACAGCCAGAGAACCCCGTCAAATAGTTTCAATAGTTACTGGCAATCCGAGATGGAAGGCATCATAGATGACTTGATTCGATCCAATGTCGTGAGCGCCGAGATGGAGGCCTCTGTGCTTTTCACCATGGCGAGACTTTTCAAGCTCAGATCCGGATGCGTTTGTGCAATTATTGACAACATTGCGGAGGTTAGAAAGAAGGGGATAAAGTTTAATCCGACGGAGGATTTCAAGCACAAGTCAGAGTATATTGAAAGAGCCTGCCAAACCGCAAACGATGCTGTAAGACTGCTTGCACGCTGGGATAAGGATTTAGCAAAAACAAAATCGCGTTACTGGCATCCCAGTCTAAGTTATACTGCAACATAGGACGTAAAATTATTTCACCCTAATGTCCCGGAAATAGCTTCTAACGCGGCTGAATAATATGAAAGCTCTAGTCGTGTATAAGCGCAAGCTCCAGCTACGGCAGGTCAAAGAACCCGTCGCAAGAAAAGGGGAAACAATAATCCAGGTTAAGAAAGCTGGGATCTGCGGAACCGATTTGGCAATTGTGTCCGGAGACTATAAACTATCAAAGCCCGTAGTGCTGGGGCATGAAATATTTGGCGCCACAACTCAAGAATTCAAGCGGATACCAGAAGGATGTAGAGTAACAACGGAGATCAACGTAAGCTGCGGATCCTGTGCGCTTTGCAAAGCAGGCCTAAGAAGTCATTGTCGGAATATCGAGACAATAGGAATTACTCGGAACGGTGGGTTTGAAGAATTTGTATCTGTGCCTGTTGGAAATTTGCGTGTCATTCCGCGATCTGTTTCCGACGAAGCGGTAGTCTTTATCGAACCGTTAGCGGCAGCGATCCAACTAACAAAGATGGCACAAATTCACGAAAACTCCACATGTGCTGTCGTTGGAATTGGAAGATTAGGTCTCCTGATTCTGCAAGTCCTCAAACTGAGTAATCCTAAGAGTTTAGTTGCGATCACGCATCATTCCGGAAAAGACGAGAGATCGGATCTAGCAAGATCCTTTGGGGCAGATGAAGTCTATTCTTCCTCCGAGGCCCGAACATCTATTGTTGACTTCGCGCAAGGTATTGGTTTTGATCATGTTGTCGAAGCAACTGGCAGTCCAGACGGTATTGACAGTGCTCTAGCACTTGTTAGAGCACGTGGGACCATTCATGTGAAAAGTACTCATGGCTTACCGGTTAGTTTGGATTTGACCAAGATCGCTGTAAAGGAGCTTAGAGTTCAGGGTTCTCGCTGCGGTCCATTTGATGAGGCAATAAGGCTAATACAGGAAAAGAAAGTTTCCACAGAGAAGTTAATCTCAAGACGATTTCCGCTCGTTGATTATGAGGAGGCGTTTCGCAAAGCTGCAGCTCCTCAAATGATAAAAGTAATTTTTGAGTTCTGAGTTCAAAGAGAGGCTTTGGCGCAACTGCCTTACTAAGTTCCAAAAATTTTAGCTTTGGCCAAGCATTCGTAAAAAAGGGAACTGAAGTGTCCTAAGGCCAAGCGTATTTACTCTAGCTTAAATAATAGCCAGACACTGGCTCAAGGCCAATGGCTAATCAGCAAACTGTTTTCTCGAGGAATGCAACGGGCCTCGTGAAATCGATCAGCCCCACAACAATGCTTCTTGCGAACTTGGGCGAAATCGGTTTTGGGACCGGAATTCTCACCCTTAATTTATACAATGGTTCTGTTTTCGTCCTCCATAACGGCTATCCCGGAGGAAACGCAGTCTACACCGCTCTAATTTTCACTGCGATCGCGCTTTTCCTCGGCTTCATCTATTTCCATGTTATTCGCAACGTTGGAAGAACAGGAGGAGATTATGTCTGGATTAGCCGGAATTTGGGCCCTATTCCAGCGGGACTTTTGACACTCGGGTTTGTGTTTACAGGTATTCCATTCATAGCTATCAGCCTCAATTGGCTCTGGTCGTTATCGCTTGGGCCTTCTCTTGCCGCGATCGGAGCTGTCGCCCCAAAAAGCGAGCCGTCTTTGGTCTCCTTTGTTTCTACCTTGGGTCTTAATCTCACTTCTTCTACCCATATTGATATTCTGATAATTTCTCTCGTACTGCTCGCGGCAGTGATGGCTGTCAACATGCTATCCCCCAAGAACGGTTATCTCATGCTCGCAGGGTTTGTAGTGATAGCGTTCGTTGGAACTCTGATGATGGCAGGAGTCTACATCGGCTTGGGTTCCTCGGGAATGCAAAGCGCAGTTTCCAACTTTCTCGTAAATAATGGAGCCAACGCCACAAACGGTCAGACCTACAGTGCCCTTTCTTCCACCGGAGCCTCTTCGTATCCCTTTAGCCTTATGGGAACGATACTTCTTCTCCCTGCCGCAGCCTATGCGATACCATGGGTTAACAATGCTGCTGCGTTCTCTGGTGAGCTGAAGAACCTCAAGAGGTCATCGTGGATCTCCACTTTCGTGCCAATTCTGCTCAGCGGGGGTCTGATTGCCCTCTTCATTGAATTGTATTACTCGACGCTCGGATTCAGTTTTGTCCAAGCCTCTTCCGTATTGCCTTCAGGTTTAGCTAACACATATGTTTATCCCAATATGTTGACCATGGCAACTATTGTCATGAAAAGTAACGTGCCTTTTATGTGGATAATGAATATCACTTTCGCATTCTGGTACTTAGCCTCGCTACAACAAACTATTCTTGCGATATCACGTTACGCATTTGGAATGAGTTTTGACAAATTAATTCCTGTTCAACTATCAAAAGTACATGACAGGTTCCATTCCCCGATCACGGCTCTCGCAGTCACTTTTGTTGTGGCCGTGCCAATGATCGTGATTGCATCCTATCTGACTTGGTTCTCAATTTTCTCAACGGGAGCATTGGGGATGGTATTCTTCGCCTTCATGGGCGTGACTGCAGTTTTGTATGGTGCTAAGAAGAGAAAGTCGTTGAAAGGCTCTGCAACTGCTCTGATGGCGTCAGGAGTGATTGTTGCGGGATTCTTTCTCTACGTTGCTTACCTCTACCTAACTGACACCGTATACCTTGTGAATAACATTAATTGGGCAATCATCATTCCACTCTGGGTTTTGGGAGCATTGCTTTATCCCATCTCCAGAGCCTATTATAGCAGAAAGGGCCTCGATCTCAGCCTCGTCTTCAAAGAACTGCCTCCAGAGTAGGTACTCTAACGAGGGCTCGATCAGCTCTCTGATCCCCGGCTTTAACTTGCTTTTAGACTTCTGGGTAAGAGGGATCGGCGAGCGAGACCGGAAATGAAAGATGACAAGAAGAAACATGACTGTGTGAATCCAGAACATGCAAGGCTTCATTCAAAAGCTATGGATGATGGCACTCTATACTGCTTAACTTGCAAATCCCCAATTTCAACAAAAACTGTATCGTGATTCTTGTTCCTTCGAAAGCTTACGTCTTCTTTCACATGGATACTTTGAGCTCGTAACCTTCTCTTCCCAAGACCTTGCGTACTGCTTCCTCAACTTTGTGCCTCTTGTTTTCAGGCGTGTAGACCCTCATAATATCCATGAATCCCGCTATCGTGCTTACCAAAGGCAAGTCTTCAACGCTCCAATTGAAAGATTCCTTTGCTTTCCCCTTTGTCTGGACTACGGTTACGCCTTGAAATGCTTCTCTACCAGAGGGAATGGGTACGGAAGGGGTAACTGGGACATCAACGTATATGTCATCTTCATCTACTGACGCGCTTTCAGCAATATCTTGCGCCAGTTGAGCTCTAAAACTCTTCTGAGTGAAAATCGAATTCAGAAACTTGTCCTTTCTTTGGAACGTTTGCTCGAACACACACTTGAGCAATTTCCGCCTGAAATAATCATCAGCTAAGAGTTTTGCCTTTCTGAGTTCTGGATCTGATCCCGTTTTCATCGTTCTAATTCTATGCAAGGTCACCTCGTCCGTCATGGTGAGATACCTGTTCAGGGTCAGATCAGTAAGATGAAGCTCCTTGTCGGCCAAAAGCATCGACTTGATCAGCATGAGCTCGGCCGCTCTAACTGTTCTGTGAAAGTAAACTGCCCTAAACATTTCATAACGAGCGATCATCAGAGCTTCAAACGCAAAAAGGGCTGCTTGCCTTATTGCAAGTTTATTTTGTACGACCTCAAAGGAGTTGATTATTCGCATTACGTCCACCTTGCCATATTCGACCCCAGTGAAATAAGAATCCCGAAGAAGGTAATCCATTATGTCAACGGATAGACCTCCGCCTATGACATCATTCAGATATCTTGCTCTTTCCTTGGATTTCGCAATGGCGAGTTCGGAAAGCTCTTTCTTCGGCATTCCGAAACGATCCAAAATGTCTCCGATCTCCGACTTCAATATAATGTTCCGAGTCATGTCTTCATGCGTGAATTGCGTACGTTCGGCCATGACTTCTTCAAACATGTGGCTGAAAGGTCCATGGCCAACATCGTGTAGCAGGGCGGCCAATCTCAAGAGGCAAGTCTTCTCTTGGCTGAAGGAGATCTCCTCTCTTGACTCCAGTACTGCTCCAACCTTTCCCGCGAGATACATTGCGCCGATGACGTGTTCGAACCTTGAATGTTGTCCTCCAGGGTAGGCCAGGTGGCAACCAGCAAGCTGTCTAATTCTGCGCAGACGCTGGACAGTCTCTGTGTCGATAATTTTTTGTTCTAACTCTGTGGCAAAAATGTAACCGTGTACGGGATCCCGAATCTCTGCGGACTCAGCCTGAATGTTCTTAGTGAGCCTTCTGCTATCACGCGGTGCCAACTTCCTTTGATCGCCTAATTTCAAAATTCTTTCGTAAGTACCTTTCATCCTATAGAAAAAGGCTAGGAATTTTTCAATATATTGAAGAAGTAGCCTGGCGACCCGTCTTCTGAACTCACCGAAATAGATACCGTATCGCCAATTCTTAATTCCCTCGCAGTTGCATCCTTGATTATGCCTGGCAACCTTACACCCTCCTCGGTCTCCACGATGCTCACGACGTATGGCGTCCTGCGTTGAAATTTTTTGTTTGATACATGAATCTCGCTAAAGGAAACTACTCTTCCTTTTCGACTTATTTTCGCCCATTCCAGATCCGTTGAAAGGCAGTTGGCACAAATTGATGTCGGGGGCATCACATAATTCTGGCAGTTTCTGCAGTGCGGAACACGTAGCCCTCCATTCGCCACGTTTTCGTAGAATCCCTTGATCGAGAAATTATCTGCCAAATACGTGGCTCACCACAACCGCATCAGAACCTCCTTCGTTCAATGCCAGAGCATAATCAGCTTGACTGACCTGACGTTTGCCTGCTTCTCCCCGCAACTGCAAGAAGATTTCATAGACCTGCGCCAGTCCTGTGGCTCCAGTCGGATGGCCTCGCGCTTTAAGCCCCCCACTAGGATTGATTGATATTTTTCCGTTGATTGAGGTCTCGCCTTCTCTTATGAGAAGGTGGCCTTTACCTTTCTCTGCGAAACCGGCCGCTTCTGAAAGGAGTATTTCATTTATCGTAAATGCGTCATGCACTTCTGCAATCTTGACTTTCGTTAAGTCCATCTTTGCAATCTTGCACGCCTCCGTGCAAGCAATAGCCGCAGCATTGGGCCACGAAAGATCCTTCCTGTTGTATAACCCCAGAGTGTCCGTCGCCGCAGCCATGCCCAAGACTTGGATGGCAGAGTCGGTGTATTTTGTTGCTAACTCGGGCTTGCACACGACAGCTACTGCGGAACCATCACTGATCGGAGAACAATCGTATAGTTTCAAAGGCCACGCAACAACCTTCGAACTAAGGACGTCTGCTATGGAGATTTGTTTCTGTAGATGCGCCTTGGGATTCAAACTTCCGTTGAGGTGGTTTTTGACTGCGACTTTCGCAAAGTCTTCAATCGTCGATCCGTATCTGTGCATATGCTCTACAGCCATCATGGCGTAGATGCTTGGAAAGGTGAGCCCGTTGATTTGCTCTAGGGGTTCCGATGCGGCCATGAGTGCATCTGTCACAATCTCGGTACTTTGAGCTGTCATTTTTTCAATACCGACAGCCAACACAATGTCGTGCAAACCTGACATCACGTCAATGATAGCGGACCTAAGGGCAATTGCTCCCGCTGCGGCACAACCCTCAACGCGAATCGCAGCTTTCGGTACCAATCCCACGGTTTCGGCGACCATATTTCCATACATGATCTGATGCTCATAGATTTCTGACTGCGAGCCGACGTAAACTGCCCCAATTTCCTTTCGGTCGAGGTTTGGAACACGTTGCATGCATTCCAGATAGGCCTCCGCAAAAAGCTCCCGAGAACTCAAATTGTCTCGCTTTCCCATCTTCGACATTCCCGCTGAAATTATTGAGACAAGCATCTTGTTCTGCAACTCTCCTAAACAGGAATCGATACGTGAGCCTCTTTCTTCTTAGATCGGACTTGGCTTGCAATAAAAGTATGTAGATTTAATAGCAAACTCTGCTTTTTCCAACAGCAAACGGTCGAGCTTTCTAGAACAGGTGACATATCCACGCACAGTTTGGTTGCAGGTTCTCAAGACACCATAATTCGGTCGTCAACAATTGCAAGAAATGGTTTAGTTGCAAGCTCGCATCAACTTCCTTCTTTTTTTGGCGCAAAAATTCTCACCGAAGGAGGAAACGTAATCGATGCAGCTTTAGCAACAAGCGCCATGTTATGTGTCACTCAAAACAATCTCTGTGGTTTGGGCGGAGATCTCTTTGCGCTTATCAAATTCAAAGGAAAAATCCTGAATCTCAATGGAAGCGGGAGAGCTTCTAATAACGCCACGATTAAGTTTTACCGGGATGAGAGAAAACTCAGTGAGATCCCGCATAGAGGGCCTCTCGCCGCGCTAACAGTACCTGGGATCGTTCACGCGTGGGGTGAACTGCACTCGAAGTTTGGAACGATTGAATTAGAGAAACTCCTGCGGCCTGCAATTGAATACGCAAGAAATGGATTTCCCATTACTGAAAATTACGCGCATTCCGTCGGTGCTTCTGCACGGTTTCTAGGAGGATATGACAATTGGTCGAAGATCTTTCTTCCAGGTGGAGCTTTGCCTGAACCCGGATACTTGTTAAAGCAAAAAGATCTTGCCACCAGCCTTGAGCAAATAGCAAAAGAAGGGCCCTCCACTTTCTATTCAGGTTCCCTATCGGAAGAAATTGTAAAGGGGGTAGCAAAGGAGGGCGGACTCATTGATCAAAGTGATCTGCAAAATCATACCAGCACCTGGCAGACTCCGCTTATGACAAGTTACAGAGATCTCAAAATTTACGAAACGGCTCCGAACAGTCAAGCGGCCACTGTACTTTTCTGGCTTAACATGCTCGAGGAATTTGAGCTTTCTCGTAAATACGCGATCAATTCTCCAGAGCTATTTGAAATCCTGGTGGAGACCTGCCTAAAGGCATACGCCGAGCGAGCCAGACATATTGCTGACCCTGCTTTTTACGAATTCAATCCCGAGTACCTTTCAAAGGATTATGCACGCCATCTATTAAAATCTAGACTTGATCATCCAACCGGTAGTGCCGAAGTCTCGAAAAAAGGCTCTGGCGACACGACTTACTTTGCCATCGGAAATTCCGAGGGTGATAGCGTCTCGGTGATCCAGAGCAATTACATGGGATTCGGTTCCGGACTCGTACCAGAAGGAACTGGCATAGTGTTGCAGAACAGAGGTTGTTACTTTTCTCTCGATGAGAAACACCATAACTCTCTAAAGCCTGGCAAGCGAACTTTTCACACACTATGTGCTTCTATGGGCGAGTCAGAATCCGGGAGCACTCTATTTTCTCTTGGCTGCATGGGAGGCGATATCCAACCCCAAGTCCATGTGCAACTATTGACAAAGCTTCTTGATTATGAAATGGATCTTCAAGAGGCTATCGATGCGCCAAGATGGATAATTCCTTTCAGTATTTACGAAAGTCCTTCAAAGGTTTACTTTGAGCCCGGGCTAGTGGAGTCGATTTCTCAAGCTGAAAAAATTGCCGAAACGAAGGCACTCTCCCTTGGGAAATTCGAAACGTTATCTTCCTTGACCGGTCATGCACAGGCAATTCAATTTGAGGAGGGGTACTTGAAGGGCGGTGCAGACATCCGAGGAGATGGCGTCGCCATAGGTCTCTAGTGAGCCTATCATACAATTCTTTTTCAATCTTCGAAAGCGCCGTAACGTCAATTATTTTTGGTGAAATTCACGTCGAAATAGATCATGGGAAATGTTTTTAGCAGAATGGGGATTTGGCTGGCACAGGAACTTCATTTCAATTTACGAGAGGTAATGAAAATGCACCTTCGACAACTCGTCTTTTCCTTTCTTATTTTGCTGTTGTTAAGTATCGCTGCTATTCCTTCATTTGGTTTGTTTGGTTCGGCAGCTACGTCTGGCGAGAATCCATCGATGATGATCCCAGCTGCAAATGCCGGACCAGTTCTGCTGAGGGATGTTTTTGCGAAGGATAGCACATTGAATTCTAGTCTGTGGCAAATTAACGGGCAAGCTGGTAATGCCTCGGGCCTTAATCTAGACCATCATAATTCTACCGTGGTGACTCCAACGATAAGTTTCTCCCGTAGCACTGGGCTGGGCTTCACCGGAGTAAATTCAATGTATGAAATAGCGACCATTCAAAGCAAGATGTCATTCGGACCTCCATTCAGCCTCGCAGCACTCGTGCAGGGAACTATCACGCACGGTAATACTTTTGTTTTCATGGTTTCCCGCCTTGATGGCAGACAAGGCGTTGGAATTCAGGGTAACCTTAACTCGACGAATGAAGGTTACTACGGCATAAAGTGCAGAGCGGCGAATCCAAGCCACGCAACGTGGGATTATTGTGGGACGCTAGTTTCGTCTCCAAGTGTGAATGTATGGTACCTTCTGCGGATTAATGTCCTGAAAAATCTCTGGGCAACTCTGTCGGTTTCCAGATATTTTCCTACAAACGGAAGTTCTATTTTGCTAGCAAGTACATCCTCGAACTTATACGGCGCAGGACCATTTTACGTCATTCTTGCGCAATGGGAAGGTCGACCTTTTCCTGTGACTGGGCCGGGGCCAAACGTGGCCAATTGGTACTACGTTAATATGGTTCTGCTTCCCAGTGTTGGTTTCGCCTTCTGTGACGCCACACATCCGTGCTCAATGGGGGTAGTAGATTATGGAATCTCGGGAAATGGTCTAACCTACACTTACAACACAACCGCTTTCTCCTCTTGGGTGAACTTTACCTCGTTAAGCATCGGCAATTCTTCCAAGGCAAGTCTTAACGGCGTCATGACTGTACAACAGAATCTCGTGGCTTATGGCGTTGCGCAAGGAGGGAATTTGGGAGAGTATTGGACACAGGACATCGCGCTGATAAAACAAAAAAGTGCAACTAGTTTTTCAATTACGTTGGTAGACAACGTTTGGAATTTCTCGGCAGCGAATGCTATGATGAGCAACATAAAGGGAAACGGCACCGGTTTGTGCAAGAGATTTGGAACCCCTTCAGACGGGAAACACTATTATTGTAGCAGTCTGACTTTCAGTGTCTCACTTCCTTTTCAGCTCAATCTCGTCACAAAGATTTCCTCTCTTAATGGGTCCTCCGCGGTAACCTTTGGAATGAGAATATTTGCTTCTAACAGGCTAGTAGCATCGAAGTACTTTGACCGAGTTACATTCGCTTCTCGAAGGGCGAATAAACCTGAGTTTATGGTGGGCGGAATGAACCCGAGGGGCTATTTCAATGACGCAGAAACAGTACTTTGCGGAGGCCCAGGAGGGGCTCGCGTCAATATTACAGGCATAGCCGCGGTGATTTCAGAAAAATATGTCTACGGTGGTACTTTTGTAAATGTTCGCCATGCATGGTCTGCAGGTGCAAACACCGCGGAAAAAGTGACTGGAGTCAGCATGGCTGGATCGGCGTCGAAAGTCGGGACTGCCGCGAGCGGAGTTGACAACTTAGTTCGGCTCTGGTAGGAGAAGCTAGACTTAGGGCTGTTATTCCACTTTTCCAAGTTTTACTTCTAAGGTCTTAGTAATGCCGGCGTGATATTCTTTCTGTATTCCTTACAACTGGGGTTGTAAGGAACAGTCTCAGACTCACGTTGAGAGTTCGTTGTATCCTGCAGTAGCATTCACGTAATAGTGCACATCCCAGCTCTTCGGCGCGTCAAGATTGAAGGGTATCATGATGCTCGCAGGAAGATATTCCGTCTGACCCGTTGTGAGCGTGATCTCCAGTCCGAAAATAGACCCATTCAGCTTGTAATCGCCGATCGGGTAGCTGTTGCAGCAGGGTTGGAACTCCATCTGTGTGTACGCTCCGTAGAAATCGCTCCCGGTGTAGGAAATCGTCTCGGTCAGAGTTTTTTTAATCGACGGGTAGACTTCTGTGAATGTTATCTGCTGAGCCTTGGGATTATACACAATTGATAGTATAACTTGTTCTCCGTTCGGGATCTGCAGGCTGGGCGTGCCTGGAAAAGAGTACCCTTCGCAGTTGCCGGCCGGAACATACCAAGGATCTACATACCCCGCTCTTGACCCAAGAGAGAGTCCTAATTGGAAGAACCCAACACAGGTTGCTTGAGTTGCGGCAGTCTTGTTTTGAGTATTAATCTGAAAACTCAGGATCCCGGCCTGAGGTGCGGAGAAGTTGTTCAGAGTCATGACTGCCGTGAGATTGGTGTAAGCCGGAAGGAGCCTTACAATTTGTTCGGATGAGACGCGTGTGCCGTAGCCTTGCATGTTGTTGTAACCGGAGACGAGATTGGCGATCTGGAAAGTAGACACGATTATATTTGTGTAATAAACGGTTGAGCTATTGGTCTCAATTAGGGCGCCAGCGTAACTGCCCGCATTCGGAACTGACACTGCCTTGTTGACCTTTGCCGTCTGATCTACGAAGACATTCATGGTCCACTTGCCTGTTGAGTTACTGAGATCAGCAATTATGTACACCCATCCAGCAGGATAAGCACTTTTCGCCGGAATCGAGGCAACAGTTTTGAGCGAATTCAAATTCTCGCCCGCTACAACCTTGCCGTTGAGGACCCCCACAACAGCTACAAAGCTCTTGCTAGCTGATGCAAGCCCGATAAAGCCGCTCGAACCTGACTGCGCATTCATTGCGACTTGGTAAGAGAGAAAGCTCTCGCCTGTTACGAATCCTTGATTTGCAAAATCGATTTGAGCTCCGTCGTTTGCTGAGGACATCAAGGAAGGCTCCCCAGAATAGTTCTCTGAAGTAACGACTGTCGGCGAGCTGCCGTGGATGGACTGCCATCCTTCAAGGGTGAGCGTTTCAAAGTTAGAAACAAAAGCGAACGCCTTGCTTCCCAAGGGAGCAAAATCCACAGGAGGTGGCGGCATTAGAGGACCTTTTACTGGTGAGCTGTTCTGGCTGGGGGAAGGCGAGGAATTCATGGCGGCCCCACTTGCTGCAGAGATCATAAACAATAGAACGATGAATGAGGAAAGTAAAATTCTAGAGGTGCGCATAGTCTCGAGCTATATTGCAAGACGAAGACAGAGATATGGCTTTCGAATGTATGCTCGCTAATCCTGCGAGCGGGTGCCCTGGATCTCCGTCCTTAAAAAATCATAGATGGGTACTAGTCTTTAGCCATTTTCATTCTACTGTTCTTCAATACTGCTTTTCGAAGGTACTTCGCAATGGATATGGAGAGAAATCCGACGCCTCCTATAATGACTACTTCATTCGTTATCCAAGTGGGAGCGAAGGTGTTGGTAAAGTGGATGTAGAACTCTCCCCTGTCAAAGAAGTACACACTGGTTGCAACTGAAATAATTGGAACTGAGAGCAGAATATTTGTCATCCAAAACCTCTTCCACCACCCAGAAATCAAACAAACTATGAACGGAATAAAGAAGACTAGATCCAATTGAGTAAGTACGGGAAGGTGATGCGTGGGAATAAGGAAGCTCTCGATGAGTCCCCTTTTCACGAAGACAAGGAAACTCTCCGTAACTTGTGACTTTGCTATGTAATCAACTCTCCCAAGTGAGATAGTGTACCATACCATGAGACTCAGGTAGTAAGGATAACTTACCGAGAATATTGAAGTGGCTGCTCTAAATTTAAGAAATTTCTGCAACAGGAACGCTCCCAATAGGAAGACTGTTACCATTAATGCCAGAGTTGCATAGGATTGGTCATAGAGTAATTCTGTTGAATATTGAACCTGTTGAGGAATTGACGGATACGGAATTGTAACAAATCCTGAACTCGCTGGATTTGAGTAAATAGTGGACGTAGAAGAATAAAGCAAGGATCCCAGAGGCTCCAGATGCTATCAGGAATCTGGAAGAAGATCTGTTACCCAATACGACATTGCCGCACTTCAGCGACCTTTTTAATCGATTAAAATTTCATCAGCTTCTCCGCATTCCCATGCGCTATCCTTTCCCTGTCGGCCGGACTGACTGGCAACTGCTCTAAAAAAGCGCGTGCCTGTGCCATCGAAGCGTAAGGATAGTCCGCCGAGAACATTATCCTGTCGACTCCGACCTCCAGCAAGAGGTCTAGGAACGTGGGCATAAAGTTGAAGCCGCTGAAAGTGTAGTGGACATTTTCCCGAAGATACGAGCTGGGCGGGCGCTTAAGTTTGGTGAGCTGCGTGGGTAGGACAGTGTCGAGCCTCTGCAGCATGAACGGAAGAGTTTCCCCCAGGTGTCCGACCACTATCTGCAGGTTCGGGCACTCGTCGAACGCTCCGCTGAGGATGAGCCGAATGATGTGGATCGCGGTCTCGATGTGCCAACCCCATCCCGCAATAGAAACAGCCGCGGTCACCTCAGGCGAAAAATTTCCAGTATAGTAAACCTGAACCACCGGCTCCGGGGGTCGCGTCGGATGCAAGTAAATCGGGACGTGCAACTCCTCGGCACGTCTCAAAATCGGCCAGAAGAATTTGTCGTCGAGGTAGCGCCCACGACAGTGCCCGTTGATCAGCGCTCCCTTGAACCCATAGTCATTGACAGTACGTTCCAATTCATCCGCTGCTTTGTCGGGCGCCGGCGTCGGTAATGCGGCGAAACCGGCTAGCCGGGCTGGATTTTTCTCGATGGCTTTCGCAAGGGCGTCGTTCGATTCGTGCGCTAGACTCACCGCGGCCTCTGCCTGAAGCTGCTCCACTCCCGGAGAAGTGAGGGAAAGCACCTGCACATCGATGCCGGCCCCGTCCATCTCAGCGATCCTCTTTTCACCGATGTCGGTCAGCTGATTCACGAGATTTGCAAAACGCCCCATCACCTGGGGGTGAGCCTGGGCCGCACGCGCCATCTCTTTGAGATCGTGTCCAGGTCCATCCATGAACCTGGGAGTCGCGAAATGCTCTTCGAGCGTGATTGTTCGCAAGTTACGATTTATCGTTGCCATGGTGGTAAGCTACGTTGAGTGATTAATAAATTGGCACTGCAGAAACAGTTTGTGGCTAAAATTACTTCATACGCTTGGTTTGCGACAGATCTTAGTTGGTTAGCACCGTCCCTTTGTATTTCTTTTCGAGAACGAAGCGGAATAGCTCTCCGTCTAGAATTTCAAAGCGTGTAATTCTTGAGCATTAGATGTTAAGCCTGCGACTGAAGCTGCAAGGTTCGGAACCACTAATTTGATCTCCTCTTCCGTTTATCCTGCCCCGAGAAGTGCCTTTCGAGTATATCAGCACCGGCTAATTTGAGGCGCATCCAAACGGCTCGATATACTGATCGTTCAGATGAACTGTCTTGACCACAGCAGTACCCTTTATGACCGTGACCGTGGGTGGATTAGAGTTGATGTTGGTCACGTATACTTCGCCGTTGACGGAGTCGGTGCAAGCCCCATCAGGAACATTTCCAGTTTTCACGGGAGTTCCGACTATCGTCCCGTTAATCGGAACTGCCTGATTGCTACCTGCGCTGTCTACCCACACGAGATTGTCCTCCGGATCGTATGTATTTCCCCACAAGCTCGTCACTCCCTCAGGCATGGAAATGTTCTGGAGTACTCTGGTCCCTTTGATTAGAAAGACGACGTTGTACAGGGCATCGTCAACGTACACCATGCCGCTTTTAGCGACGGATATTCCGGCGATTCCGTAGCCAACGCTAATTGTCTTAGTAGCACCTGTTACCGGGTTCTCGACCGTAACGCAGTGTCTGTAGACGTTGCCCACGTAAAGCATGCCATTCACGGGATCGAATGCGAGAAATTCGGGGTTCCTGTTGCATTGCTTTACTGGCGTTCCAACCGTTAATTTTGTGGGACTGAAAGGCGTGACCGTTCCATAGTCCCAGTCGGTGGCGAAGCACATGGGAATCTTGTCGTCGCACACAATGAATAGAGGCGCCTCTATTCCCGTAATAGTGTGAACGACTTTATTCGTCGCCGGGTTGATCACGTATACTTCGTCTAAACATAAGTCGGGGACAAAGATCATCTTTGTTCTTGGATCGTAAGCCGCGCTGTTTGGGCATCCCTCCGCGCCCGTGAAGATAGTTGCGATCAGTTTGTTTGAAGGAGAAATTACACCAACGGAGCAACAGACCAAATTGGCAACGTATGTGCATCCACCCTCTTTGCAAATGCTTGCAGATGACGCCCATGCGGAACTATTTAGGGCAGATGTCGCCTGAGTCGAAATTAGAAGTGTGGCTATCAAGAGAAGCAGAATAAACAATTGAGGGGAAAGATGCTCTGCTTTTTTCACGGAAATTCACACTATCTTTGAGTGATCAGACATTTGGAAACTAACTGAACTGGTTTGGTTATTTAAGTTGGCATGCAGTTATGAAATGGAGCGTTTAGATCAAAGGACAAGATAGGCCTTTGTTCGCTGAACTTTCTTGATCCTCTTTTGCGTACTTTTTGATTTTGCGTTGGTGCTCCTCGGATGTCTAAGTTTTGTTGACAAAACTATTCTTGCTGTTTTGCCGACAAAACTCTTGAAAAGCTTCTTCTGCTCCGAGATTATCCTTTCTTAGTTCTATCTCCTCTGGTACTTCCTTGGATATAACGTACCACGCTGTTTTACTCGCCTGAGTTACTATACTGGTACAGTATGAGTACCATGAAAAAAATAGACATTTCAATTTCCGGTATGGTCTATAGGGGGACATGAAAAACATGCATGTCTGTAGAGGATAAGGGACCAGGGGTCCTTGATGACGCTACTTAGAGCGCTTGCATAGCTAACGGCGCCTGTCAAGTTATTCTTTGAAAGTGCAGATCGAATAGAGTATCGCAAATGATGATCTGCAAAGCTATAGACAGGGGATCTTGGGAACTTAACAATGGCAATTTCTGAGAGTAGCTAGCTACACACCGAATTTTTTTTTACGACCATGAAAGAGGCGGAAAACTAAAGCCATTGCAAACGTCAAGAAGTCGAATGTACTTGAAACCGGGATAACTTAAGCTCTAGCTAACGTAGCAAACAATGGCTATGCCAAGTCGTCCTTAAGGCTAGGTTACGAGATGGTAAACACGGAGTACTATAGCTGGAAAATTTTCCGAAAAGTTGGTTACGCTTTGGTTAGCTCAAAGACCGGCATTTAGAAGACCTAATGATAGAGCGGGGATCCAAGAGATTTCAGGGTCTGGGTCGACACGAACAATCAGGAAGGGGACGTTTCCAAATCTCTCGAGACCAACTTTGTAGGCATCCTGATCAGTGTCAAAAG
>JASHNZ010000074.1 GCA_030041355.1 Nitrososphaerales archaeon
TGAGAAGAGCCTTCTCAAAAAGTGGAAAGCCTCAAAGTCTAACGACTGATTTTGCTCCAAAAGAGGATATGACTACCTGAATCTTTATTTTGGTTAATAAATACGCTCGCGTTAAGATTGACTTCCACGGGCATCCCATCACTTGACAAACTTCTAGTTGATGGCTATCCGGATCGGTCTTCGATTCTCGTAGTCGGCTCTCCTGGAATCGGCAAAGAAGCTCTGGGATACTGGTTTAGGCAGAGCAGACTGATCAAAAACGATTTTTGTTACTATGTAACTAGACTTTCCCGCAGAGTACTCCAAGACGCAAAAGCATTTGGGATCGCCTTTTCCCGGAAGATTCCATTATGGTTATCTGGCCCTCGTTCTGCTGAATCGGGTTTCTTTGGAAGAAGCCGAGTCAGATAGGGAGAGGTTGGAACAAGATTTTGGCATCGTCTGGCTTCGCGGCGTTGGATAAACTCATTGGAAGTGATGGGTATCCTGATCGCTCAGCCATTCTTGTCATTGGGCCTCCAGGGATAGGAAAGGAAGCTCTTGCCTACAGATTCGCTTACTCCGGATTGCAGCAAGGCGAATTTTGCCTATATGCTTCAATGTTGACAGTCCGAGATATCCTCCACGACATTAAGGCGTTCGGGCTTGACACATCAGAAAAAATTCCCTTTTGGTTTTCCTCCGAGGGAGGGCAGATGAAATATGATGTCAACGACCTTTCAAACATCTCTTTTAACCTGAAAGAAGTGCTGAAGAAAAATGCAGATCGGAGAATAAGGATTGTAATCGATTCATTCTCTCCTTTCCTGATGCTGAATGCTCCTGAAACAATCTACAAATTCTTGGTGCAGCTGATTCTCGAGATAAAACGCTATGATGCGGTTCTTTTTGGAACAATCGAGGAAGGAATGCATGTGCCGCAAGTCATAGCTGCAATGCAACAGCTATTCGATGGGGTAATAGAGCTAAGATTTTACGAGGACGGACTGCGGCTTGTTCCCCTGCTGCGAGTAAGGAAGATGCGGGGCGCTCCGCCTGAAGCCGGTTATTACAATTTCTCGATTTCACGTAGCGGAATGGAGATCAGCGCCTATGTCAAGTGAAATCCCGTTAACAACTTTGATAGAGGATGTTGAAACTGTAATCGGCGTAATCATTTATCTCTTCGCCGCTTACACCGCATTCACAGTTCGCAGAGGGCTCGTAGTACCGCTATACAGGAGCAGGGCGCTTTGGCTCGGGGTCCTGGCGATCCTTTGGGCATCTTTTCTCTTATTTTTCGGAAGAATCTACGTCTTTGGGATCGATCTTCAGAGCCCACACGTCGCCGGATTTGTCTATTACGCAGGAGTTGCCCTCCCGACGCTTGTAGTCTTGCTCGTTTGGATAGACCGGACCAACAGCACCCTCATTCGGCTTGACTACCGCCGCAAGGATATCCTCGGTTGGAATAGGGCGAGGCTTCTCTATTATGCAGACATTGCTCTTTTCATTGCTATCTTCATAATAGCTCTCGGCCCCGCTCCTGGCCAGGGCTATTACCGGATGAGTTTCCCCCACTCTGTCATGTCATTCATTGCGGCATACGGATATCTCACGTTTTGGATAGCTTTAGCATACGGCTTGTGTGTGCTTGTTGTCGGAAGCATCAGGACACGCGACCTGACCCACAGAAATCACGCAAAATGGTTGGGCCTGTCTCTCGGATCATTACTGTTAGCTTTTGCAACTCCCTCTAATCTTCCGGCAATAACTTATTTCTTTGGTTGCCTTTTCGCATATTTCTGGTATCGAATGGCGCGGTCGCTTGTACCAGTCAATAAACTGTCTCCAAAAGCAAGCATGGAGAACACAAGGTCGTTGGAATAGTTGGTCTCAACTGGCGTTCCTTCGCTAGACAATTTACTTGTTCAAGACGGATATCCTGAAAGGTCCGCCATACTCGTCGAAGGCCCACCTGGAATTGGCAAGGAAGCGCTGTGTTACTGGTTTATCAGATCAGGATTAATCCAAGGCGAGTATTGCCTTTACGCGACACATAGACCAGTCTCCGATGTCTTGAGGGACATGAAGGGCGTTGGTATTAGCGCCGAACGCATGCCAGACTGGATAGCTAGCTCCGGCGCAAGCATTCGACTCGATCTCAGAGATCCAACTTCCATCTCAGTCAACATCAAACAGGCGGCACATAACAACAAAAATCGACGCGTTAGAATTGCAACAGACATACTCTCACCTTTGCTTGTCCTAAATTCCGTTGAATCGATGTACAACTACTGGTCGCAATTACTATCCGATCTGAAGAACCAAGACTGCGTAACTTTTGCCCTCGCAGAAGAGGGTATGCACACTCCAAATGTTCTGACCACTATGGAGCAGATCTTCGACGGAGTAATCGAGATGAGACTTTACGAAGAAGGTCTATCGATCACGCCTCTGTTTAGGGTGAAAAAGATGCTCGGGCTTCCGCCGCTTCACGGTTACTTCAGGTTCTCAATCTCGAGTACTGGAATGGAGGTCACACCACATGCAACCAAGTGATTTCATCAACATCTACGAAGATGTTGCACAGGTTATTGCACTTGCAGTTTTTGCCTTTGCAGCCTTTAGGGCGATTACCATCGGGAGGGCCCTTGTAAACAGAGTCTATAAGAGTCGGGCGTATTTTGTAGGGGCGCTCGCAATCTCAGGATTGATTGGCATCCTGTTCCCTCCTTCATCGCTATACTTCGTCTTGCTTTTCATTGTCTTTATTTTGGTGGACAGCGCAATTCTGGTCGCACTGGACACGGATTTCTTCCACAGAAACACTCTCCGGTGGAAGCAGATCAGATTAGCTGTCTACGCATTGTTTGTCGCCGTCTTGATTTACACGCTTTCGCCCGACAACTTAGTTAACTCTCTGCCCGGAATTGTTTTCGATCTTGTAGTCGCTTCCTTCCTTTTCATTTTCGTATACACAGCCGGAGCAGCTGTGGTAAGCGCCCGAAGAACCTCAGACAAACCACTAAAGAGATTCGTAGCGCTCGCGGGACTGTTAATCTTGGGTTATCTAGTCAATACGTTGCTATTCGTGTTTGTTTCAGAGCTGTTCACACCCGTTCTTTTGATAATATTTGCGTACATTATTTATCTCATGGCAATGTCGCTTTCTCCAGTGGGCAAAGTTGAGAAAGAGATCAAAGGATAACATTTGTTCACTGAAGGAAGCCTTTATTCTCGTTGCCGAACTGGATAATCAAGCCAGCATGGAAAAAAGGGGCTCTGGTTCATAATTGACTTCTACTGGCGTTCCTTCGCTAGACAATCTTCTTGGTAGCGACGGATATCCTGATAGGTCTGCTATACTCGTCGAAGGTCCTCCTGGCATCGGGAAGGAAGCTCTCTGCTACTGGTTTGTTAGATCAGGATTAATCCAAGGCGACTACTGCCTTTACGCGACACACCGTCCTGTTTCTGACTTGTTGAGGGACATGAAGGGGGTCGGGATCAGCACAGAACGCGTGCCTGATTGGATAGCTAGCTCCGGTTCTAGCATTCGACTAGATCTCAGAGATCCAACATCAATATCGGTTAATATCAAACAAGCCGCGCATAGCAACAAGGATCGACGCGTTAGATTTGCAACTGACGTACTCTCGCCTTTGCTGGTTCTAAATTCGGTAGAATCAATGTACAGCTATTGGTCGCAGTTATTATCCGATCTGAAACAACAGAACTGCGTTACGTTTGCCCTAGCAGAGGAAGGAATGCACGCTCCGAATGTTCTTACTACCATGGAGCAAATCTTTGACGGCGTCATAGAGATGCGGCTTTACGAAGAAGGTCTATCAATTACGCCGCTATTTCGTGTGAAGAAAATGTTAGGCATTCCACCGCTCCACGGTTACTTTCGCTTCTCAGTTTCGAGTACTGGAATGGAGGTCACGCCGTATGTCCATTGATATCGTGTTGATAATTTTCCAGCTGAGTCTACTAATCGCAGGAATCGTGCTCGTTTTCCTGATCTCAAGAGCGCTAACACTAGGGCGGAGGTTCGTCAGCCAGGTATACAGAAGCCGGGCCTTTTGGTTTGCGGGGGTCATGCTAAGCGTCCTATTCTGGCTCTTGTTTACTGGGCTGTTTTATAGCTCAGTGAAAGACGTTGAGGGGATTGCAGTTGAGTTGTCGTTGATCACGATCCTTCTGGTTTTTGTCTGTGCCGATAGGACAATTCTCGTCATGTTGGAAATGGACTTTTTTCACAGGAATACTCTCCATTGGAGGCGGGCCAGGGTACCCGCCTACGTCGCGATATTCGCAGGTGCCATCTTTCTCATCGCTCAAATCCCCCTGACAGCAGCCCCCACCTGTTCAGGCTGTTATGCTGCCCTTCTTCCGGGCCTGCCGTCGTGGGTCTCTGTGTTCATAAATCCTACAACTGAATCCATTGTCACCATCGAACTCCTTCTTGGCTCTCTCGTGATATTTGGATACTTGTTCTCGGTCTTCCTCATAGGCACTCGAAGGATCTCAGACATGACGCTGAAGAGACATCTTAGGTGGTTGGGACTGAGTGTCTTGCTTCTTATAGTTACAATTGCGGGCGGTTACTTGGAGTCGATATTCATTGGCTTTGATGGAGATGTTGTCCTCTCTTCGTTCGAGATCTTGGTTATGTCGTACACATTTTATCGTGCGTTGATGTCTCTAACTGTCATCGGGAAGTTGGAAGTAAGAGCAAGTTAGACGGCAGTTGCATATGGGATCCAGTGGCATAGCTTCTCTTGACAAACTTTTAGGCAGCGACGGCTATCCTGATAGATCAACCATACTGATTGTTGGTCCGCCTGGAATAGGCAAGGAAGCTCTTGGCTACTGGTTCACGCACTCTGGACTAGTTCAGAACGACTTTTGCCTGTATGCAACAAGGTTATCTTCGCGCGAAGTCCTACATGATGTCAAAGCTTTCAACGTAGATTTTTCACAAAGAGTACCTTTCTGGTTTGCTAGCGACGCACAGATCAAGTTGGATATCAATAACCTGTCCAGCATGTCGTTCAATATCAAAGATATTTTGAAGAAAAACTCCGATAGGAGAATCAGAGTTGTAACAGATGTACTCTCCTCGCTATTGATGCTGAACCAGCCAGATACTGTGTACAAATTTCTGACTCAATTATTTTCAGATGTAAAGCAGTACGACTCTGTCCTACTTGCGACATTAGAAGAGGGAATGCATCCCTCAAGTGTCCTTGTAGCGATGGAACAGCTCTTCGATGGCGTAATAGAGCTCAAGCTCTACGAGGAGGGTCTTAGAGTATTGCCATTACTCCGAATTAGAAAGATGCGAGGGGTTCCGCCCCAACCTGGATACTACAACTTTTCTTTCACAAAAACTGGGATGGAGGTTAGTGCGTATGGTAAGTAGCCTTCTCGACGCCCTGACCGCTGCGGTAACCGCCTTTACGGTTTTAATCATAGGCTACGCGGGCTACTGGGCGCTCGATATCAGGCAAGCCCTACGAACCCCATTGTACAAAAACCACGCTCTCGCACTCGCGGTCGTGGCCGCGGCCTTTGGAGTGCTCGATGCCGAAGCCGCCCTGGTGGACAGCTCAATTTTGGTTGTGCCAACGATCTTCCTTACCCTATTCACGACATTCATCTTCATGTTCTACTTCATCGATTCAGCCATGCTCTCGGCGCGGCGCGCTGATCCTCTACTTAGGGACACCGCTAGGTGGACCATGCTTCGAAAGCCGCTCTGGATAGGAATGATTGTTACAATTGCTTTCGCGATCGGCAGTTCCGTCGCGGGTTATTCCGGTTACGGCGGAATATTCCTCTTGCCCTTCATCTTGGTCGCGATTTCAGGCGGAGCGTTCCTTCCACGAGCGACGAGACGATCGAAGGACATGAGCTTCAACAGGCACCTAAAATGGTTCGGAATATTCGCGGTTCTCGTTATTGTATGGCTCATTGCTGTTTTGTTCGGTACATTCCAAGCAATGAATCCCGTAACATTGTTCAACAGTCCGCTGACACCCACCGGCAGTTATGTGCTTGATCTTGCGGACACCTTGGGTCTGGTAGGAGCGGGTTACTGTCTTTACAAGAGCGCGAAATCTTTGGCTCCTCTAAATAGAATTGAAACCGAAATAAGTGCAGCCTAATGACTAATCAAAGCGTTCGATCCATTCGAAAAGACGCGCGGCAGGACTTTATTCGTAACATTTCATTAGAAGGCTTTTAGAGAGAGGACATTGAATGGATCAAACCGAGCTTTCAAAGGCTAACGGCGAGAGAGCAAGCGCCTCGGTCAAAGATTGACTTGGCGGGAAAAAATATTCGATCGAAAAATTGCCGTTTCAGTTCGCATCTTTCGCATAGTTAGATTGTTACTCTTTACCCACTTTCGATGACGACATCTACCATGATCATAAGAGGACCGCGACTAGACTAATAGAAGCAAACTTGCGTTTTGCGTAGAAAGTCTGCCGTTATGCTCACTGAAGAGTAGTGAGAGAGTAATTGCTTTTTTTACTGATATAATTTCGACCGTTCCAACCTAGAATCGTCAGAGTGACTCTGTCCACCAAAGCCAATTATGGCCGCGATCCACGCGGCTTGGTTTATCGACAATATTCAGTGTCTTCTCTTTTCTACCACGTAGCATTTTGCCTCCGAATGTGGGTAAGGCATTTCCTGCATTAAGGGGGATAACAATCAAGCGGGAAAGACCTTTCATAGCTCGAAAGCGTTCTCGCTCAAGCGTCCCAAGAAATAGAGCTGAATTTGCCTTCTATCTGGCAGAGAGGTACAAACCATTGATCCCGATGACGTTCTCGTTCAAAGGACCTTTATTCTAAGTATTCGAGACTAATCGAGAGTATCACATCTATCTAATCTGTTCCTATGAAACAATACTTTTTCTTCATGCTCCTGCTTGAAAATTTTACAAAAAGTTTAACTCTGTTTTCGGAACTGTAGCTGGAGAGAGTTTGCCTTAGGTGCCTAAGACAAAGAGTCGAATTCAGGGTGTAGCTTCCCAAAGAAAAGCTAGTGGGATCTACCTGCTCTTATGAAAATGGGAAAGCTTAACTAAGTCTTGAACTCTGCGCACAGAGCCATGGAAGTTAAGCAGAACGTTTGTCCAGAATCCACGATCGAGTCTGCAGTTCAAAGAAATTCTCCTCCAAAAAAAGTCGTACCCCCTGTTAGTATCAGCATTGACAAGAGTACTTCTAAAGGCGAGAAGAAGCTTGCCTGCGAGTCCACGATCGATTCCGCTCTCAGAAGGAATTTCATAAAAAGAGCTGCTGTGGTAACAGCCGCCGCGGCGATTGGAGGATCATTTATTGGAAGCAATGCAGTTTCAAAGCTCATTCCCAATTCTTCTGCCAAGTCTTCTCCTGATTTCTGCGAAACTTACCATTGTCTCAAAGTGACAAATGAGCTGGAAGTTGTTTGTGGGCCTTTATACTTGGGTGCAAACGCTGCCCTCTACGTCGGTAAGCCATATTGCGTTGACGGACGTTTTGTCGTAACAACTTGCGGCAAAGTCGGAATCCAAAATCCATGTCCTGCTGAAACGCTCTGTGTGCAAGGAACTGCCAAAGTCACTGCTCCTGGCTCGTGCACGGCGCTTTATGCCATATCTGGGAGTGGTACTGGAGTCTTTGGAGCGGCCGGTGGGTATGGGATTTGGGGGTGCAGTGGCCCTGGCACCGGTGTCAACGCAACCTCTTACTGCGGAAATGGGGTTAGAGCGTATGCCGTTTCTGGAGTTGGCATTTTTGCAACTGGAGAGGGATTAAGTCAGCCAACTCCTCCGGGACACGTAGGAGTATGGGCGGCTGCGTGTTCTGGCATCGCGGTTTTGGGGCAGTCAAAAGCTGGAATTGGCGTTGAAGCGTTTGCCGGAGGTAGCGGGGCCATACCTCTGGTAGCAAAAGGGGCAGCTTGTCAAAGCTCTCCTCTGCAAGAATGGCAGAATAGCTCTGGTTGTACTTTAGCAGCGATCGCTCCTTCCGGGAGACTATGCTTCGGCAAGAGCAACGGCGACAAGATTTACCTTGTTAACGGTTGCTACAACAAGTTTGGTTTTGGCATTGGATACAGCCAGTTAGAGATTTATCACGGCGCGCGCTATAGCTGCAACCATACCAGCTTTGGTAACTCCAACGGCACGACTTTTACCGAATTTATGCGCCTCACAAACCAGGGGGATCTCGGCATAGGCACAACAGCTCCTTCCGCCAAGCTGGACGCTGTCTCAAGTGGCGCTTCTTGCATTCCTATAATCGCGCAGGGTGCCTCAGGTCAAAGCGCGAATCTTCAACAGTGGCGCAACAGCTCATGTACGCCTCTCTCAGTCGTGAACAAGTGCGGATGGTTTGGAATAGGTACATGCTCTCCGACGACGACGCTGCAGGTAAAAGGAAGCATAGGCGCGAAAGTGGCTGCTCCGTCCTGTTCAACTTACTGCGTTGCGGATAATTGCTTTGCAGTGCTAGTAAACGCCACCGCGGCTGCAAAAACTGTCAATTTGCCTAAAGCGATACAGGGAATGATCCTGTACATCAAGAATACGGGCACGGATTTCGCCGTCGACGTAAAACCTCAATCTGGAGACACCATCGAGGGAGCAACGTCAAAATCTCTTAAGAAGAAAGACGGTGTCACTCTGATCGCTGGAGGCAACTCGCCAGCGACCTGGTATATCGTTTCGACCTCCACGTAATGAGCTAGGTTAGCAGTAACGTCCGCGACGGGACGACGTTGCCCGAATGACTAGGTTCAATCACGAAGAGAAGAGGATTGATTCGTATAGCATGCGCCATTAGTTTAGGCCGAGCTAAAGAGTTTCTTTTGAGGCATTCCTGTATAGAATTCCAAGAAAATTCGACACTCTAACACCTAAAGCAAAAAAGAGAAAAAGAGGTCGAAAGTGCGAGAGTTATTCTGCTAAGAGACATGACATCCTTTCGCGTAGATCTTGCAGTATAGCTGTTACAGAAATCGGATTTGTAGGACCCTCTGAACTAAGGCCCCGAGGATCTCCAGGTTACAGTGAAATCTTTCTTGTGCATCAGCTTGCTAGGCGACGCTATGATCTCTTTCCCGTTATGATTGTAACAAATGTTCTCATACAGCGTATAAGCACTACCGAATGAAGAACCAATGCTCCCGGTCCTTCCGTGTGCGGTCACTATACAGTTCGAGAAAGAGGCTGTACTGAATCTCTCAACTGGATAGATCCCCGAACTTCCCTCGTACGTGTCGAAAATGCACTCTGCACTATTCAAGCCCGCACCAGTTGCTGCGAGAGTAGCTGTGAGCGATTTTTTCAACGTAAGATCATGAATTTTGTAAACCCAATTTCCAGATAGATAAGCGATAGAAATGAAAACCTTGTCACCGGACGACGAATTCCACGTGGCAGCTTCAGCTTGACCAGTGTTAACATCGAACAGCTCTGGCAGATATTGAACTTGACCGTTATGACAATTTATGTACACGCCGGCTGTTGCAAAGTCATTACCATTCGAGATACCATCAAGTCCAATTATAAAATCAGAAGAGCCATTCTTCCCTGCTACCCCCTTACAGCTAGCTGTGGGCACGAGCAAAGTCGCCTGAACTGCAGTAATTGTGCCGTTCGTACTGTCTTGAATATTGTACCCGGCCCAGCAATCAATGCAATGGTATTTGCCGAGAGCTGAGCTCGCTTGCGTTGCAATTGCTGAAGATGGCGATGAGGCGGCAGCAAAGCTGAAAGACGATCCCAAGAAGAGAATCAGAAGTCCTGTGGCGGCAAAAGTCAACAGAAAGCTAGAACGGCCAGAGAGTTTCAAGATGAAATTCTCGGGACAAGCACGGTCTATTTAATTTTTTCCAAAATTGAACTTCTGCCGTTAAGATAAGCTTGCACGCAGCAGCCTTAAACGATATTACTCATTTCGTTGCAAATGCAACAACGTCTCCACCCTCGTCTCACCGGAGAAGCTCTATCTAACGCAATGAACGCCGATTGTTTTTCATTTAGGGTAAGTGGATGTGAGGCTTCCTTCGCTAGAGACAACGTCCTAAATGCAAATAACACAAGAGAAAGTCTTTGCCGGAACTTTCAGCCCTGCAACTCTGGGGAAAAGTTGAGCGCCCCCCCCACGATTCACGCCTGATGGTTAACGAAGATCGCAACGGTTCTGCCTCGTAAAAAATTTTCGAATGCAATCGATAATCCAAACTCAGCCGGTTTACGGATTGGTTATCTTCTATTTTCATCTCTTTCGAAACTGTATCTTACGTACTGTCTCCATGTCTTTCCTCCATCCCTGGATCTTTCACCGCGCCAGCGGAATGATGAACCCTCCCGAATGTCGAAGAAAATCCAATGTTCCAAGTCCCCTCGCTTGTTCATAGCTTCGAGAACAATCTCCCCGTCAATCTTCTTCCCAGTAAATGTCATCACGGTGTTTTGCATGGGTGATATCCAAGTGCTCTTCCAGCAGTCCTTTTCTGGGTCGTAGAAGCGAACCGTTATGCCTCCTGCATGCATCTGTTTCGACGAGGGGTCTTCGGACATCCATGTGTCTTGAATGGCCGTGCCGCCGAGAATCCACCTGAAGTGCACTTCTCCCTTTCCTCCTGGTGCCTCGGTTCCATCCTCCTTCAGAAATGTCGCTTCTCCAACCCAGTCTCCAACGAACTGCCCGAAGAGCGTGAGTTTCTCTGCAAGTTCTCGAGCCGCCCCGTCTGCACCAAGGCCAGGAAGACTCCACTTTGCATCAGTACTCATATTGATGAATCG
>JASHNZ010000002.1 GCA_030041355.1 Nitrososphaerales archaeon
CGGGCACAACTACGCCGGTTTCTTCTACAGCCTACATAACTCTTGTCTGCTATATAGCCGGTGACAATTTCCAATCACTTGCACTTTTCTCTAGCTGGCTTGCCGGTATCACCGGTTGTGTACTAGTCCATGTTTTAGCCTAACTGACAAGAGTCCGCGCGTCAACGATCTTCTTCGATCTTGTTGCGACCGAAGGCTACAGCAAAGCCCGAAATAACTCCTCTCACAAAGCCCTAATGCTGAAGCTCCATCGCGGCTTCTATTTGTCCGGGCTCAACTTTTTCAGGCTGTAGAAGAAGACCTCCCTTCGGTCCGGCCAGAATCACGGGATCGTGGGCTCTCACGAGAGGCATTATAGTTCCTAGTTTGTCGTAGCGAACGAGATCGAAAATATTGTAAGCGCAGATCCCCTCGGCAGGGAAGGAAAACTTTCTGTGCAGGGCATTCTCGTAATCAATCAATTCGTTGAATTTGCCTTCTTTGAAAAAACAGGACATCTCACCCGCGGCGCGCATCCCATCTAGCCCCATAGCAACGTACTTCTTGGATAAATCTTGAAAGGCCCGCATAATAGCTGGAATATCCACTCGCTGATCCACAATGTAGATCCTGTCGTAATTGTTTATGGCAAGCCTGTTTCTCCCGCGAAGAGAGTTGACGTCAATTCCGAACTCTTCCATCTCCTGCTGAACTTCAATGGGTTTTTGCTCGGAACAGACATACGCTAGGCCCTGGTTCCCCTCAGCCCCGAGTTTCAGGTGATTATACAATAAATCCCGTTTATTCTGCACAGTGTCGTAGAACATTATGGCATGAGTTCTGGCTTTGAAATCTGAAAGGAACTCCGTAATTTCAGGTCTTAGCATTTTAGCCAATTGATTATTTAGCGCGTATCTAAACCACGAGAATTTCAGCTTCGTACCTGCACTCTGTCAACAAAATCGCAACCCCGCGCGCATTGGCCGACTTTTGTCGATCCAAAAGTACCTCAATCAAAATAAAGCGGGCTGGAGAACATCATCGTTTTTCGCGAACGCTTTGATGCCCCCAAATCCAGTCTAATCCGGGCATTATTCTGGATGGACCTCTGTCTGCACGATGCAGAACAAAACTTTGCCCCCTTCTTTTTGTCTTCGTTGATTCTCCCACCGCAGAAATCACACCTTCTAAGTAGTGCCGTGCTTGTTCTGCCCGTTATGGCTTCTGCGCTCATGGTTGCTCAAGCGCGAAAATTCCTAAATTTGTACTTATCCTAGGGATACTATATTGGCAAAATAGAACTCCTTACTCAAGCGTGAAAAGTCCCGCTCAGATGAAATCTAAAGACTGGTCCCTGCGGACTAGATGAAGTAGAAAATACCCGCATCTCAAGATCTGATCCCTTCATATCGCCAGAGAAAATTCTGAACGCTCAAAGACAGACTCGCCATAAGTTCAATAACAGGACATAACGGCATCCAAGAACAGCGATTGCTCGGAGTAAAGTCGGAATTCGTAGCATCTATTCCTATTGGAGAACATCGGTTGGTCGTTTACGATATTTGAACAAACACTCGATGAGATCTTTGGTACGGGAACAGCTTCGGGAATCATAAAAGCGCTCCATATTCAATGAACTCGCTAATCGCTTCCAAATATTCGGATCGGATTACTATGAAAGAAACCCAAACCATGAAAGGATCATGTCAAAAGCGATAAAGGAGATACTACACAATGCAGAGTAGTTCTTGGCTTCACGCCCTAAATCCAGGACTTGAATTTCGATCTGGTGTTTTGAAGCAGGCTTGTCTCTGAGGTCAATTGGCTCCACGTCTCCAAACCTTTGTCAGAGATGAAAACGGAGTGTGTTGGATGAAAAACGGAAGAAGAGTAGCGCAGAGGAGGACAATCAATGAGATGTAAAATATGACTTCATTTGTAACAATTGAAAATGGGTATTGGGAAAAGTTCGAAAAGTGAATTGTCCACCAATCCGGAGAAAAATAGTACAGCCCGCCCTCGAAAAGCAATATTGCAATGAGAGCAACGCGGAAGGTTGCGAAAAGAGCCTTTCCGACTCGGTTCTGCAATTTGAGAATGAAGACACTGACAAGTGCCATGGCAAACAATGCAAGGCATGGAACAATCAGCCTGAGAGTGATCGGGATGGAAAGCGAATTTATTGTTGGAACAAGATAGGCATAGTCGAAGACATAAGCCCAGCCCAGCAGGTGATGAACTTCAGCGCAGTTGTACATGGAGCAATTCTCGTAATAATCGAGAAGAACGAGGAGAGCCAAGAGAAGCGAGCTTGCTCCAAAGGCCACAGCTGCCGCGATTCTTTTTGCTCTCACGTGCAGATACAACGATCTGGCGAAATACGGGCTTGAATATTTTGCTTGTCTATTTAGTTCAGGAATTTCGGCCTTCAAGGTACGAAATTGCGAAATCTGGTGCCTTCAAATGTCGAGAAACGCACTCTAGTTTGATGGAACAGGGGTTCGAGCTAGAATATCGAAACGCAGAGTTTTCAAAGGCTTGCGGCCGAAAAGCAAGCATGAGCACCGGATAACCCTTATGAAAATGGGAAAGCTTAACTAAGTCTTGAAATTTGGCCAGAGAGCCATGGAAGTTCAAGAGCCTGTTTGTCCCGAATCCACGATCGAGTCTGCAGTTCAGAGAAATCCTCCTCCAAGAAAAGTCGTACCCCTTGTTAGTAACAGTAATGACAAGAGTACTTCCAAAGGAGAGAGCAAGCTTGCGTGCGAATCTACCATCGATTCGTCCTTCAGGAGGGACTTTATCAAAAAAAGCCGCATTGTTGGGGGCTGCAGCTGCGGTTGGAAGTACTCTCTTAGGGAGCAAGATAATTCCTGAATCTTCCGCCACTTCGTGTACAAAAGGCTCTAGCATTCATCCGGAATCTCATGTAGTCTACTGCTGTCCGGGAGGAACCGCGATTACCGGGACAACTTGTTATGGGACTGGAGTCTATGGAGACGCCAAA
>JASHNZ010000013.1 GCA_030041355.1 Nitrososphaerales archaeon
CAGTCAAGAAATGAAAGATGATGACAGGAGGGGATGCGGCGACTAACTTCGGAAGTATTTTCCTCGGCTCTTACGCCATGATGGAATACTTGCGAGGCAGTAAAGCTCAGAACCACTGGAATCAATTCTTTTAAGACCGGTCGTTCCTTTATTCGCTTGCAGACGATAGAGCTTGCGCGTTGCATTATATCAAATGCTGACGCTATTGATAGCACTGTTTCTGCTAGCGTCGCCTCTGCTCGTCTCTTCGAACGCGTCCTCGTCCGCAACTCAAGGCTATGTTACCTACCAGGTCACGTTAAAGAATCCCTTTAATCAGACTAGTTTTATTGTGAACGAAAGCTCTGTGCCCACGAGCCAGAATGGCTTTGTCAATTTGACTCTCGGCTTGGTATTTAACCAACACAATCTCACTTACTCAAGAGTCCTAAACACGAGCTCAGTTCCCGAGCTCTTCCCTTTCATCCCTGGCATTTCAAATGAATCGTTATCCTACCAAACTCACGGCATCTCCATCAGCCTCCAAATTTCGACCGCCGGCACAAGTTCAGTGAATTTTGGTGGCACAGCATACGCTGCTTCAAAATACCTTGTAGATCTTTCAGCAACAAACTCGTCCAGCCGCAAGATGGTTTCCGCGAATGGAACTGTACTCGCAATGCCCTCAGGTCTTTTGTACTCTGCTCAGCTTCAGGGAGCAAGTTCTGGTGCTACACTTTCGATTCAGCTTGTGGCAACTAATCTTCCTCTTGGCGATAGTCCAAGTCCTGCCTCGACAACTGAAGGAGCTGCGATGGTGGGCGTTGGTCTCTTAGGTGCTGCAGCTATTGCGGTACCTTGGAAGTTCAGAAAGAGAAAGGGTTCCTCCACGACCTCTGAAGTCCCAGAGAAAAGACCTCCGTACTGGGTCGATTAGATATAGACGAGCGCAAAAACACGCGCTAAGGCATATACTACTCACTAAAACTAAATGGGGAATGACTTGAGCTCCTCTCCTTCTCCTTTAGCTTCTGCTGTCATATCCTTTCAGGACGCGGTCAAAAATTATGGCAGAGCAAAGACGATCGGGCCCGTAAACCTCGATGTTAAAAAAGGGGAAGTACTTGGTTTTCTTGGACCCAATGGATCGGGCAAGACTACATGCATTAGAATGATGCTTGGACTGATTCGTCCTTCTACTGGTAAGGTTTTGGTTAATGGATTAAATCCCATTTCAAATCACGTAAATTCGCTAAGGAACGTCGCCTACTCCCCGGAGCTTCCGAATATCCAGACCTTTCTCACTCCAAGCGAACTCTTGTCCTTAGTGTTGCACGAGCTGCATTTCTCTGGCTCTGATAGACAAGCCGAGGTAAGACGTGTGCTTGAGCTCGTGGGTCTTACGAACTATGCTGACACCAAAGTGGGAAAGTTGAGCAAAGGCATGGTTCAGAGGCTCAGCGTCGCACAAGCCCTGATTGGCTCGCCAGAGGTTCTAGTACTGGATGAACCAATGATAGGCCTAGACCCTGCGGGCTCGTCTCATTTCAGGGAACTCTTTCGCCAATTTTCAAAAGAGCACAATGGAACGGTTTTCATGTCTTCGCACATCATGGGCGAAGTCGAATCTCTTTGCACGTCGGTTGCGCTGATCCACAATGGGAGAATTGTATTTCGAGGAACAATTAATGAAGTGATACGCAACACTCTTGAGTTTACCGCCATAGTCGTGGAGTCCTCTCCTCTTTCTGAAGTTGCGCTTTCCAAAATCAGAGCGCTCGATGGGGTTTCTGAAGTGCAAATTGGTCAAGCAAAGAATGGCAATACTTTGACCGAAACCGAAATTATCGTGAGATCAGAACAAAGCTCGGAACTAAGGTCGATCATTTCTCAGCTGATCGTGAATTCTGGTGCCAAGCTCTACACAATAAAGCAGGCGGAGAATTTACTCGAGAGGGCATACATCGAGGCTCTGAAAGGCAACGATGGAAAGAAAAGGGAGGACAATTTGCAATGAGCCGCATCGACGTAATCTCATCTTTCGCCAGGTACGAAATGAGACGTGCTATCGCAAGACGCAAAGTGCTGATCCTAGTTGGATTCACGATCCTCCTTTGCACACTTCCTTACTACGGGCTGTCTAGGATTGCCTACCGCATACCTGCTCCCGATTATCCGTATATTTGGGTGACAGTAATTTCTTTTGTAGGCCCGCTCTTTCTCAATTTCACAGCTGTGCTTATAGCTGCGGGTGCGATGTCCGAAGAATACGAGCAGGGCACGGCAGAACTCTTACTTTCAAAGCCCGTCAACAGAAGTGATTATTTCATTGGAAAATTCCTCGGCGGCTATCTGCTCTTCTTAGCCATACTCGGTCTAGATGTCTTTCTAAGCGTAGCCTCGGCCTACGCAACCTTCGGAGTTCAGCTTTCTCTGGGATTGCTCCCGGGATTCATCTTGGCTCAAAGTTTTGCAAGCCTCTTATTTTATTCACTTGCCTTCATGCTGGGTGAGCTCATGAGACGTTCTTCACTTGCCTATATTTTCTCTTCGGCTCTTTTCTTTTCAAGTTTCATAACAAACATTTACTTGGAGTTAATCTACACATTAACCGGGAATGGTTTTTACCGAACCGTTCAAATGTATTTGCCCACGTCACCAGCTGATTCTCTTGCTCAACAGTACATTTTGTCACGTTTACCATCAACAATACTTTTCGTGTTGCGGCTTGTCGGTGCCGGCGAGACAGTAGCTTCTAGTGCGAATTTCAACATTGCTCTAATTTTAGTCTACACAAGTATCGGGCTATTGATTGCGGCAGTTTACTTTACTTATTCGGACATTTCGAGGAAGGTCAGCTAGCTTCCTTGTTCTTTCGTCGATCACTTTAGGAACCAAACAGATATGTACCTCGACATGGAAGAATGAAGATATGTCTAAGGGGAAAGAAATCACAGAAGAGTTGAGTCTTGGCGATGTGTTCTCCAAGACCTTCGAACTCTATCGACTCGACTTCTTGAAGTACATAATTCTCTTCGTCGTACTGGAAGCGGTCATAGGAATCCTCACCTCGCTGGTGCGGAGCGCTATCGTCGTGCCCGCAAGGCCTGTTAACGCGACGCCTCAGCAGCTCCTGAGCTGGCTCCCCGGGTATTTGGGAGCACTGACCGCGATAGTCGCCTTGACTTTGATCATCACTTTTGTAGTCTACCCCATCGCCTATGGGGGCACCGTCAAGTTGGCGTCTGAGGAGCTTGTGAAGGGGCAGACAGACCTTGGAGCCTCTGTTCGATTCGCCTTTTCAAGAATAATCTGGCTCTGGGTGGTGGGCATAGTCGTCGGTATCATCGTCCTGTTGGGATTTATCGCCCTGGTTATTCCTGGGATAATACTCGCGATAATGTTCTCGCTGGTGATTCCAGTACTCATAATCGAGAGCCCGGGCTTCCGAAGTTTGGGTAGGAGCCGAGAGCTCGTCAGCCACAGATGGCTGAAGACCTTTGCCTTGTTCATTGTCTTTGGAATAATCGTCGGGATCGCAGCGGTCATAGTGAGCGAAATCAGCAGACTGTTCGGAGGCGCAAGCACCATCGCGAGTAGCATCCTCTCGGCGTTCTATCTCCCTCTAATCCCGATAATGCTGACAGTCTACTACTACTCGAACTCGGTGCGGATCGCTCCGCCCCAGATGCCCCAGGCGCCAACTGCTCCGGGAACGACGTTCCAAGCTGGTATGAAGTTCTGTCCGAGTTGTGGAACCCAAATTCCTACTGAAGCGACTTTCTGCCCGGCGTGTGGCTCAAAGCAACCTGCATGAAGTGTACTTCTTCGATCATGAAAATATGATAGACTCCTCAGCCAAGAATTCATATAAGAAAATCTCTTAACCACATTCAATTCGAACTATTTTGCAAAAACATTTGCGTGCAGGTGCCGCCCTAAGCAATGACGGAGCTATTATCGTGAGCGAAGG
>JASHNZ010000014.1 GCA_030041355.1 Nitrososphaerales archaeon
GAATACTCAATGCACTTAATTCTGTAGTCGCTACTAAGCTTACTAATTCCGTGGTGCATGATTGTATTGATACTTATCTCAGAATGCTTAACGATGAGAAGAGAATGGTTGAGAACACAATTAATCGAGCTTCAGCTGAGAAAATCAAGGAAGAGATAGCGATTTTGACGAAAATCAAAGAACGCTTACCATTGCCCCCCAAATCTTAGATCGCGTTCCTTCTGAGCTAGCTTCAAGTCAAACACCCGAAGTTAAACATCATCGTTACCACCTTGAAGATTCAACAAAACTCCAAAAACAAGCAGAGCGTAGAAGCTGAGGACTGCCACTATGTACGTCATGTAACGAAGATTAACCAAGACACAGCTTGGAGTCTTTACTCATGCCTGATTTGGGTTTTCCCGCTTTCAAGGACTTGCTCTAAGAGCCTAGTCCATACTTTTGCATGAATTTAATGGCGCGTTGAGCTGGTGTTTGCCCTTCTAGGCTCATGTGTGATTTTAGAAAGACACTTGGACGAAGAATTTGAGCTTAGGGTACAGGCTTTTCATACTCTCCTTCCTGAAAGTCTGTTTCAGAATCCAAGTCATCTTCAGTATCCTCACCATGCCAAGTCATGCTTTCCACTTTCGGTTTTGTCCCATCCTCTGTCGTTTTGTCGGCCTGTTTCAATTTGGTTGGTGGATTCCAAATATAAACGGCTGCACACCAAATTGCCCCTAAGAAAATAAGCCCGAAGGATGGAAGCGGATTGTAGGCAGGGCAAGGAGGCACTACTATTGGAAGGCTCACTGTTGGACAAGTCAGCTTCCAATAGTAACCTCCTCCGAAGAACAAGGCAATTCCACTCGCTGTAATGACTAAGCCAATTACGAACCAAACTTTGTTCAATTGCGTCGACAGGGCATGGTTTCACTGTCTGGTGATTTAGGTTTTTTCTGCGATTTGCTATCACCCGATTTTGAACGTGTCTATCTCAAAACCAGTGATTCCCGTTGAGTTGGAACGAAAACACTCACGGCAGGTTTGCGGTTGTCATGAGACCCCACGCTTGGCCTTGTATCGTGATCTTATCAGGAGAAATCTTTGTTCCGTTGAGTATCCAGATTTGGCTGCTGTTGTTCATGATTACATATTCCCAGCCAAGTGCTGGGTCGTATGCACCAATTTCTGGTCCTTCACTGAAACCGGTTACCTCACGCACTTTGTTTTGAGAGCTGATGATGAACAGCGCATTGGCTCCAGAGTCCGTGACATACATGTTTCCATTGCCGTAGTTAACACCATAAGGATTCTCGAAGCCATGACCCGAGATTGTCTTTATCACTTTGTCCGCGCTGCTTATGACGCTTATACTTACAGAGCCTGTGTTGACAACGTAGGTATCGTTGTTAGCTGGATCGAAAGCTATGCCTCTTGGATACTCGCCGACAGTGACTGTCTTGACCGCCTTGAGCGTTAATGCGTTTAGAACTGAGACGCTGCCGCTCTCAACATTAGCAACGAACACTTGATTGCTTGAGGGGTTGTATGCCAGGAAATATGGAAGGTTACCAACGCTGATAGTCTTTGAAGATGCCTTCAAGGTAGTTGCATTGATGATAGAGACGGAGGCACTTTCGTAGTTCGCAACAAGGAAGACGTTAGCTGAAGGATCGTACACGCATCCAGTCGGAACGTCGAATTTGTTACTACTGACATGCTTCACCACTTTGTTGGTCGCGGTGTTGATCACGATTACCGGACCAGAGGAGCTACCCCCGCTAGGCTCGCATATAAGTCCTGCAACAAAATCCCATCCCTCTTCAAGAGTTGAAATGATATGTGTTGTAACTGTATTGACGATTTTTGTGCCGTTGATGACAAAGGCCGCGTTGCTATTGAATGCGTAAGCACAAACACTCGTCGTGCAATTGATCGTAGAGACGGAAGCTGATGCACCCAGGGCCATCATTGACGGAGACACGAATAACAGTCCAAGAAAAATAACAAGGCTCATCCCAAGGGCAGTTCTGAGCGAGATTACCATCCTATTCATGAAGCTTGATCGTCTATTTATCCGTTGTAAGAATCACTCGAAATCAGCGGTCCCTTTCTTTATTAGAAAATCAAACAGACAGTTCATCGTTCGTCTTTGGATTTGTTTCCCAAAGAGTTCATCTATTTTTGTTAAACGACAAAGCCAGAGTCTTACCAAAAAACAATTATAACTTCGGAACACTTATCAGTTCTTAAGCTTCGAACTCTAATTCAATAAAACCTTTTAGAAAAGTCGCCTTGTTCTCATTCTCGATTTTGAGAATCGTGTCTATGACTATTATATCTCTATATGATGGTCTGATGCAATGAGAGCTTCTAGAAAAGTCTCAACATTTTCCTTAGTTGCAGTATTCGCTCTGCTTTTCATTTTGAGTTCCTCTTCTATTTTCACCTTTGCATATAGTTCCAACAACAATTCAAACCCAATAACCGTCTTGGCAAAAAACCAGTCGACGTATCAGATCAACCTTTCTGGCGGTTACGTTTACTGGAATAACAATGGCACTCAAATCAGGCGGGTCTCAGAGTCCGGTGGAACCGTTGAGGACGTTCTCAATTCATCTGGCATAACCGGCTTCGCGCTTTCTGGTAATTTCATCTATTGGAGCACGCAAATTGTTCTAAACAGTTATCTGTACAAAACTGATCTTCTAAATCACAAGACTATAGTACTCTGCACCTCAAATTCTAGCGAGTATTGTACCCTTCCTTTCTCGATCCAAGTCTCTGGAAACTACGTCTTCTTTGCTTCTCCGTTCGGACTATTCAGAATGGACACTAATGGTTCTGATCTCAAGATGCTCACCCCACGCAGTCTACTAGCCTGTGCTACTAATCTGACACTATCAGCGGGTTTTGTCTATTGGTCTAATTGTAGTGGACAAGCTGGAAAGGTTTCATTCTCCGGAAAGAAGGCTCAATATTTGGGTCCGGACTTCTGTACTAGCGAATGCGCCAGCGCCTTTATCTCAGGCGTTCATTCCATTACGGTTGCGAACTCGTACGTTTACTGGACCTACAATGTTGGTTATTCGAACGATACAAATTTCCAGCTTGTTAATTCTGTTTCAACAAGCGGGAATCACTTCAAGACGCTTTTCGAACGTGAAGGTTCTTCAGGCTTCCTGACTTCTGTGGCATATTACAACGGGAACGTGATCTTTCCCTATCTCACTGGCTCCACTTCTGGAAAAATCTATTCCGTTCCTGCAACTGGAGGGAAGCCTACGGTCCTTGCGAACAGGGCTGCTACCGATTCCGAGGTTAGCGGAGGTTATCTGTATTTTTGCACAAGCTCTCAAATTGACAAGCTTGCGCTTTGAAAAGTCGCGTTAGTCTTCGCTTTAGGAAGCGACTACCTTCAAAACCAGCCAGTTTGTCCGTGAAATGACCGCACTCTGAGCACATTCTATTCGTAAATATGGATTCCGGATTACATATCGAAGGCCTTTACGCTTTTTTCAAAAACCCGACAACGCATAACATGCAATTTGCACAAATTGCTTACGTTAGGGTTCCGCCCATTATTACCACTATCTTGCACCTCAAAAGAAACATCCAAAAAGAATACGACGAAGATCAGAGTAATGTAAGCACACAAAGAAGCGGGCTCTCGACGAAACAGGGGCGCGTGAACGTTTACTCGTGTGTCTTCTGCGAGTTCGTCCAAAGTAATCTCAATGATATTGACGAAGATACGCAAACCGGAAAAATAGCCGATGGTGCTTTTGAGGCGAAATACCTCTACCACCTGAGAACGGTCCACGCACTAGAAAGGTAAGAAAGATAAGATATTACAAATGGCTAGGAAAGGTCATGGAGTCCAACCTTAGATTGTGAAGCAGGTCCGCCTGGCGTTTCTGAATCAATTCAAGGCTACTAATTACTCTGCAAACTCTTCCTCATTTATTATCTAATGTTCGCTCGAGTTACGATGTCCGGGATTGAAAAACTCCACTGATCCTCACAATAAAGTAGTAATTTGAATCGCTCACTCAGAGTCTGGCAGCTTAGTTTTATCCACGGGTCTCGAGAAACCACTATTGATTGCCTCTTGCGGCGAGCGGCGCAAATTGCCGCGACCGTGAGCAACGAAAAATCACCGAATTTAGATTTCGAGTCAGAGCCTTTTCTCAACGCCGTTGTGCGGGAACCCGTTTCTGGGAGTTCGAGCTTCTTATCGTATTCGTCCAGAACCGACTCTGCCATTTCAGGGTTCGGGAAATCATCAAGAGCCCTCTTCGCCCCCTCGTAGGAGTTGTACTTTGTCCGAAAGTAGAAACCCCGTGAACTTGCACTGGTTTTAAGCTCCTCCAGAATGTCAAGCCCTTTCTTCAAATTTCTGACTTCTCCCTCTATGAAATCACAAATGACACCGAAGACCAATGGCTCGTCATCGGCTGAAGAGGCGGGGAGAAAGACTTGTTCCACAAGGTCCTTTGCATCGATTAGCACATTAGTGTCGAAGAACGCTAAAGGAGTACCCCTGCACAGACCCAGTTCATCGGGAAAGCTAAGAGTGCGAAGAATGCTTCCGAGAACCTCCTTCTCACATTATTGCATAACCGATCACTAAATGCAAAGTCCCACATGAACGTCTGAAATCATCTAATATCGTACCCTGGTGAGCTTTCCGATTGGGTCAAAATCATGATCATTGGTTACAAGAATATGCCCTGTCTTAATGCAGGTTGCTGCAATCAAAATATCAAATTCCCCATGAGTTTTCCTTTCTTGCTCAAGTCCCAATAAAGCTCAGAAGCCAGATCCACAGCGGGCTCATCTAATTCCAAAATCACAAGTTCTGAAAGTAGGTCTCGAACAAGGTTAAGATCTTTCGCAGGATCTCTGGAGAGCTCGGCCGCCTTTTCGAGCTCGTAGACAGCGATGATCGAGGCGGAGAGTTGTTGCTGATTCTCTACAACATCACTTCGAAGTTCCTCGTACTTTTTCTTAGCCCGCTCGTTTCCTCTGAGCCAATCAATAAAAGTCGTGTCAAGGCACGCCATTTACTTGAACCGCACGTCCCTGCTACGCGACCTCTTCCGATCGGCTAGTATCTTTCCCTGTATCTTTGAGTAATCTTTGTCTTTCCACGCTCCAAAAAAACGATCCAGATCCCCTCCTTGGCTTTTTAGAGTTCGAAGAACCACATCAGAGGGTTCTGTTTCATCTTTAGTTGTTTTCTTTCGTTGTTTCATTTTGGTGGGTGAGCGTTTTTTCCAAATATCTAACTCTGGCATAAGTAAAAGTCAAACCTACTAATCCTATAATCTTGACTAAAAGCCAAAACGTGAATCCTGAATCGAATAGTAGAGCATCTGTTGTAGTACATCCAAATCCGCAATACTTCGCTAAAGGAGTGTAAGTCAAAGTGAAAAAGCTCCCAACAGTAGATACTATCGAGAAAACTACTGTCGAGAAAATAGAGACTGGCATAAACATAGAGTACTGCATTTAGTTGTTATTCCTCCCCCTGTCTTTTCATGAGGAGCCCTTTTAGGCTTGACCCTATAATTCTGACTGCGGAATAATTTTCGAGACTACCTCAGAACATTCTTCTGAAATCGAGTATAGAAAGAGTTAGGTGTCTACTTTATTCTGGCGGAACTTCGCTGAATGATAACTTTAGGTCAATCCCTTGGCTTCTTCTAATGCCCCATGCTATAAGGTAGACCACAAGACATGCGAGGAAAATCCCGAGTACGAATTCAATGGATGACGTCGTCGGTGCAGTGACGCCCGTAAATGATGGTCCGGCTACGAATATGTAAGCAATGTAGAGGTTTACGATCAGCGAAAGCACTCCAAGGATCGAAAGCCAGGGCATGCCACCAAGTTTGTATTTTGCAATGGGCGAGGCCTCGAAGATTTTCTTTTTCCTAAACGGGAACAAGATGGCTGTTACGCTAATCAAAATGTAGGCTATCTGCGTCCCTAATCCAGCAGTTGTGAAGTAGCTAGTGATGCTCGTATCATAGATGATCAGGGCGAGGAAAGCTTCGCAACCGATTGCAGCAATTATTAGGCCAATTAGAGGCGAGTGACTCCT
>JASHNZ010000075.1 GCA_030041355.1 Nitrososphaerales archaeon
AATAGTTTCGCTCTCGATCCTTACGCGAGGATGCTAGATGGTGAAAGGACGGGTCTCCTTAATTCTCGTGGTAATAGCGCTTCTTGTCGGCGTGGGAATAGGGTATTTTGCAAATAGCACACTATCTCGCACCACTACTACTCAGACAGAAGGAATCTGTACCCCTTTGTCCAGTTTACGAGGTGTAGTAATTCCAAGCGGATTTGAGCCCACAATCTCCTACCAAGGTCAATGGAGCATGTCCATTGCCACTTTCGCGGCTAAATCGAATGATTCGAGCGCCCTCACCTATGTGTGTACCTACTTAGGAAGCGGAACTATGACATTTTACGTGGGCTTGGCCAATTACTTGGGTGGTTGGAACACTATGGTCGTCTTAGGTCACAAAGGAGGCTCAAACGGAACACTTACTCTACAGGCTAGCATTAGTAACGAGTCTAGCACGAACAGCACTACCCAAGCCTATGGCTCGGCTGTGATAACCGTCTCCTTCTATTTTGGCAATTAACAGCTTTGTTTATTTTTTTCCCACTTTAGATGAAGCTGAGGTTGTTCGCATGCCTTCGATCCTTGGCGATGCTCTAGCTCTATCAAGTGTTGGCCTAAAGACTCACGATTTGATTCATCTCTCATCTGCAAAGTACTGCAGGGAGACCGTACTAGAATTGGCGGGTTTGTAACTGCTGACAATGAATTCCTTTTACTAAAGAAAACTTTCAGAAAGATTAGGCATGCCTTTTTTTCACCAGAGGACTATGTGCGAATAATTGGGCTGGCTTAAATGGTCGTCGACCCAGTAACAAGTGTTTCATTGGTTCATCATTTTTGCACTTAATTCATGGACTGAATTTAACTTCGGCTTCCATCCCAGGATTTCAGTTCGGAACAATCGAGCTTCATCACCTTCACGTCTCCCGGCCGGCCGGGTACGTCTTTGGTCATGGCTTGAGCTTGTATTTTAAGTCCTTGTACCTCGATACTTCAAAGTTATATCTTCCAATAGGGAAAGAAGGATCGTGCAAACAGTTTCCACAACCACAGAGCGCTCCGGTATCGGGCGCATGATCAATCCGCCCAATTCATTATTCCACGCTTTTTCTGTCACAACCTCTTTGATTTGAGAGACCACATCTGATATGATATAAGTCGCGGCATCCTTCTTCGCGTTGAATGGCGCTGCGTCGTAACTTCGTTGCAATTTCTTCAACAATAGTCGCTTGTCCAGCTTAATTCCCTTTTCATGAATCAAAAACCACACATCAAATATGTCTCTTGGTTTTTTGCGTTGCAGCAAGGCACGCATCTTCTCAGACACGATTTCCTTTAGGGTCATGCACAGTACATTGGGGCTCTTGCGGAAAAAGGGAGAAACATCGACTTTCATCCTTTTGACTTGTTCGATAGGTGATGCTGTGCTGAGGTTGAAGGTGATGTGATTCCTTTGTTGAAGGAGAGAGGTATAATACAAAATGAAGTCGAGCCCACTCTCGTTCTTATACTCCGTTTCTGATCTTTCGAAGGTTGTTACGCCAAGGTTCCTTCCTATCAAGTGATTTACTTCTTGGAGGAACGAGCTTGATTCTTCGGGCGTAAGATTTGCGAAATCCAGATCCTCGCTGAACCTTGTTTCTTTAGGGAAGAAAACCTTCTTGATACAGGTCCCGCCTCTGAAGACCATTTTGTCGGAATAACGGGAGAACTCCGGGTAGTTTCGAAATTAACATGAGGATAACGGAGATGACGAAATCCTTCTCGACCGCCACTCTTCCCGAGCCAGACCGATCTGCGAGCCGGTTTAGAGCATTCCCGTCCATTTTCGAGTTCCTAATGATACTTACAACATCATCACTCAAAACTGCGCAGCTCCTTTAGTTGGTTTAGATATGCCATGCTGATGTGTAGATGCCATTTCGGAAAGTATTCTGCGGAAGCATTCTCCGATCCCCAATTATAAGTTGCCCTAGTCTTGGAAGCTATCGATTGCAGTTTCCTCACGAGTCTGTCTGCAGAGATCCTTCCCTCAACGGGGATTTGTCCAATATCGGTCAACATAGTCTCAAGGAGGAATCCAAGCCTAGGTGCTACCGAATTAATCCGTACGGAAATCCTTGACGAGATTTTTTCGAGCTCGTTGTAGTCGATTGACTTGGCCATTGCTCTTCTTGTCCAAAGAAGAGCTTCTCCGGGACCTCCAATTTCTTCTGTAAACATCACGGCGTCAATGATTGTTCTTTCGATTGTCGAAATGAGAAGTTGCGATCCGTCTATGATCGATTGTGTAATTCCCTTGTCAATCGTGGCAAGCGAGTGTGCGACAACGGGTACAATTGTTCCGCCTAGATCCTTTTCAAGCCTCTTGAGCATCGAACACCAGCTAGCGATCCTTTTCTTTTGAGCTTCGTCTCTTGATGTGCAAATGACGTAGTATGCATATGGAATCTGGGACGAGAGGCCCCAGTGATTTGCGACTGCATTCAGTCCGAGATAGTACTTTGTATTTCTGAAGACCTGAGGAATGAGATCAACTACCTTTGGCATTAGACCAGTGGACTTGTTCAGGTAGACTCCTTTTCCGATTCTTTTCAACACGCCTTTTGATTCGAGCGACGACATGGTATGCGAGAAGCTGTTGGCTTTTGCCTTGCCTAGACCTTCCATAGCGTCGGTCAAGGTAAGAATCTTAGGGGCTTCCGGCTGTACGAGTTTCCTGTAGACTTCAGCTTCTACGGCTCCGAATTCACGGCTGGGTCGCATATGCAAATGCGTGTATGTAAGACATATAAGTATTCTATAACTCATAATATGTCTTAGATACACACAAAAAAAATAGAAAAATTGGTTATCAAGAGCTTTCTAGCTTGATCAGATTGTAAGCAGCAAGAACATTTTGCTCAAAATGGAGACTCAATAGCAGAAATCGGCAGCGGGGACTACCGCTTCCCTAATGACTGAATTTAAAGGACCTCTTGAGAATGAAGCAATGGCTATTTCTGAAAGTAGACATCTTCTGCCACCGGTCCTTCTCAATTCATCTTCGGCTTCCATCCTAGAGATTTCAATTTGGAACAATCGAGCTTCATCACCTTCACGTCTCCCGCCTAGCTGCGTCCGTCTTTGGTCATGGGCCTCACTGTAACCGCGATTTCTGAGTTATACAAAGATCGTGACTGATTACCTGAGGAAAAAACGTAAGATGCTCAGAGTCATGTGGATCCCGACAGCTTCTCCTGAGTTCAACATGATGGAGGAGTACTGGAGGGAAGCCGAAAAGGATCTATGCAGGTTCCCAATGTTTCCTACAACACTGGGGGGAGCTGAAATCAATTCTTGCAAAGTACTATCGAACTAGAAGGTTTCGCTTGCATCTTGACATGAAAAAATTCCTTCTGACCAACAGGTGTTTATGAATTTATGACGACGAGCTGTTAGCCCAGGTTCAAAGTCCAGATTAACCAAACGCCATTATTCACAATTGAATAGCGTCTCGGACAGAAAACTTACAGTCTTAAGGTTAGGCGACGCTAGGTCAACGCCTACACTGCCTCTTTCTTCACTCTGCCCACCGGAGATAGGGACATTGCCATGCGATAAGTAATGTATGCGAATGCTATGAAAAAGAAAGGACTGAACACCACGGTAACTAAGGTGAAGACCAGGGTGTTGATCAGGAGACCAAAGAGAAAGAGGCCTGCGAGCGCCATGAATCTCCTTAGAGGTTTGTCCGGAGTTCTTCGAGCGCTTACGACAGCAGCTGCAGTTGGGTAAGCAAAGATGAAAACGATGAAAGCGTAAGCAATGTAAATAGTACCGGAAAAAGTATACAACGCGTTAAGAAAACTCAAGCCCCCGGTGATATGACCATGCGAAGCATTTCCGGTGATACCTGTCAGAATAAAGGTCGCGACTAGCAATCCGTAAGCGACCAATCTGACCTGCTTCCACCGAAGCGTATTCCTGTGGAAGAAATCCATTTGGAGCGCGACTAAAATTGTGACGTCGACCAGTACAAACATAATAACCAGCAAGAAGGCGTACGCTTTGTCACTCTGATTGAGGAGGATGCTACCAGCTTCCAAGATTGCCAAAGCTGCTGTAAAGTATGCCTGAGTCCGGTAGACCCTGATCACGAGGGCCCTCCCTATAGTAATGGCCCTAAAAGCTGCGACGGCAAAGATTACTGCTGCAATATAGAGGCCAACATTATCGACAACGTTGATGATTTCACTTGGTTGCATAGGGCGTAACCTCCATTCCGGTGGATGAAATTGAAAACCGAAAGTACCCGTGAAGCGGCGGAAGGCCTAACATTTTTTTCACTCGAAAGAGCGGCGTGATTGACAGACCGTCTTCGTACAGCCTCATTTCGATTACTCCGTCGAAAATTTGTTCCATCGTTGTCAGAACATTCGGAGCGTGCATGCCTTCTTCGGCAAGCGCAAACGTGACACAATCCTGTTGCTTCAGGTCAGATAGCAGCTGCGACCAGTAGTTGTACATTGATTCTACTGAATTCAGCACCAGCAAGGGCGAGAGTACGTCCGTGGCGACCCTCACGCGTCGATTTTTGTTGGTATGCGCGGCCTGTTTGACGTTGACTGAAATTGAAGTTGGATCTCTGAGATCGAGTCGAGTGCTTGAACCGGAGCTGGCTATCCAATCAGGCACGCGTTCGGTACTTATTCCAACACCTTTCATATCTCTTAGAACATCAGAAACAGGACGATGCGTCGCATAGAGACAGTAATCGCCTTGAATCAGTCCTGATCTAACAAACCAATAGGCAAGAGCCTCTTTTCCTATTCCTGGAGGCCCCACGACCAGAATTCCAGACTTGTCAGGATAGCCATCACTGCCAAGGACATTATCAAGAGATGGGACGCCCGTGGAAGCCAGATCTATCGCACGCTCAGTATTCTTGGAGCGAGATAAATCTATCTTGCGCTAGCTAGACGTAGCTCAGTTCAATTGCTTTGAACAGATCGGAGTATAGGAGACCTATTCTTGCTCTCATGAAAGCTTGACTGGCTCGTTAGCTATCTTATGACGGCCACGTTATCGAAGACAGCGAGATCGACTGACCCCTCGACAAATACTTTGTATGCAACACCAAGGACTCTGTCATAAATCTCATGTGTGAAAGAAGAATTTCGTGCCAAATATCATTGTCAGGATTTGAAATCCTCCTAACATTCGCATATTGGGCAAATACACCTCCACTCAAATTATGCAGCAATTCAGCAATCCGAACAAATTGAATTGCATTCTTGGAGTCGCGCATATTTGAACGAATTTTTCGCATTGCCTGGTACAGTCGTTCTCCCCAAACCATCGAGCAAATGCTCGAGAACATATTCGTCGGTCGGCCACCAGACAACTACGACCGGTTGTTGGATTATAGCCGCGCCGTCACGAGAAATCTCTTCTTCGTTCCTTCCGCTACATTCTTGGATAGCGTAAAACGAGTAGACTAACGCCGCCGCGAAAGGAGAAGGCATGGAGCCTCCGCCCTTCCAATTCGTCGTCAAGTGGGAAGGGGCATATAGGGAAAGATCTTTCTGGGCTTCGAGACAACAGACTCCTTGCCAATCCCGATACGGATGGGCGTATTCGCGGCCATTGAGAACATGACATTCGGAGCGTTGTCAGTGAGGGAACGCCCGTTCCATTCGGCAAACCCGAATGATCCCGGCGTTCCTACCTCGTAGGGAAGAATGTTCGGAAGGAATCGGCGCGCAAACTTCTCCGCATATGCTCTGGGGTCTTCTGCCGTTCCATATGCTGAAACTACGGCGGCGATTTTCTTCGTGATGATCTCTCCATGAGTCGCAAAGTCGTCGGCAGGTCGTCCACCATTTAGGCGGTTTCCGAGATCTTCGTTGAACTGTGTGAAAAGAGGGTGGATCATCGGGAAAGCTGCCCTGTTGTGCGGCCACCAACCGCCAGCGTCAGTAGCCAAACTCGCGACAGACCACACGCCAACGCGGCGATTGCCACCTGTGCTGGTGAGTAACTCGCTATCTGGAACCTCCAGCACTATCGAATGGAGGGTGTGTCCAGCGAACAAGTTCTTCGCGCGACTCTCATCCCACCCGGACAGGTCCACGACCTTCCCATCTTGAAACGCATGACCGACGGCGTGAAGTACGTCTGGTTCGATCCAAAATGGATCGCCTGCCTTTCCCGCCCAGGCACGCAAACCAGAAGCAGTGGTCACGTGATCTTCTGTTGTGCCTTGTGCAACAATGTCTCCTGGCGCATGCGGATCGGCGGCGTCCGCTCCAGTAATGCGACGCAGGATGAATCTCTGCTTTCCATTTCCATCGCGTGCATCGAACGTAAAGCGGTAAGTAACGTCCTCTACCGAATCGCCGTTAGAATCTATCTTGAATTCATACATGCCTTCTGGATGGTAGCCCGGCACTGGGATGGGACCGAAGATTGAATGGCAAACACTGTTTGCAAACACAGTGCCCACTTGGCCGCGGAACACGTAGAGGTCCGTGAAATCAAGACGGATATCTTTTCGAGCGAGTGGTGAGTCGAGATGATGCCCCAATGATAGAATCTCCTTTACTATCCCCGAATAAAACCCGAGCAGCTCACTGTTAATAAGTTCTTTCTGGGTTGAGCAAATCTTCGCATTCACATCTTTATTTGTGTGTGATGCATTACAAGGAACAAACCTCTCGCGATTTTTTTTGTTCTAAGGCATAAAACGCAACAGGGGCGAGAATTGAGATTGCGAGTGATAACTAAATTTAGACTAGGAATCGATGAGTAATTGTTCGTGTAACTGAAGAAAGGCTTTAGCGAGTTCTTTTGACTATGTTACAATCCTCGGTCCAAGCGGAGCGATTGTCTTTTGGATCTATTGCTCCAGAGCAACTTTCTTCGCGAGAGCAATGAATCTCGGATCAGAGCGAAACTTGTCGAATGCGCCTATCGAGTAGATCCCCCTCAGATCGAACATCACACTAAAATCTCTTCGTTGATAAGCGTCTTCCAGCAACCGCATTGCTTCCTCTCTCTCGTCCAAGGCTGCGTAGATTCGAGCCAATACTCCTAGGGGCAAGTATTGAGTTTTTGCGACCTCCTTGAAATCTTCGAGTATACTCCTTGCTTCATCAGTCCTTCCTGAAAATGCA
>JASHNZ010000076.1 GCA_030041355.1 Nitrososphaerales archaeon
CATGAATTTCCTTGGGGATCTTCGTAATGTCAAACAAGGTTCGCTGTCCCAGATCAAATTGATAATCCCGGGGTTGGTACGCGGTGAGCGCCTTTAATGCGATTACAGGGAAATTGTAATTGGCATCCATCTGCTCGGCCTTTTGGTTCCCTCCTCTTCCCCCTCCCATTCCCATGCCGAACATCATAATGGGGCGCGGCGCAAAACGTCCCGTGAACAAATCATTCGCGATCCTGGCATCAAAGAAAGCCCTTCTGCCGCCTCTCCGCATTCCTCCGCCTCCACCAAAGCCGCCACCCATCCCTCCCAAAATCACTCCCATCAGGGCAGCAGTCGTCGCAGTTTGCGCAATCTGCTGGGTCTCGTTTGTCGCAACCACGGACGTCCGGGCCGACACGCTCACGATCCAATAGGGCACGTAGGAAAGGCTCATTTCCTCCTGGGTCGAATTTTCCTGGAGATGCCGGTGGAGTAGACCCTTATCCATGAGCGGCGTGATTATCGCGTCTAGCTCATCGACAGTCGCAACTTTGACCGGAAGCATGGTCTGCTTTTGTATGCTGCTCCACCCCTCAGTACCCAGAGTTACTGCGCTTCCGCAATACTGGCAAGTTATGATCATTTCGCCGAATTTTGGAGCTATGGGTGCACCGCAGTTCGGGCACTTTATGGAGGTCACTCCGGAAGGAGCAATAATCGATTTAGGCGGTGAAGTACTACCCGCAGAAGGACCGGCAGCTTGTCCGGCAGGACTCCCAGAACCCGTTGCGTTTATTCTGGATCCGCATTTGTAACAAAAAGATGCATCGTCAGGAAGCTGGGCACCACAATTTGGACAGTTCAAATATTCTTTCTCCTACTAAGAAAAGGCTCTCTCATCAAAAGATTCTATTGTACAAGATATAGGGTTTTCCGTGCTAGTTACTTTTACTGCGATCCATTGACCTCTTCTTTCGGTGAGGCGACGCCGGCGATCAGGATTACCAGAGCAGCAAACCCGAGCACCGCACTAATCAGCACAAACGCGTCGCCAAGTGCAGCCAATCTCGCATTCTCCGGATAAAAATCTCCTCAACGTACTTGCTTTTAGGTTATACGCGGAAGTGGTTTGTCCAGCATCTAGGATTTTTCCGACTTTAATCTCTCGAGCATTTGAAGGCCTTCCTTTGTGAGAGTATAGTAGGTCGCGGAATTTCTTCCCCGATGATCAGCACTTCGAGAGGAGCTAACTTTACCTTCACTCAAAAGCGTGTCCATATGTTTGACAAACGATTGATAGCCCACCCTTGCCTTGATCATGATCCAGTGCTCCACAGCAGGGCTGTGGCAGGCATCCAAAATTTCATAGAGTATGGTGTCCCTTGACCTGATCTTTCGTCCTTTTCTAGATCTCATCCTCAGCTGGATCAGCTTGTCTAAATTTGAGTACTGAGAAGGTTCTTTCTCACGTGAAATTTCCTTTGTTTCCATCGATAAACGGATCCCGACGCGCTTCCAAACCCGAAACGTCTGGTCTTTCTCTGTTGAACTGAATATTTAGGATGTTTCCAAGAAGACTCCTAAATCTCTCCCAAATAGAGCCAGAAAATCAGAGGAAAAGGTTCGTTAGGAGTAAAGCGTTCTCTGCCGAGCTAGCCGATCCAAAAAGCATTGTATTAGAGTTGGAATCTTAGCACGTCAACTGCGCAGATTCTATGATCATTTCAATGCCAATCTTTACAAGGATCATGCCAGTCGCATTCCTTTAGAAAGACTATAGCCATAATCGCTATTGGGCTATCCCAGACCTGGCCTTAGGGCACTATGGGCCTATCCTTGATGTTCCACAGATTTCCCAGGAATATTTTGGGTTTTATCTTCCCTTAAGAAGGAGATTGCCAAATCACAGAGTTATTCTTTCCGAGAGAAGTTTTCTGGCAAGAAACGATATGACAGAATAATGAGTATTCCCTGTTGGTTTTATGAAATGAGTCGAATCAGTCGACCGCTCGGCGATTATGAACTGATGGAATGCATCGAACGAGGTCTGAATCGATTTGGTCCAGGCATCAAATACGCGGTGATGTGGAGGATGGTTGTGTTGGGAGACGCACCAAAAGAGGGCATACTGATCAACCCTGACGCCTTTGTTACAGCGCTTAAGAGTATCTTCGGTAATTCTGCCGAGCTGATGGAGCAGGCCATTGTTGATGAAGTCAAGGCTCGCCTAAACTCTCCTGAATATTACGAGATAAACAACTTGGCAGACATGGTCAGCGCGGTCAGAAAACAGAATCTGTTTGATCAAATCTTAGCTTAAAGGCAGCTTCAAATCGGTGTCTTAAGTGCCGTTGATGATCAGTAAGATCTTCAAGAACTGTGAAGAGCTGTGCGAACAAATCATCGATTTTGATCATTGCTTATCGTTTTACGAAAAACTCGAATCATTCTCTCCGAAGCTATTCAGAACAGACTTGGGCAGCTTTCGCTGAAGAGAGAGGAGTCATTTGCCGAGAACCCTAGATTGTAGAATTCTCTCAGTCATGGAGAGAGCTCTTGATCAATTTGGAGCCAACATAAGCAGAGTGGTCTTTTTCAAGTTCGAAAAGGAAACGGGTTTGACTCCGCAAGAGATCTTTCCAAAGAATCTTGAGAAATTTACATATTGTCTATCGTCGATTTTTGGACTAGGATACCCCCTCGTCGAAATTAGAATAGCTAGCGAACTAAGAAAGGAGTTTGGTCTGCCGGAAAGCCCAGACGAGACAACAAGCTTTGACCTTGCAAGGCTGCTCAAGGAAGTAAGAAACACTCTGATTTCAACCGAGATAGTCGCGTAGTTCTGTTCTGTTTTGATAGAGTTTCGATTTACTTTGAATCAAGTCATCCCTTCGAAGCATGACAATCTTTGTCTCGCGAGGCCTGGTATTCGTCCTGAACATTGGGCTTCTTTGCTAAGACGAGCCGTGTTTAGCTCCCCTCTTGCCTATATCCAAAGGATTTTCCACAGCGGTTGCTCATACCGTCTGAAGACCAAAGTTGGGCTCTGGTGGCAAAGTATTATAATCTCACCTCTTGAGAGGCGCTTGACTGTGATGAATTTATGAATGATTCTTGCCGTTATATTACATCAATAGACTGAAAATAGCTAAGAAAGGATAATTTGATTTAATATTAGCAAATGTTGACTTAGGTTGTTATCTAACTGAGAAATCGAGGGAGAGATACGATGGGTAAAAGCGTCGAAGATCGCAGAAAGAAAGACGAGATTCGCTACTGTGAGTTCTGCGGCACGCCATTAGATCAAGTCTTACCTGTCGGGATCAGCCTTCGGAGAAAATACTGCTCCGAGAAATGCAGATCCGTCGCAACCAGTAGACGCGCCAGCGCGAGATTGGGCATTCCACCAGCAAGAAGACATGTGAGCAGATTATCTAGTCCGCTTTACTTCAATTGAATCCTAGTTCTTTACAAAGCCTATATTTTTTGGCGTACACTAGAATCTACTAGGATGCTCTGATACAGCACTTCGTATGGGTAGATGTCACTTTATCTTTCCGAAGCTTTGTCAACTAGCGTATACTTGGCCCTTAGTGGCCAGTTCAGATTCTTTGCACAGTGCGAGCAGCATCTCTAGAATTCTGACTCCTAAAGAGAAAATAGGCGGCTGGCCAACCTTGATGCGAATGGCTCCCCTTAACATATGTTCGAGATGTGGAAAAGTTGTCGAACAAAGGGAGGGAGGGTTTGTGCTCGACGATAAGACAAAACGCTTCCAACTTGTCTGCTCAAGTTGCTTTGAGAATCTATCAATTAAACAGAAAGAAATGAAGCGTTAGGCACGACTGTTGAATTCTCCAGTCGTCTCCGGGTAGTCCGTTTCAACAGGGAGACTTTTTGCGAAATAGTGAAGAGCAAGCTCTATTGTTTCATTCACTGCCAATGGCTTCTCAGTTTGCCCCAAAGGAACCCCGCGATATTTTGGTAGCCTGGGTGGTGCTTTCACTTGCTCTCTCATTCAGGAGCTTAATCAATCTGGTCCAAGGGACTGATCCCTTTGCAAATTTGGAATTCGTTGCGGCTGCCGCGATCGCGGGGGCTACCGGATTCATTCTGCATGAAATGGGACACAAGTTTGTGGCAGTCCGATACGGATACGTGGCCCACTTTCAACTATGGCGAAGCGGTTTACTTCTTCTCATATTCACTGCCGTAATTTCCTCTTTGTTTGGAACCTTCTTTCTTTTTGGTGCGCCCGGCGCTGTTTACATAGCCCCTGGAGCAGCCGCGGGATATTACGGATATGGCTATTATTCCTCAAATTACAAACAGCTGAATCCAGAAAAGGAGAACACGTGGATCTCCGCGGCAGGGCCCGGGCTCAATCTTTTGTTTGCGTTACTTTTCTTCATAGTGCTTCTTGTACCAAGTTCTTACTTTGTCACTTTAGTTGTAACAGATGGTCTCTATCTCAATTTACTTCTTGGAGCCTTTAACATGCTGCCTGTGCCACCGCTTGATGGCTACAAGATCTTTCGAGGAAATATTTTGCTCGCCCTTGCTATTGCCCTGCCTCTGTGGGTGGGAGCATTGTACCTGTTTTTGATTGGGTAGCTTTTCTAGGAGTCGCATTGGAACCGTCAATTCAATTATAAAAGAGGTTCAACGAAGGCTTGCTAAGACTCATTGACCTTTGAATTTTCGATCACTCGCAAAATCAAGGCCACGCAAGGATTCGTGTTTGATTGGTGGACCGATTTAACTCCAGAGGATACAATGCTCGTGAAACCGCTTAAGAAACGAGAGATTATCTCAAAGACTGCCAACTTGATTGTCTTGCGTGATGAGGAGCAAATGTATTGGAAAAGAATGCAGTTCGAGATAAGGGTCACACTTGAGAGGCCTCAAAGATGGGTCTCCGAGTATGATGGGAAGGCCGCGCGTGCAAGGTCCGAGTATAATCTTAGCTCCGAGCAAGATGGAACGACTACGCTTCACTATAAGACTAGGATTGAGCCCAAAGGATTCCTCACGAGTGCCTTTTCTCCGATAGTCGAGCCGTTTGTAAAACGAGTGTTTGCCAATGAAATGAAAACCTTCATTCAGAGCTTGGAAGAAGATTACCTTAATTCAGAAAAATTGCATTAGGCTCTGGCAAATTTAAGGCGCAAGAGACATCTTCGTTTCTTTGCATTAGAGTAAATTAGAAGAGCCCAAAGCATAGGTTTTCGGAACTGAGAATTCTACATAAGGTGTCTACAAATTCAGTAACGTGGTACAGATTTCTATCCTCATGTCAGTGTCTAGGTTCGGGTTGATGGATCAACGCCAAATACTCAAAGATATTTAATGAGTAAGAGGAAGATAACTAAGGCTCCAACAGAGTAAGGAATCAGCGAAAGTGTTCTGTCAGGTCTCCCTTTTTTACCTGATCGATCGTGCACTCTCTCGGGGTCTTATCCTCCCTGATCCGCAAGATGTGAGGGTGCCTAAACTTCAGGTCTTCGGTTACTTCCTGAAATTGAATTTCTACGACAGACCCGACCTTGATTTTCAAAGGATCTACTTCCTTGACATAAGCCCCTACCTTTCCCATTTCCACTACTTGCCCTGCCTCGTCATACACTCCCACGAACCAAGAGTGGGGGATTCCGGTGCTCTCCATATCTCCGGTTCTTTCGTATTTTATCACAAAGCAATCGATGGTATCGTAGAGTTTCAGCTTGAGCCATGAGCTGCGCTCACCATACTCGGAGTTGGGATTTTTCAAAACTATTCCCTCGGCGCCTTTGCTCATAAAATCGTTCAGAGTTTTCATAACTTCGGAATAGCTGTTTATTTGCAGTGTCTCAACTTCAAAGTCTTTAACTCCGGTCCGCGCAAGGATCTCGTGGAGCAGTTCTCTTCTTTTGAAAAGCGGCAGAGTAGTCGTATCCTCGTCATTGACCCTTAGCACGTCAAAGAGATGCAATTCGTCCGGGGTGACATACTCTCCATCCAAAATTAGTTGGTTGGGTAGCGAGTCCTTGAGTAATGGCTGGAGTTTTTGAAACAGGATTGGATGACTGGTTTGCGTATAGATTCTTGCGTGCTTTGTGGTAAGAACAATCTTTAATCCGCTCTTGAAAAGAAAGACGCGAAATCCGTCGAACTTGCGTTCGCACAATACAGGAGTGGGATTTCGGTTCAGCCAATCCGCAAGACTCATTCGAACTGGTTGGCAACAGTGTTCTGCCATGAACGTCGTAAGTTGGCTACCGGAGGTCTTTTTGCTCAATTAGATGAATTTCAAGCCCACCCATTTCAAGCGAATTTGCTTGTTACAAATAATGAGGAAGCTATCTGGCAAAAGAACTTAGATTTCGTTCGACGATCGCGTTCGTTACCTTTAGATCTTGAGCAGGACTGAACTCAATCCATTCTGTTCCAGCATCTGTTATAGTGGTATGCCCGGGCGCCATGTAATATGCGTCACCGGCGTTAAGAACCTCGTCATGATCAGCATACTTTACTAATTTTCTTCCTTTCAAAATCATTCCCCAATGCGGACACTGGCATTTATCTCCTGGTAGTCCTTTGAGCACTGGGGCAATATCCAAAGTTGTGTGGCAATTAATGAACATCACGTTCATTCCTCCCCATTCTGCTTCATGAATAGTCAATTGTTCTGCGTCGGTGGTCTTTGGCAGATCAAGTTCTGAACCATGCATTATAAATCGTAATGCAATTTCTGGTTCCTCTGATTTAAGAAGTGCTGATAATAGTACCGCTCAAAATAGTAAATCAAGGACTAACTCTATTCTTTAATATTAAGCAAAAGCCAATTAGGATCAGGCTTTCATCTCTTTGCCTGAAAACATAATTCAAGTAAACGAGCAAGATGAGATAATAGGTCCTATAGACCGATTGGTGGCTCACAAGAACGATGGCATTCTTCATAGAGGTTTGATGGTTCTAGTCAAGAATAAACAGAATGAAATTCTTCTAACTCAAAGATCCGAAACGCGTCCAGATCTAGATTTTCCTCCGCCCTTCCCCGGCTTTTGGGACATTACTATGGCGGGGCATCCAAGATGGGGCCAGAATGATTATGTCACCCAGATGGCAGTTGAGCTTAAAGAAGAGCTCCGAATCTCGACTACGGTAGACGACATAGTATACGTCGGAAAATTCCAATATCATGCGCCAGATCCTTCTTATCCAAACAAATCCAGCCCCCAAGGGTTCAGGCTCTCTGAATTTGAAATATGCGGAGTAGGCGTCGTAGAGACCGATCAAAAACCTCAGTTAAACGAGATTGAGCTACAGAATTCTCTCTGGCTTTCCGGTAAGGAATTATCCCGCACTTTGCTGGAGAAACATTTCAAGATGGCACCTTGGGCGCTCATCATGCTCAGAGAATTTCAAACAATTACAGAATAAGAGACGCTGCTAGACTGATGGAGTTGCTCCGGAAATCTTCGTATAAAGCCAGTCATATACTGTAATCTTTCGTTTTTTGTGCGAGCTATTTCGAACATTCCAGCTCAAACTCTTATCATTCCCATCTTTTACGGAAATCTTTAACCAGTGGTTAGAGCCGGGTTGTCTGCTTAGTGTCAACTCGTCATATCTGAAAACGAGCATTCTTGTTCCACTTGTTACCCTTAGGGAATCCTCGTAAAATTCTAGTTTTGTGCCTTTGGAAACGAAAAATGCCAGGACTGCGACTCCAAAAATGAAAAACAATATGCCTGTTGTTCCGCTCAATGGGAGTATTTTGAATTCCAACAAAATGAAGATAACCAGGCCATACAACGCAAAACCGCCTAAGAATCGGGTTATCCTATCGTCATAGACGTGAATGGCTTTGGTTTCCACCATAGTCGATTGGTTTCTGGCATTGATACTTTAGTTTTCTGTCTCTTGCGAAACTCAATAATCTCAAAACTAGGTTTGTGGTAATTTTTGCCTAAACATGTATTTGATAACAATCAGCGACATACTGCTTAGATAGCAAGCCATTCTTGAAGTCATTAGCTATTTGTGATAGATTTCTCTTCGAGGGCCTTCCATAGCCACCGCCTCCAGCAGTATTAATTTCAAATTTATCTCCTGGATTTAGGACGACAGTCGCTTTACCCGGGAGCTCGATTCGTCTGACTGATTTATCCGAAGATCGCGAGCCACGCCTTATAACAAATGCCCGAGTTTTCGCACCGGGCAATCCTCCTTTGAGCCCCCAAGGGGAATTCAAAAACCGTTCCGAGACGATGGTAAATGTCACTGGACTGTCGCCTGTCATTTCGAATTCTCTAACAATGCCCGATCCACCTCGAAACTCGCCCGCCCCACTGCTGTCTTTTCTAAGCTCGTATTTTGTGATCCTAATGGGAAGAGTTCTTTCGATGTCTTCGATAGGGGTATTCATCGTGTTTGTCATGTTTGCCTGTATGCCATCGATCCCATCTTGACCTTGCTTGCCCCCCAGGCCCACACCTATTGTTTCATAGTATGCCCAAGTTGATTTATTGTGGCCTCCGCCGAACATCACGTTGTTCATCGAGCCTCCTGCTGCGGCGGGCACTTTGGATGGAAGAGCCTTCGCAAAGGCACGGTAGAGCAGGTCAGCGTTCCTCTGGCTAGTTTCTGTGTTGCCGGCTGCCACTGGATGCGGAAAAGTCGGATTTAGGAGCGTACCTTCTGGAATGCTTACTTTGAGCGAGGAAAAAGTGCCGTAGTTAGCTGGAATATCATCCCCCATCAGGGTTCTTAATACGTAATGAACGCCCGACAGCGTTACACCGAAGACCGTGTTGAGCGGATTTGAGAGCTCTCGGTCGGTACCTGAATAATCAAATTCCATCGAACGACTCTTCACCGTAATTCTCACTTTGAGCTTGATATTCTCTCCTTTCGGTCCTTCCAGATAATCAACAGCAGAAAAACTTCCCCGTTTGAGTCTCGAGAGCTTCGAAACTATCACACGCTTTGAAGATTCAAAGGAGTCTGCAGCAGCTTCTTGGAAAGCTCTCAGACCGTATTTTTTTACGACTTCAAGAACTCTGCGGCTGCCAGTTACATTCGCGGCAACCTGCGCTTTCAAATCTCCAGTGCGTTCGATCGGCGTGCGAGAGTTGGACACAAAAAATGAGATTGTTTCATTCAGAAGCTTCCCCTTCCTCATAAGATATGTAGGATTCACAATCAGCCCTTCTTCGTACAGACTTCTTGCGTCGATCGAAATGCTTCCTGGTACTTTTCCTCCTACGTCTGCATGATGAGCCTTATTCGCAGCATAACCGATTAACTTACCTTGAAAGTGAATGGGCTTGACGACAGTGACATCGTTCAAATGAGTGCCCGCGATATACGGGTTGTTTGCAACAATCATCGATCCCTCTTCGAGCTCTATTGCGTTCCTGTCGCAATATTGCACAATGTTGTTTAGCCCCCATGGCAGAGAGCCTAGATGCACTGGAATGTGTTCAGCTTGAGCAAGCAAACGACCCTCGGAATCAAAGAGGGCAGCAGAGTGATCCATCCTTTCCTTTATGTTAGGAGAGTAGGATGAATTTCTCAGCGCGATCCCCATCTCTTCACTCGCGTAATACAAAGAGCTCTTGATGAGTTGAGCCGTAATCGTGTCAATTCGCATTGAGCTGCAACTTCTTTCCACTCTTCTGTGCGTGTATGTTTCTGTATTGATCCATTTTCCAGCTCCAGTCTTCTTCGAGTACTATCGTTGAATCGTACCCTTCTATGATGGATCCACCTGAACCTCTTACCCCAAGTCCAAAATCCTCAAACCTGTATACATCAGCGGGAGTGAATCTTCCTCTGAACCAGACCCTGCGGTTTTCCTTTGGCAGTACTTTTTTTCTCAGTCTGCGTTCCTCACGCATTTGTATTTTCAGTATTACAGCAATTGCCCTGAGCTTGACGTTTACAGCCTCCACATCATCCGCAGAGGAATATCCATACAATCTCTTGTGCTGCCTACCAAACTCAACTTTCAAATCGATATTCTCTTTCCAAGGAAGTACTATCTGGAAGGATTGACCTTTGTATCGCAAGTCAACAAATCTTTGGAACCGTAATTTGGCATACCCCTCTTGCTGGAAAGCTCTCACGGCCTTTCTTTCTAAATCTAAGAAATCTTGGGCGAAGTTCAAATTACTCGTTAGAACGGGTTTTGAAAACATTCTAGCAAGATCGGTTCTCAAGAGGCCGTACGCTGAAAAGAGACCTGGGTGCTCAGGAAAAATTATTCGATTTATTCCAATTTCATCCGCAACCGCACATGCGTGCATTGGACCCGCCCCGCCGAAGGCGATAAGAGTAAACTCCCTCGGATCTCTTCCGCGTTCGATGCTAACAATTGACATGGCCCGTGCCATATTGTGGTTGACTATTCTAACTATGCTATCCGCAGCTTGCTCCGCGTTCATGCCTAACCTTTTGCCAATCTTTCGCTCCAATGCGAAACTGCTTTTCTCAGGGTAGAGTCTCACTTTTCCTCCCAGCAGATAGTTTGGATTGAGCCTTCCTAAGACAATGTTAGCGTCGGTCACAGTAGGCTCATCTCCACCTTTCCCATAAGCAGCTGGACCCGGATCCGCTCCTGCGCTCTGCGGTCCTAATCTCACAGATCCTGCCTCATCTACAGACGCGATTGTGCCGCCTCCTGCACTCACCTCCGCGAGATCGATGAACGGATGGCGAACTGGATAGCCACTTCCTTTGACAGACCTTCCACTGTGCGTTTTGCCCGCGGCTTCGAATTCATATGAAATATCAGGAACAAAGTCAATTAACATCCCCGCTTTTGCCGTGGTTCCGCCCATATCGAATGTGGCAACTTTACCAAGAGAGAGCTTTCTTGCGAGCTCGGCGCAGGCTAGCACACCTGCAGCCGGCCCTGATTCTATGATGGAAATTGGATACTTTGATGCCCATGCTATTGTGGTTGAATTTCCCTCAGAAGTCATAACATATATCGGGCAGGAAAATCCATTCCTCTTCAGATCTCTTCCAAGATTACTCAGGTAAACTGAGACAGGCGGCGCCAAGACGGCGTTAACAACTGTCGTGCTGATTCTTTCATATTCTCTATACTCGGGGTCTACCTCGCTCGAAAGACTCACATGACCCAAAAATCCTACACGTTGCAGGGCTCGCTTGACCTTCTTTTCATGCCCATCATTTACGAAAGAATTTAGAAAGCCAACTGCAACTGATTGAAAATTTTCGTTGGTTATCTTCTTTGCGATACTTCGCAGCTCTTTTTCATCAAGGGCTTCCAGCTCAGCTCCATCAAAATGTATCCTTCCACTTACTGTAAAACGATCCCGCCTTGGGACAAGCGGTGTTGGTCTTTGGGTTCGTAAATTATAAAGCTCGGGTCGCTTCTGTCGGCCAATCTCGATAATATCTCTAAAACCACGATTCGTAATTAGAGCAGTTTTTGCCAGACCTCTTCCGGTGAGGAGAAGGTTTGTGCCGATAGTCGTTGCGTGGTTAATTAGTTCTACTTTCCTTGGTTCTTTTCCTTTCAAAGTTTCAAGAACGCCAAGAACCGCTTCCTCTGGTTTTTTGGTCGTTGCAACTTTTACTACTTCAACTTTCCGAGTCAATGTATCAAATATGACAACATCGGTGAAGGTTCCGCCTACGTCGATTCCAACATAATAGTGATGTGAATTTTCCGATGCTAATTTGTTCGATGTTGACAAGAGAAAGATCTCGCTATTATTTCACCGATCGTTGTTTATCCAAGAAGATGGAGAGTATTGTGCCTTCGCTGTTTTATGCTCGGTGCTTCGAGATCGAGTGCGCACTTATAACTCCGTTCTTCCGTCGGCTTTCCTGATGGCCGAGAGAGAACAGATAGTAACTGATCGAAGAGCATTGAAGAAGGTCGTCGAGTTTATCGAGCGGGCCAAGTCGATCTTCTACTCGATGAAGCTAGAAGGGACAGATGGGACGACAGTCTGAACGAACTTCGGAAGGCAAAAGTCAAGAGTTTTAGAAATCCTCAAACTTTTTTTGAGCGCCTTCCTCAGGCCGTCACCAAATCGCTTGAGTTGAAATTATGCGAGATAAACCTGTCGCATTCGAAGATGTAAACGTAGTTCCCATGGACAAAGAAAGAGTCCTGCGAGACCAGATTGTCATTGTGGATAAGCATAGGATTGCTCAGATGGGCGAAAGAGACAAGGTCAAGATCCCTGAGGACGCTCTGAGAATAGACGGCAGCGGGAAGTATCTTATGCCTGGGCTAGCGGACATGCATACTCATACTTGGGGAGAGGCAGATCTCCTTCTCTTCATCGCAAACGGAGTGACCACCATTCGTAACATGTGGGGAAGTCACCGACAACTTGCTTGGAGGCAGAGAATTGCCAACGGCGAAATGTTAGGTCCAACAATCTTCACAGCTGGACCTCTCGTTGACGGTAGCCCACCAGTTTGGAATTCGTCCAAGGTTGTCGTAACTGCGGAAGAAGCAGAAAAGGAGATTTCAAGCGAAAAAGATCTGGGATATGATTTCGTCAAAGTATACACTAGACTATCTCTTGATGCCTACCAAGCCATCCTCGCTTCGGCAAAAAAGTTTGGAATGCCTGTTGCAGGGCATATTCCGAACGCCGTTGGACTTGAGAGAGCACTTGAAGCGGGACAGAATTCGATAGAGCACCTCACCGGGTACATCGAGGCAATTCAAGCTGATGATTCTCCGGTCAAGAACAGATTCGATCCGCAATCAAGGTGGAAGATAATCGACTACGCTGACGAAGGAAAGATCCCTCGTATCGTCGCTGCCACAAAAGCAGCAAACGCTTGGAACTGTGTAACTCTGGTCGTTACTCAAAAATTTGTTGCAGCAGAAGATGCCGGGAGACTGGTGGAGGATCCGCGAATGAGGTTTGTTCCTCCTGATTACTTGGCGAGCTGGGATCCTTCAAAGGACTTCCGCTTGAAAGACATGACTGCCCTAGATTTCAAGAGAATAAGGAGAGCTGATGAGATGAGAGCAAGGTTCACCAGAGAACTGCATAAAGCTGGCGCGAGGATCCTGCTGGGGACCGACACTCCCAATCCGTTTGTAATCCCCGGATTTTCTATCCATGAAGAACTCCAGAACCTAGTTAAGGCGGGTCTTAGTCCATACGATGCGATCAAAGCAGGTACGAAAGACGCGGCCGAGTTTCTTCATGGATCGGACGATTTTGGAACCGTAGAAGTGGGCAAGAGGGCCGACCTAATTCTACTGGAGGCCAACCCGCTAGAGAATGTGGGCAACATCTCACATCCTCGTGGTGTTGTGGTTCGCGGTAGGTGGTATTCCAAAGAGGAACTCATCAGAATGCTTGACGAGCTGATCGCTACATATGCAATTACTCAAGAACGTCTTGATAGTCTCTTCGAACCACTTTCTTCGAGCGGCGATGGAATTGATCAATTGCATTCTAGTTACTGGATCAAGTCAACGGATACACTCCTTGGAGAAGAACGATTTGCACTGCAACGCTCACAAGCTGGACGAATCCTCATCTCCTCTCAAGCATTGATGAGCGCGCCGCCGCGAATCAACAGCTTCCTTATGCGAATGGAACTGAATGATGATTGGACTCCGATCTCGCTCCGGTTCGAGAGCCACACTTCCGAGGGCACCACCAAAGCGAAAACGGAGTTAACACAGGGGAGGCTAAAGGTTAGCAGAAACCATCCTCAAGTACTGGAGTTTGAAATTGAGAAAGACGAAGCAGAAGAGATATTGCTTGGTTCTCCCCACATAGCGAGCTTTGTTCCTATCATAAAACGACTCCGATTGCTGGACATCGGACAGACGCTGAACTTAACAATGATGAAGCTGGAGACGGAGCCTGAGCTCGATGTTGTTGAGGTGCGACTGCAACTTGAGAGAAAGTCCGATATCGAAAAGCAAGATAAAAACGGCCGAACCAGATCATTTCGGCAGTACAACATGACAGAAACGAGAAGTAATGCATCCTACACCGGGAGTTTACTCGTGGACGATATGGATAGGATGACTCTTTTGGAGAGAGCAGAACAAATGGGACTAACTAGGTTCGAGCTTGCTGAGAAGTAGATGGGTTGATACGCGGTTGAGCTCTTTGGACTCTGCACCAGTTGCGGCCAAGTGAACCTTTGCTTGCACAAGTTTGCTCACATCTCAGACATTCATCTCGGGGGATTTAGAGATCCTGTCCTGCAGAAATTGGAGATGGAAGCCTAAGTTCGTGTGTCGAAAAATGCATTAAGCAAGACGTAGATTTCGCACTCGTTTCAGGTGACATTTTTCATGTTAGTATCCCTGATCTTACAGTCGTCAACGAATCAATTCGCCGATCGCATAGCTTGGTTCAAAACTCAGCCTTGCGCTAACCTCGGCAGCATCGGCACCGATAGGTTGCCCTCTTTCCCCGCCACTCGCAGAACGCAACTTTACTATCCGAACCGGCGAAGGACGGAAGAAAATTACTTCCCCTTTCATATAGTCTGGAATGATGGTTCTAGCTAGATGCCATTGGTCTTCGACAAGTGATACCGACTCTTCGGATTCAAAAAATCCTTAAGTAAATAAGAAAGCAATGACATGTTACAATGAACCCAATTAATCGAAAAAAATCAAAGTTCGCGCTTTCGATAATTTCCTCTTTTCTTGTTTTGTTTCTCTTCATATCTCCAACATTTGCTTCGATGGGGTCAGGAGCAGCTTTTTCGGGCAACACCTACATCTATTCCTTCAACGGGGAAGCGAGTACGATATCAGTTATTAGCGGAACACAAATCGTGAAGACGATAAAACCAATGTCCTCGCCAGGTGGCGACAACGCTTACGATCCTGTAAACGGTATAGTTTATGTGCCTCTCGCTGACAGTAACGTTGCTCTAATAAATTCTCAGACGAACAAGATTGTTCACTGGCTCAAGGCACTCAATACTCCGTCAGCGACACTCTACGTTCCTGCGAGCGGCGCCGGTTATATTTTGATCTCTTCTAACGAGGGTAACTTTGTCTATGTTGTGAAAGCTTCAACAAATCAGATCGTAAAGCAAGTGGCGGTCGGAAGTAACCCAAGTTTGATGAGCTACGATCCTCCCACGAATACTGTTTGGGTCGCTAATTCAGAGGGACCTAGCGTCTCAATTATCAATGTTGCGACGTGGAAGGTAGTGAAGACGCTCACAAAAGGTTTCACACAGCCAGGAGGCGTGGCTTACAATCCATCCAATGGTATGATGTACGTCACTGATTTTACGTATGAGCGGGGAAACAACGAGGGAGCGGTCTTTGTTTTTAATGCAACGAGTTACAAACTTGAAAAAATAATCATGAGGTCAACCGACTTCGCTACTGCAAGAAGCATCATCTATGACCCTGCCAACGATTACATGTATGTTGCGGCTTCTCACGGAGGCCTAATTTATGGCACCATCGCCATGATTAGCGGAACAAAGATCGTGAAAGCTTACGTTTTTACAAAGGGTACCTATCCAACGGGACTCGCCTATAATCCGTCAAACAATTTGGTCTATGTATCCTATCTTACGGGTTACATAGGTCTAATCAATGGAACGACTATCTTGAGCCAAGAAATATTCATCGGAAATTCTACGCAGCCAGTGGGTCTAACGGCTAGTTAGTCCCCCTTCGTCTATTCGGAGCTAGTCCGATCCTTGAAAATACATGTTCCGTTTAGTTAAGCATGTTTGTGGCGGAATGAGCGAATTTCCTTTGCAACCATGAAACGAGCTATTGTAGGATTAGGCGCAATTTTCT
>JASHNZ010000077.1 GCA_030041355.1 Nitrososphaerales archaeon
AATGAGATACCAGTCCAGCGAAAAGTAGCCATTGGCGGACTGGTTGCCAAAGAAAAATAGTTGATAGTGCAAAAAGCTGTGAAAACTTGAAACGCCGTACGCATAATGATAGACTAATTCAAAGAGTACAATCCCACTTGCCATGGCCGCAAAACAATAGAAAATTCTCTCAAGGAATTTGAGGCCCTGCCGATTCAGAAAAAATGCGGTCAATACAAAACAAAGCACATATGAGACGAGCGAAGGATAGGTAAACGCGCCGCCTGCAACTGTAAATTGACCAGTCAATGCGGAATAGACCAAAAGTCCAATGACTGCAAGCCCTAAAATGAGTTCGAACCAGTACTTTCTGGGATTTAGAGCCTCAAGTAACATAGTCCTGCTTCATGGTCTGAAAGGCTACTACTGCTAAGGATTACTATTCTAAAGAGTAACTGAGTGTGACTCACAGACTAGGGCAGACGAGAAGGATATCAGAAAAATGTACTCTAATTCCAGATTTCAGGCCCTGTACAACTATTGAAAACTCTAGTGAGATTTTTCTGGAGGAGTATACGAATCACTTTTATAACGTAGGACTTCGAAATTACTATCTGAACTAGCTTTTACCTGAGGAGATTTGACCTAATTGAACACCGGAGAGCTACTATATGTTATAGTCATTTTCCTTTGGCTGTCGTATTTTCCGATCTCCTTGGTTCAGGTAAAGGCCTTTCTAAAAAATAGGAAAAATTTTGTGAACAAGAACCTCGTTAGAATCCACAACGATCCTTTTATCAAATTTCAGATAATGACCCGCTCTGCCGGGGCTACGGATGTGGTCCCGCGTGGAATACAATCTATCGTCGATTCCTGCAAACAAGTTTCCTTTTCAGATTATTCGATAAGTGTCGTAACGGAAGATCCTAAGGATGTCGAACTTGTTAAAGGTGCAAAAGTCATTGTTGTTCCGAAGGACTACGAGACCGAGAACGGTGGAATCCGCAAGGCAAGAGCTTTGCACTATGTCGTTGAACAGCGCAGGCTCGAAAACACAGGAGCTAGCGCGAGCAACAGTTGGATCTTCCACATGGATGAAGAAAGTGTTGCAATTCCTCAGACGATACTTTCGATACTTGCTTTCATAAGAGAAAAGAAGGGCCTGATTTCAGAGGGCCCGATTATTTACCCCTACAAAGTGTGGGATGCCAATAGACTCACAATGCTTGCAGAATCGGTGAGACCCTTTCAGTGCTTTGAATGCTTTTCTCAAATTCAGCATCCCCCAGCGATACACATCCATGGAAGTAATTTGCTCGTAAGACAAGACATCGAGGACACGATTGGTTGGGACAACGGAAGAACTTTGGCTGAGGACCAGCTTTTCGGCTTCAAGGTATATGAGAAGTACGGGAACATCTTTGGATGGCATGGAGGACTATTGCTCGAGCAACCTCCTCTTACTTTGAAGGACCATTTCAAGCAGAGAAAACGTTGGATCAAAGGCACGCTCGGGAATTTGAAATATCTTTCCCCGAATATGAAAAGGAGGATTTATCTCCGTGTCTCTTCATTTTGGCTAGGGTTTCTCTCTGCTCTGGCGACGACAATAGTGTACGTCTACATGTCATGGCCGATAGTGGTAGAAATGTTCAATTTCCTCGCCAAGGAGGTAGGATCTAAAGCGGCTTACGTTGTGCCCCAAATAAGGAACTTGCCAATGTTGACTTGGGGCGAGATGTTGAGCGGCTTCATGGGTCTCTTGAACGGCAAGCTACCTACCATCCCTCAAGGTCAAATGCCCTGGACTATTCTTGAATCTGTGATTACTGGTAGCTTGATGTTCACGTTTGTGATCTGGCTCATTGGCTCTGAGGTTGGACTGGCGTTTAATTTGAAAACGGTCAAAATGACAAAGGCGAAAAGATTCAGCCTTCATGTTCAGCAGTTATTCTTTAGTCCATTTGTGGGGATGATCGAGACTTTTCCAGCTCTCGTTGGGCTGGTCGAATTTTTCGCCGTTCCGAAGAAAAGAGAGGATTTTTACATCATATCAAAGTGAGATCCTCTATCAGTCTATATTTTTCCCAAAAACCTTCATGCACAGGCTGAGGTGGCATTAACTGAGTCTGAGAAACAAAAAGGACCGAACTTGGTTCTGCCTTAACTAACCCAAGAGTCAAACCCTCGAAAAGAGCAGTTTCAGTAGATTTTAGGTCAATGAGTCTTGACTATTCTTAAATAGGATTTTTTACCTTCGGGTGCTAATTAATTTGAACGTACTTATCTTGGGAATGGACGGTTATATCGGCTGGAGTCTGGGTCTCCACTTAGCCGAGAAAGGAAACAAAGTCGTTGGCGTTGATAATTTTTCTCGCAGAAGAACGGTTGAAGAAATTGGAAGCTGGTCTGCAACTCCTATCCAAACCATGGAGAAAAGGATGCACATCGCGAAGGCAATTTACCAAGATAGTCTTCATTTTCATGAAGGAGACATCACGGATTACGATTTCATCGCCGATGTCCTGAAATCGTGCGAGCCTGAGGCGATAGTCCACCTCGGGGAGCAGCCTTCTGCTCCATACAGCATGATCGATGCTGAACATGCAGCGTACACTCAGCAGAACAACGTCATAGGGACTTTGAATTTGCTTTTTGCTATGCGGGATTATGCTCCAAATGCTCATTTAATCAAACTCGGTACTATGGGGGAGTACGGGACCCCGCCGATCGACATAGCAGAAGGTTTCTTTGAGGTAGAGTACAACGGAAGAAGGGCGAACCTTATGTTTCCTCGGTATCCTGGTTCGTTCTATCACGCAAGCAAAGTGCACGATACGTACAACATTATGTTGGCATGCAAGATCTGGGACCTCAGATCTACGGATGTCATGCAGGGTGTGGTGTATGGAACTCGCACGCATGAGATCAACCCATCTGAAAATCCTGACATGTGTACGCGCTTTGATTTCGATGAGGTATTTGGGACTGCAATCAACAGATATTGCGCAGAAGCTGTGATCGGACATCCTCTCACCGTTTATGGTAAGGGAGGACAGACGAGAGGGTTCCTAGCTCTCGTTGATTCGATACAATGCCTCACTTTGATATGCCAAAATGCTCCTGACAAGGGAGAGTATAGGGTGTTTAATCAAATTGATGAAACCTATGATGTAACTAGCCTTGCTCGCACTGTAAAGAAGATAGGCGAGCGAAAGAATCTCGCGATCAGAGTCAACCACGTGCCAAATCCACGAAAAGAAGCTGAAGAGCATCACTACAAAGTTGAAGCAAAACACTTGCGTAAGTTAGGGTTCAAGCCAACAAGAACACTAGAACAGGAACTTGATTTAATGCTCGATGATCTTCTGGGATTCAAGGGCCGAATTAAGGAGAAAGAGTGTGCTATCTACCCAAAAACAACTTGGCAAGACGGCAAAAGGATAATTCAAAGCTCTGCACCAATGAATCGTAACTAGGATCTTTCTAGATCCGTGGCTCTCTTTTCTTTGCAAATAAGCCACTTCAGTTAAGAGAACTTCCAGATAAAAAGAAGAGAAAATAAATTCGCAATTAATCTAACTAGGTGATCGGGATTCCGACAATAACATCGACTAAAGATGTTTACTAACTTACAATGCTTCTGCTGAGAAGATTTGCCTCATCTGGATAGTTAGGCGCATCCCATGGAAACTTTTCCCCGGCCATCCATCTTTTCCAATTTTGTAAGTCGGCAGCGGCCATTATTCTGGAGAGCTCTTTGAAATTAGTGGACGGTTTCCATCCGAGCTTTCGCTTTGCCTTGTTGGGATCTCCTCGAAGAATGCCCACGTCAAGAGGGCGTATGTATTTCTCATCGACCTTGACATATTGTGCGTAATCAAGATCCAGGTTTTCAAATGTAATCTTTGCAAATTCTTTAACTGAATGGGAAATGCCCGTGGCCAAAACGTAGTCGTCGGGCTCATCTTGCTGAAGCATGAGCCACATCCCTTCGATAAACTCCGGGGCGTACCCCCAGTCTCGTTGAGCATTAATGTTTCCAAGCGCGAGTTGTTTTTGTATTCCAACCTTAATCTTGGCCCCTCCATTAGAGATCTTGCGCGTTACAAATTCAAGTCCTCTTAGCGGAGACTCGTGATTGAACAAAATACCTGTACAACCAAAGAGTCCATAGGCTTGTCGATAGAGCTTAGTCATCCAATGACCGTATAGCTTTGCTGCTGCGTAGGGGCTCTGTGGTTCAAACGGCGTATTCTCATCTCGCATCTCTTGCTTTCCATTTCCATATTGCTCGCTAGTAGACGCTTGATAAAATCTGGTAATTTTCTTATCCAAAACTCCTTCCGTAGTTAAATTACGAAGAACCTCAAGCATTCTAGCAACTCCCGCGCCGGTTATATCACATGTTGAAAGTGGCTGATCGAATGATGCGCCGACATAGCTCTGAGCCGCAAGATGGTAGATTTCTTGTGGTTTTGATATCGTCACGGCCTCCAGTATTGACGACATATCTCCAAGATCGACCGGAATCATGCTTACTTTTTCGTATATTCCAAGACTTTGTAATCTCCAAAAATTAGGTGTAGAAAGTCGTCTAAAAGTGCCGAAGACGCGGTACCCCTTGTTAAGGAGAAATGCTGCGAGATAAGCTCCGTCTTGGCCCGTTATGCCAGTAATTAGGGCCCTTTTCGTTCTACTCATACAACATGCGTCTGCCGAGCAATATGGTTTATGTGTTACGACCTAAGCAATTTCGAATGTATTTCAACTATGATCTCAGACCGCTCTTGATATTTCCATTATGTTCCAAGTCTTTGCGGATGGCCGTATTTTCAGATCGAGAAACGCGCTCTCTTTCAAGAGCTCGAACCCACATCTCTTGAGGAATGAGCTTAGTTCGTTCTGAAAATAGAATCTCATAATGTGTTTTTCAGTCGCTTCGTAAAAGACTCTGCGTGAACGAACTCCAAGAAAATGATATTTAACTTCGCATAGGGAATTTTTCTCTCTTAAAGAAGGTTCCGCAAACCTGTATAGCTTGAGGCCGTCATGCTTGATTATCTTCATCCTAGTCTCCGGCCGGATTTTCAATACTGCTGGACCATACCAGACATCGAAAACAAAGAGTCCTCCTGCGCTGAGATGACTTCGGATACACTTCAATGCTCTAGTGATATCGCTATTCGTTGTTAAGTATCCAAGAACGGCGAACATAGATATACAGGCGTCAAATTTCTTGCCCAAATCAAAGCTGCGAAGATCCGAAACGATTAAGTTTACTTTTTGATGTGAAGCCCTTGCCCGCTCTCTAGCGACCCGGATCATTGATTTCGAGACATCTATGCCCGTCATTTGGAAGCCTGATTTAGCAAGAGGAATTAAGTGGTTGCCAGTACCGCAACCGGCATCGAGTATGGAAACGGGATAAGAATTCGCATACATACGGAAGATTTCTTTAAGGAAATTGCATTCTTTGTTGTAATCCTTGTCAGAGTTTATGAAGTTATAGTACGTAGAATAGCTCGAAAATGGTTTTCTTAGCAACCTAGTTCACTCGAGTCAGTTTTAATCTTATCTTACGTTTAACGAAACTTCAGACTCAATCTCGAACTACGTGGAGTATTCGACTATGCACTTGCATACGTATCTAACTTCCTCTTCGGTCATACTGTTTGATGATGGAAGATTTATTCCCTTTTTCGAAAGCTCGTCAGCGACGGGAAATTCCTCAGCAGCGTGCTGAGCCGAGTATATTGGTTGTACGTGAACTGGATAGAAGAAGGTTCGACTTTCGACACCTTTAGTTGCAAGTCGGTCCATTAATTCCTGACGTGAAATTCCGAAAGAATTCTCAATTAGGATAGAATACATCCAGTAAATGTTCTTCGCCCACGGTGCTTCGGGGGGAAGCGAAATTTTATTCCCAAGAACCGACAATAGTGAATTATACAATCTTGCGTTCTTTCTTCTATTTGAAACAAACTCATCGATCCGTTCTAGTTGAGCCAATCCGAAGGCGGCTTGCAAGCCTGAAAATCTATATCCGAATCCTACGGCTTCATGATAAAAGTGCTTGCCGCCTCTACCGAAAGCGTGAGCCCGTAGCCATTTTGCCTTCTCAGCAATCTCTTTGTCGTTTGTAACAATCATGCCTCCCTCTCCTGTGGTAATAATTTTGTTGGCATAGAAACTAAAGCACCCCACATCGCTCAAACTGCCCGTTCGTCTCCCTTTGTACTCTGCACCATGCGCTTCAGCTGCGTCTTCTATTACTTTTAAGCCGTGTTTTCGGGCCAGCTCGTTTACTGGGTCCATATCGACAGGATGACCGTACGTGTGAACCGGCATGATTGCCTTTGTTTTTGGGGTAATCTTGGATTCTATTATTGAGACATCAATGTTCCAAGTATCTAACTCGGAATCCACCAAAACTGACCTTGCACCGGTGTATGTTACTGCATTTGGTGTTGCAATCATTGTAAAAGTGGGAATGATAACTTCATCGCCATTCTCTATACCGAGACTCGCAAGAGCTAGATGAAGAGCCGTCGTACCACTGTTGCACGCGACGCCATAGTCACAACCGCAATATTTTGCGAAAGAACTTTCAAACCGTTCTACATATGGGCTGATTCCGCTAATCCATCCATCTTTGAGGCACTGGTTTACTAAATCGGACTCCCTTTCTCCGATAGTTGGAGAACAGACGGGTATCTCAATCTTTGATTCAGTCGTCAAGAATTACACCTGGAAGAAATAGCGATTCGCAAGCATCCAATGTTGACATCAAATAAGGCTTACATCTCCTTTGTTCTTTTGCATAAACGTGTTTGGGATGATAAATATTCCTAGGTTTGTGTACAAGGAGAAGATAGGCAAGAAAAAGATAGAAAGGTTCAATGCGATTGGGTGCTACTATCAAGATTCATCAGTCTGTTCGCATAGTATATCGGTTTCTCAAATCTCGCATCACGAAAGAGCCGGGAGAATTTGTGTAGATAAGCGCAAGATGCAAGTTTAGTGTAAGGAACAGAAGTGTAGCGCAAGCGGCAGATGGTCAGTTATCAGGACATAAGTAAGCCGGGTTGCGGTTTGTGAATTGAAGCAAATAGAACGATATACTGGTCATGGATCAAGCCTAACGGAAAATATTTGGAATGAGTCCGAGTTTTCCGCCTTGAAAAATTTCTACTTTGAGCTCCGCTATCTTCGTCTAATGAACAGTGTGATTCCCGCGCCCATCAAAATCCCGATCGCGCTACTCGTCTGAAGCTAGAAGGCAAAAACGTAGAGAAAGCGATCGCAATGACAAGAGCGAGTATTATTATTCCGGTGTAGCGAGCAATGCAAATCTTTTGCTTCGCACGGTTAATCTTCGCCAGACAAAGACGTATCATTGATTGCGATAGCAGCTAACGAGAAACTCGTCTTGACGCATAGGTCTGGACTTGTTCGCTAAGGCGAAATGTTCTGTTATAAAAGAACATGTTTAACTGAACCGGCGACCGAGCAGAATTAGATTAGTCAGGTAGGGGCAGCCAACCCTCAAATCAGATTTAGACATTTGTGGACTTATTTATGCCGTTCATTTCTCAAACCAACAAGTTTGATTAGGATCCTATCAAAAAGAAGTTATCTGATTTTCCGAACAAATTAGGAAAACAGGCGGATGACTCCAGACTACGCTGTAGATCCATTCAAAACAATTTCTTTGAGAAAAACACCCGGAAGAGGTTGCTGGAATTGTAATGTATTGATCGAATTTGAGTACAAGAAGTCCACAATAACTATGGTGAGTGAAAGATTCGACTTTATTGATGATTGAAGAAGAGAAGAATAATACTGATACGTGGAAATAGCATTAGGCGAGACTAGATCGAGTGGTACGCCTTGCGTTAGATTTTGAAAAGTTCCATAATAAGAATAATGACTGCCCACAACACCGTAGATCCAGTTGTCGTACAAGTTGACCCAAGCGCTAATCGCATTAGCGCGACCGGAAGTGCTCGGATATATTAGGAAAAGTGTCTTTGAACTGTCGATATGATTTTCCACGAAATATTTA
>JASHNZ010000078.1 GCA_030041355.1 Nitrososphaerales archaeon
CCACATCAGAGAATCTGTCCTGACCCACGACTTTGGCTTGGTACGTCTTTTGTCCATCACCTGAAAATGAGATCTCTAATTCATTTGATCTTCCAATGACGTGCGCGCTGGTGAGGATATGGCCTTCCTTATCCCAGACGATTCCTGAACCAAAGCCTCTGCGACCGTTGCTCACTTGAACAACGGAGGGCGATACTCGCTTTACTACTTCCACTATTCCGTCAGATATTAATTGGAGCGAACTGCTATTGCTCACTTTTTTCACGCTAGTGAGTATGGAGTCACAGCTACATGTTGACTAACCCGAAGTGAAGCTTGGTCACATCTCTCGACCTTTTGAAAGCAAGATCGAAAGACAAGCTATTATTAACCGCGGGGAACAATGCATCTGGAAAAGTAATTGAAATCGTTGATCGCGCAAAATTTAGTTGATCTTGACTTTGCTGATCGTAAGGAAGAGCTATGGCGGGCAGTTACAACGCGAGACCCGAAGTACTACTCGCAGTTTGTTTACGGAGTTAATTCCACAAGAATCTATTGCCGGCCCACTTGCGTCTCTCGAAAACCTAGAAACGCGGGACTTGTCAGATTTTTTTCTGGCTCAGTCAAAGCCAGAGAAGCAGGTTTTAGGCCCTGCAAACGCTGCAAGCCGGATGAAGAAGAGCCAAAGACTCAAGTTCAAACCATTCAAAAGTTATGTGAATTCATAAATGAAAACTCTGGTGAGAAATTGACTTTGCAAAAACTTAGTCAAGAATCCAAAATGAGTCCTTTTCATTTGCAGAGACTATTCAAGAAAGTCACTGGAGTTACTCCAAGAGAATATACCGAAGCAGTAAGGCTGGACCATCTGAAACTATCTCTAAAAGCAGGAAGTTCGATCAGAAGATCAACTTACAGTGCAGGCTACAACACTTCGGGTTGGCTATATTTTCGACCTAATGAAAAATTAGGCATGAGTCCTCTCAGGTACAAGAACGGAGGAGAGGGACTGACTATCAATTATTCTATTTCCGATTCTCCATTGGGAAAATTGCTTGTCGCGGCAACTGAAAGGGGAGTATGTTTAGTTACGCTAGGCGATTCAAGTCAAAAACTCTTGAATTATCTTCGCTTTGAATATCCCAACGCAAAACTTGAAACGGATTCTAATGCTCAAAACAGAAACCTTTCGCTCTCAGTTGAGAAGATAACGGAATATCTGACAAAAGGAACGGATCTCGAAAATTCCAACCTGCCGCTCGATCTTCATGCAACAGCCTTCCAGTGGAGAGTTTGGAAAGAGTTGAGGGCCATCCCCTACGGCGATGTAGCATCGTACAGCGAAGTTGCGAAAAGAATTGGGTTGCCGAGGGCGACAAGAGCTGTGGCAAATGCCTGCGCCTCGAACCCAGTGCCTCTCGTTGTTCCGTGCCACAGAGTGGTTCCGAAATCTGGAGGAGTTGGTAATTACGGTCTGGGAGTTGAAAGAAAGAAACTCTTGCTCGAAAAAGAAGGGGTGGATCTAGCGGTGCTGGAACGAAACAAGAGGAGTGGCTCTTAGCTATCGCCAAGCATGCCCACTGGCCACGTTTCATCCCTGCGCGCAAAGAGATAGAAGCATAGTTTTCATCAGGAGCCTAGGCAGACTCGTAGCTTGAGGCCTATGAATCCTAGGATCAAATTGATCACTATCCTCCTGATCATGGGAGCTTCGATTTCGCTAAACTTTCTTACTCTATACCAGGCATATCCTGAAACCCAAAAGATCGATGCCGGTTGCTGCACTCCAAAGGGCACCCTGCTCGCTAAAGATTTCTCCGCATTCTATTTTGGTGCCTGGAATCTAGTCCACAACAGCTCCCAAATCTACGTGAGAGGAGCTTCTGTCAATGCTTCATTTCTGGGAATAAAACCTCATCCAGAGTCTTTCAAATATCTGCCTTCATTTTTGATTTTCATTTTGCCAACGCTCTTCCTGAATTACCAGACAGCCCTCAACGCATTCGACGCAATCCAGTTTGCTATGCTATTTCTGATCGCCTTTTTGATCTATAGCTTGCTGGAGGGGAAAAATATCGCAATCATTGGAATTGTTTCTGTCATTGCTCTCTTGCTTCCTTTCTCGACAGTGTCGAGCTGGAGGGTATCTGAAGCGTACTTCTGGCAATGGGCTGAAGGTCAAGACAAGGTCTTGGATTTGGCACTCATTTTGATTGCATTTTATTTCGGGCTAAAGAACAAGCCTCTATTTTCTGGAATCTTCTTCGGGCTTTCATTTTTTGATCCCAGATTTTCTCTTGTGGCAATTCCTCTATTCCTGACTCTCAACAGAAGAAAGATTAGAAGGGCAGTGATTTCCACTTCGCTAAGCTTCATTGTAACAAATGTCCCAATTCTGGCATTGCCCGGCGTTCTTTCTAGCTTTGTTGCAATGTTTGTTTCTGTGGGCGTGACTACTCCGATCTTCTATTACTCGTACATACCTCTGCTTACTATAGTTGCCTTGAGCGCTGCCAAATGGAGAGAAATCGTCGGAACATTCTCGAAAGATCTAGAAAGAAGAGTGGACAATCCAAAAAAATGAGGATTGTTTCGCGTTAGGAGGACTTTCCAGAAGCTGAAGTTGATGCCCCGTCGTTTCCAATTAGCGAAAGTGTATAGGTGACACCCGAAGTAAGAGGATTTGGCGTCCCACCCGCTTGAACCTCCTGCTGCGCCAAGTTGAACTGGAA
>JASHNZ010000079.1 GCA_030041355.1 Nitrososphaerales archaeon
ATAAAGTAGGCTCAAAAATCAAACATGGCAATTTCGAATAGGCGTGTGTGGAAATGAGAGGGTCTGGGGTCCTTAATGAGCCCATTTGAAGCTAAGAGCATTAGGGCATATTACTAACAATGGCAATTTTCTAACCTGCGTATGTAGAACGACCCGATAGGGGGATTATATACGGTACAAGAAAATGAAGCTTCTCAGCTGTCGCAACCGCATTTTACAAAAATCAAGGCCGAACAATACAAGAACCTGATGCGGTTTAATGAAGAGCTGGACAAGCTACATCAAAGACCCTTGGAGCGACCGGTCGGAACAAGGCAGGCAAGCAGCTTTAGGGCATATCTTGGCTTTAAAATCAAGCAATGGCAATTTGGAACCGGCATATGTAGTGCGAGTCGGGCAAAGGAATTGTATACGTCTCAAAAACCGGCTCTATTAATTCTTCAAGGCGTTGAAATCCTTTGTTGATTTCCGGGCCTTGCTTTTTGTTTCGTGAATAGACCAAATGCAATAAGACCTGCCCCTATGAGAAGACGCAAGACTCCACAAAAGACGAAAACCGCTCTCATTGTCCAGAATCCTTGAACGATTCAGTGAATTTAGGCTTTCTTACCTTTCAAGTTTGCTCTAGAAGTACGACACAATTATTCCGAGACGCCGTCCTTGAGCTCCGAACTACTATTTCTTGAGGGCTTTCAAATAGAATCTTGTACCCGTGGCTCTTACACTGCCTTTTGCCTCGATAGTCTCATGGAGTTTCTTAAGCGTCTGAAGGTAGCTCTCGATAGTAAAGCCAGGGATTTGCCAAGGGGCGGACAGCAAAAAGCACGCAATCGCACAGATATCTTTGAACTCAGAATTTAGTTTCGCTTCTTTACTTTGGACAATTTCAAAGCCTGCACGCTCTACTTGTTTCTCGCATTCGACAAGATTCCAGACTGGTGTGAGTATTTTCGCGCCCAAGAGCAAATTTAGCTCTGCTAGATTTTCGGTTCCTACTTGCTGCGTGAGAAAATAATGTCCCTTCTTCAAGACGCGATAAACCTCATTCGCAAGGAATGATTCATGGCGGTCAACGACTAGATCCAAAGACTCTGATCGGAACGGTAGGGCTCCTCTTTGAATTGCAACATTGTTGTCATCGCAAAAAGAATTGACCACATCGACCTCTAGGGGTTTCAGTCTGCTTTTCGCAACATTCAAGTTTGGAGGATATCCTTCAGTGCAAAATGTCATTCTTGGTAAGGGAATGAGGGAAGAAAGAAATTCACCTCCGCCGGTCCCCAGATCAAGCAAAGAATTCGATCTTGAAGCTTCATCGATTATGACTTTTCTGAAATCCCAAGGCGGGTTTTCCTCAATCCAGCGGCCCTTTAAGGCTGAGAAATCCCAGCCCGACATTTTCCATGATCGGGCTTCAGAAATTAGCTGATTGAACGTCTCATCATCATGATTCAAGGAACTTTACGAGATCCCTGTAACTTTTCGTATTCAGAATATCCCTGCGCTCCGCCCAAGCCTTCCGCGCCTGATCCACCCCGCCTTTCATGTAAACGAGCTCCGATGACGTATGAGAATCGGTATCAATGGACAAGGTACATCCAGCTTTGATCGCATCGTACGCATTTTGATCATTAAGATCTAACCTGTTGGGGTAGGCGTCAATTTCCAGCACTGTTTCCGTCGCGAGAGACTTCTCAATCATTTCATTCAAATTGAATCTATACCCTGATCGTTCCAAAATCAAGCGCCCCGACGGATGTGCGATGATGTCGACATTCTCGTTTTCAAATGCCGCAGTAAAGCGTTTCATAATCTTAGTAGCGTCGTCGTTGAATCCACTGTGAATAGATGCGAGAACGAGCTCAATCTCCTTTAGAACAGAATCCGGCATGTCGAGCTTTGCGTCTGCTTTGATGTTGACTTCGGCCCCGTGGATCACGTGAAAAGGAATTCCTTGCTTTTCGTACTCCTCGTTTAGCTTCTCGATTTCCTTCGCCTGCTGTTTGATGGCTGCCGCATCTAAGGCGTTTGCGATTTTCAGGCTTCCAACATGATCTGTGACAGCGATGTATTCGTATCCGAGTTTGCGTGCGGCTTCCGCCATATCCCTCACGCTTTCATTTCCATCGCTCCATATGGTGTGCATCTGAAGGTCCCCTAGGATGTCTTCTAGGTTAAGCAGCTTTGGAAGTTTGTGACTTGCCGCTGCTTGGATTTCACCCCTGTTTTCTCTCAGTTCAGGCTCGATATAGTCCATGTCGAGAGCTTTGTAGACCTCTTCCTCGCTTTTCCCTGCAACTAGAGTTTCATTGTCTTCCTTGAATAAGCCGTACTCGCTCAAGTGATATTTCATTTTGAGTGCTCTGGTTCTCAGCTCAATATTGTGCGCCTTCGAGCCTGTGAAATAAAGCAAGGCGGCGCCCCAAGATTGGCTTGGGATCACTCTTAAGTCGACTTGAAAGTTCTTTGCGAATTTGACGGAGGCCTTGTATTCGCCTGCGACTATAACTTCTCTTACTTCGTCTGTCTTTGTAAAATTTTGAACTACCTCACCGGGGTTGTCCGTCTCGACCAAGACGTCTAGATCTCCTACAGTCTCTTTCTTTCTTCTAAACGAGCCGGCAATTTCAAACCGGCTGATATTGCGTAATTTTCCAAGCTCAGCTCTCACTTTGTCCGCGATATGCTCGGCTTCCTCAAGGAGTACTCTATTGGACTGCAGCTTCGCGTTCTGGATATGCTCAAGAAGAAGCTTAGGATCCTTAACTCCCAAACCCCTAAAGTCAGCAAGGCGGCCTCCTTTAATTGCGCTCTCCAGATCGTCCAGATTCCTTATCTTGAGTTCTCGGTATAGCGCCTTGACCGTTTTCGGACCGATCCCTTCGACTTTTGTAAGAGAGGTTACGTCCACTGCATTCCTTTGTTTCATTTTTTCAAGGGTCTGCAACTTTCCAGTACTCAGAATCTCGACTACTTTCTTCTCGATGCCTTCGCCGATGCCCGGGATTTCTCTTAGAGCCCCTTTTTGGGAAATGTCTTCGATGTCTTCCTCTAGCGAACTAATCGTTTGAGCAGCGCGTCTGTAAGCTCGTGCTCTGTACGGTTGATCATCCTCCATCTCTGAATAATCAGCCAATTCATAGAGAACGGAGGCAACGAGAGAATTCTTTGACAAGCTAAGCTACTCCATTCCGAGACCAGAACGGCCGAACCGACTCCGCCGATCCCGACTAGAAGCGCGCCTGGAATTTAATATTGCGCTTATCTAACACTCGAATTACTGAAGGCCGGCGGCGCCTGATCCTCGAATTGAGTACTGGCTCGATGGCGCTTGAGGGAGTTTGGCATGCTCCACAAGTTTCCTCGCCAAGAGCTTGAAGATCTCGTTCGTGCCCACGTCAATCAGGTTTATTCGGATTTCATGGCCTCGCATAAAAATTTCAGCTTCGAAGTTCTTCTTTAGAGCGAATAACACTGTGTTGTAATGAATTATGCCTTTCAATTTCTCTTCGATTATGACCTCGCTTTCATCGGGAAAAGGACTAATCAGAAATGCGACCCCTTCGGCCCAGCTTATTGTCGGAATGGCTGTTCCTCCCTGCTGGACAGATTGAGTGGCAACTAGTTTCGCTAGGTCTTCAAATTTGTATTCAAGGAGTTCGTGTATGATTAGTTTCTTCCAAGGTTCTACTATGATCTCGAGCTCTTGCTCTTTCTGTTGTTCTTGAGAAGCATCCTGAGCAAGTTCAGTTCTTTGCAGCTCATCGTCGTAGTTTGTTTGTTGGTATTGTTCCATAATTCTGATACTGACCTGTCTTCCCTTCAGCTAACTTAAGTAGCTACTTGTAGCGAATTTTCGCTTTTATGCCTTGTTTCGGAATTCTTCTCAAATAGAACCGCATGGTTTCTAATCTATTCAGGAGTTGGCCTCGGGGCTAATGAGAAATGTGGAGAATAGTTCCCTTAGCATCTCAGAATATTTGATGTTAGGCCCCAGGCATACTAAACCCGCCGTCTGCGATTACAATGTTTCCCGTCATTTGTATGGAATCATCTGAAGCCAAGAATAGTACTAGAGGCACTATGTCATCCGGCTTGCCAATTCGTTTGAGCGCAGTGTGATCAACGATCCATTTCCTTCTCTGGGGCGTCCAATCCTTTCTCGTGGTTGTTGCTTCCGTATCCATATACCCGGGGCAAGCAGCGTTTACTCTGACCCAAGGAGCGAAGGCTAACGCGTATGACTTGGTCAATCCAATAACGCCATACTTTGAGGCCGCGTACTGAGGAGCCCGAGGACTGCCTGTTACTATTACGTTAGAAGCAATGTTCACAATTGTTCCACTTTTCCTCTCGAACATTCTCTTGCCGATCTCATGAATCATAAAGAGCGTACCCTTGACATCGACTGCGAGAGTCTGATCTATGGCTTCTTCGGTAATTTCTCTCCAAGACATTTGCTTGCTGGAGACCTCCCCCGAGTTGTTCACCAGTAGATCCAGAGGTCCAAAATTCTTCCATATTTCCTCTGTCATAGTCTTGACCTCATCCCATTTTGTAATGTCGACTTTGGCAGTGATCGATTTCCTTCCCATTCCTTTGATTTCGTCAGAGATTTTCTGGGCACCTTCCTTTGATTTGTTATAGGCAACAACCACATTCGCTCCTTCTTTAGCGAGTGCAATCGATATGAGACTCCCAAAACCTCTGCCTGCTCCGGTAACCAGTGCATTTACACTTTCAAAACGCATCCCCTGCGCATGTTTGCGGGGCTTTGCTTCGATTTCCGTGTCGACTTTTTGCTCCCCAGCTAGAGTTCCCCAGCTCAAATTTACCAATATACCCCTGATCTCAGTAAAGACAGGTCTGGGAAATTGATTTTCTTATTTAAGGATGGTAGGGATAGTTCATCATCTCCTGACAAAACTTGAGAAAACAGCTTCAAAAATCCATTAATATTGAGCGATGAAGAAAAAGTATTGGCACCTAGTTTGCAAAAGAGCCCTCAGAAGTACTTCTTTCCCTACGAATTTCTTGAAGCAAATTGGAGGCTGTGGAGCTTCATCGTGATCCTCGCGGTCGGCCAAGTTGCGCTGATTCTATATCCTGTGGCTGAAGTAAAGGGCCTTCTTGATCCCTTTTACAGCCCGACTGTCCTCATAGTTCCGATTCCAGGGTTATTCCGTCTCACCTGTTATGCCTACAGGAAAGATTACCATCGCCATCTGTTTCATCATCCACTAGGCTGCGACAATCCAGAAAGAGACGAGAAGCATAGTCAGAGGTATACTGGAGAGAGGAACGCCATTTTTCAGTTTGAGAATCTGCACAGATACTTTCTGTTCGCGGGCATTGCCCTTTTGCCTTTCTTCTACTACGATTTTTATTTCTCGCTAATTAACTACAGCCATGGCAGCTTGATTTTAACTCTGGGAAGTCTTGTAATTCTAGCAAATGCCCTCACATTGACATCATGGACGCTATCGTGCCATGCTTTCAGGCATCTTGTCGGAGGAAACATTGATTGCTATTCCTGTGTGCGTGCAGGCAAGGCAAGAAAGAAGATCTTCGATGTTCAAAGCTGGTGGAACTCACATCATGAAGCCTTAGCTTGGATTAGCCTTTTGTCTATCATATTCGCTGATCTCTATATTCGAGCGGTAGCTGCAGGAATTCCAATAGACCCTGTATTGATTCATCTTTAGCTGAAAGTGAGATCTTGCAAAAGGAAAAGAGATTGCATTTCCCTCAGATTTTGAGGTATCCGTTCTTCCTCTTGGGACTGGTCATCATTATTGCTGGAGGAGTAGGAGCGATAAAGATGAGCCAACCACTCCTTGGAGAAATTGTAGCAATAGTGGGCTTTGTGTTTCTCATTGCCGCGGTCGTGTTCCGATAACTTGCGATAGCTGATTCAAACACTGAGTCAGTACTTCTTTTAGCAATCCAAGACCTAAGCAATTCAACTGTGGGGTTTAATGTACGTTCGAGGTTGTGATTTTCCCGAGGCTGTCTATCTTGACATTGAAAACGATGTCTGGCTGAAACCGGTTTCCGAAAGCCAGCTAATGCTCGGCATAACGTCGATTCTATCTTTTATCGCGGGAAGAATTCAGACTTTAAAACCTAGAAGAGAGTTGCCGGCTGTCAAAATCGGCCAAAGTGTGGCAACTATAGAGTCAGGAAAGTACTTTGGCGCTATCCGGAGTCGATTGATGCCAAGCTTCTTGAGTTCAATCCTGAGTTATCGCAGAACTCACGTTTGATCAATGACTCCCCTTACAACGATGGATGGATCGCGAAACTCGAAGTCCCTAAAGAAGTGCGCTCCTCTTTTTCAAACTCGACTCTTTTTGCAGAAAAAGAGATAGTACGTTGGTCTGACCAGGCAGGAAAGAAGTTAATTGAAACCAAAAACGAGGGTAATCTTTACCATTTCCCCGTTCAGAAAAAGCGTGGCTGACGTATCGAGCCCTCGCATTGACATAAAAATACCATACTTTCGGACAAAGGCAGCGGCTCTCCGTTAGGCGAACAGAAATGTCAGCTATTGCTCAGGACAAACAGATTCTTTTTGTGTGCATTGAAAATGCCGGCCGAAGCCAGATGGCCGAAGGATTCGCGAAAAGTATAGGTCTTAATGCTTCCAGCGCTGGCACGAACCCGCTGCCTAATGTTTACCCAACGGTGATTGGAGTAATGCGTGAACGAGGTTTGGATATCTCAAAGAACAGGCCCACCATACTCACTCCGGAGATGCTCGATCGAGCTCAGCTCGTGGTCACAATGGGTTGCTCCCTTGAGCAGCTTTGTCCTCGGCCCATGCTGGCCAAGTTTCAGAAAAAAGTCGTGGATTGGGATCTTGAAGATCCCAAAAACAAATCAATTTCCGAAGTTCGGAAAATACGGGATGAAATTGAAAACAGAGTGAAGCAACTAGCCACAAACATAGCTGCTTTGCCCTAATTTGTTTCTCAGCTCAAATTAGATGGCGATGTCGAGTCCTGCAAGTATTAATGGAACCACTTCGAGTCAAGTTGCCTCTCAATAAACAACTTCCATGAATGACTACGCGACGAATATCGATGGAGCGGCAAAATGCAATTATCGCGGACATCTGTGCTGCTGACGGTAACATCCCGGTATAATATGCAGACAATCACTCATGAGTGCGGCTCTTTCTGTTTCGCTCTATTTGGGAAGCCTTCCTTACATTGAGACGATCCTAGTGCCGTTTCTCAACGCGTTACCGCTTCCTTCAATTTGCATTATTTGGACAAGATGCTTAAAGCATCGGGCTACTCATCCCTCCTCCGTTTCACAACATTGCTCGACTCGAAGCGCTGGATCTATATCGCGTTAGCTCTGGGAGGAATCGGAGTCACGATTTATCAAGCGTGGGAATATATTACATTCAATTTCAAAGCCTGTTCGCCTAATCCGTTGTTCTCTTGTCAAAATGTTGCCGCGTGGGCGAAATATCATCCCCTCTCTATTGGAGGCTTGTCAATCCCTTATTGGACGACCGGTCTCTTCTGGTTCCCGCTCTCTCTACTGATTGGCCTTCTTGCCTTCAGATATTACTCTGAAGTAATTTTGATTCCTTTTCTGATGATTGGAAACATATTCACAATCTATTTATGGTATCTTGAGCTCGACGTGATCCACTCAATATGTCCCGTTTGCCTTAGTCTTTATTTGGTAAATTATTCCTTGACAGGAGTCGCTGCATGGATCGTTTCCACCTAATCGCGGTCCGGGCTGGGCATTGAGTGCGATGCGCTTTTTTAGACGCTTACACTAGTTATTCTGTTTTCATGGGAGAGGTTACTGCTGGTCAAGTGCTCAAACTGCGGACAGGAGAATCGGGATGGGCTATATTTCTGCAGTAACTGCGGGGCCCGTTTAGATTCTGTTGCAGCCGACCAGAACGTAAAGCGCTGTGCTTTTTGCTCTAAACCCCTAATCGGCCAAGACTCTTATTATTTTCATTGCAAATACTGCGGCCAAGACTTCTGCTCCGACCACAGGTTGCCAGAGTCCCATCTCTGCAGGAGCAATCCCATGAATAGAACCCTCCCCTCGACCTCTATTCCCTACTACTCCACAGGAGGAGGCTACTCGATACCAACTTACACAAAAAGCTCCACCTTCGGATTGAACTTATCAAAACAGGGCAGAAACTTGATCATTTTAATCGCGCTAGGTTTGCCAATTGGTTTCATCACTTCCTATTTCTTTGTCGATAATTACCAGCTATTGCTGCTACTGCTACAAGACAATTATTTGGTCTATCATGGGTGGGTTCCCCCAATTCTTACTTCGATGATCGTTGCCGTGCCAAGCCTTTCCGGCTTAGAAGACGTATTTTTCAACGCGATCTCTGTGCTTTTTGTTGATGGGCTACTCAGGAATGCGTACACTCGAACGCAGTATTACTTGGTATTTCTAATCACAGGAATAGCCGGAAATCTTCTCAGTCTAGTTGCATATGGTCCAGGAACGGGAATCCTCAGCACAACCATAAGTTTCGGAGCCTCCGGGGGAATATTCGGTTTGTTGGCAGGTGCATTAGCGACGGATTTCACGACTAATCGAAGAGTGAATACCACTCTGTTGCTATGGTTCATATTCGTGTTCATAATCAGCAGTATCGGAATTGGCGTGGATGCATTCGCCCACATTGGAGGAACTTTATCAGGAATCGTAGCTGGCTATATGATAGGACGTTCTAGGTCTAGAACTATGAGCCATTTTTAGCTCTTAGAACACGAAATAGCACCTTACCAAAAGTGGGGTCGGTCGGATTCGGACCGACGATCACTTGCGCCCAAGGCAAGTATGTTGACCAAGCTACACCACGACCCCAAGCGGCGGGCGGTCTGAACAGAGCCTCCTCACCTGTTTTAGAGTTATCCGAAGTTTTACGACCAGATTATCTGAATCGGAGACTTCAAAGATCTTTTTCAAACGATTTAGAGTTCAATCTCTAATCCGTCGCAGGCGATCTTTGTCTTCGCATAAATTCTTTCGCATTCTTGAAGCATTTCTTTGTCACTCTCGTACCTGTCATTGACATGCGTAAGAACGAGACCGCGAGCCTCAGCTTTGATAGCAATCTCCGCGGCTTCTCTTGGAGTCGAATGCTTTGCTTCCCTTGCCTTCGCAAGGTCTTTCTTGAGATACGTCGCCTCATGAATTAGAAGATCCACTCCTTGAGCCAAGGAGATGGAATTGGCGCAGGGCTCTGTGTCACCTGTGTAAGCTGCAGAGAAAGCAGAATGTTCGATTCTGTATCCGAGACATGGAATCGTATGTTGCATGGAAACCGGTGTGATCACATATTCTCCGAGTAAAGTCTTCTCTCCCTGTTCTATCTCGCGGATATTAACTTCGAAGCGACGATTAGAAGCGACGCTTGTTGTTTTCTGAGCGATCGAAAAATACTCTTTCAATCCCTTCGGTCCATAAACAAACAGATCTCTCGTCCTTTTTTCGATCCCCATTGTCTCAATAACCTGAATCAATCCGCTCAGATGATCAGAATGATAATGGGTGATGAATATATTTGAAATCGAACCGCAATGTGTATTTGTCTCCATAATCTTGCGAATCGATCCGTCCCCGCAGTCCATCAAAATAATGTCCTCGCCCTCTAGCTTATTTTTGTGAATTAATCCCAAACATGCAAAACCTCGTTGAAGGCTAGGAGTGGCTGAAGAAGTTCCGAAGAACCGCACCGAGTATGGCATTAAGACCGATGTTCAGACTCGGTAAATAAGAAGAGAGCGGTTAGCCACGGGCGTCTGCTTCCCTAGATGTTACACCAGCTTAAGGAGTATCTGATACGTTTGAATTCTCATTTGGAGCGACCTCGGAGGCTTCGTAGCCATTCTCACTTGACCAGAATCGGATGATGTCTAAAGCAAGCAGACTATCTTCTGCAATTGCAACCGCATCCTCCTTGAGAAGCTGATCCTCTGCTTGAGACTCCATAAATTCGAACCCACCGAGCTGCTGCACCGTTATTCTCCTAGACCACCTTGGAGAATAGAGATCGAAATTGACTTGCTTCCTCTTTTCATCGATCAAAACGTGAATTCTTACTATCGAATCCGATTCTATAGACAGCTCTGTCTTTGAATTCGCTCTTACAGTGAGAGTACTTGCCTGGAGTTCCTTTGTAAGAAAGTCTTCGAGAGTCATGCCGTGAGGGATTTCCAGCTTATCTGCCAAAAGAATAACACGACTCGTTTGCGAACTAGGGCCTGACGAAAGGATACTATGATTGCAAGAGCGCCGTTATAAAATGTGAGCGGGAGCTAATCTCATCTTTTGCATTCTGGACATATTCGATAATTTAGCGGTTAGTGGCAGCATGGCCGTTCCCGTTTACTTTCTGCGTTGGATGCTCTACAACTGTTGCCTCTGGTTTGACTAGAAGCTTTTCTTGCTTGTCAGAAAGGAGAACGGCTTCCTTCTCCTTTGCCTCTTTTCTCCATATAACATCAGGCACTCCTTGAGCCTTGTTAGCGAATCTGGCCAAAGTGAACAAAAAATCGGATAATCTGTTCGTATACGCTAGGAGATTTGGACTGACCTGCTCGCTTTGAGAAAGGGCGACTACCCTTCGTTCTGCATTTCTTGAGATAACCCTCGCGAGATGGAGCCTGGCTGAGAGATCTGTTCCAAATGGGAGGATGAATGCTTTGATCGGTTGCACTTGTTCATCCATTCTATCGATTGATTTCTCAAGAAATTCAATATCCCCTTCTTCAACATCGTACTTTGGATCGTCCGACCCCGCAAGTGCAGCTCCGATCGCAAACAATTTGTGTTGAACTGGCTCTAGAACTGAGTCAATATAGTTTAGGACTTCCCGGGAACCCGACGAGCCTTCGTGGATGGCTGCCCTCGCGAATCCAATGAAAGCGTTTGTTTCATCAATGGATCCGTAAGCTTCAACGCGCAAATTATCTTTTCTAACTCGCTTGCCCCCGAAAAGGCTCGTTTCTCCTTTGTCTCCGGTTTTTGTGTAGATTTTCAAAATATCGAAATTTCTCTTTTGTCGAAGATTAGCAGCTCAGCGATAAATCATTTAGAAGATCATTTGAGTTTGGATTTTAGAAAGAATCGTCGGAAAGAACAGTTTATCCGAGCGCTCCTTTGATAAGATAGACTCTGAGGAATGGAGTACTTAATTTTTTTCTTTTGTAGAAATCCCCGAGTGGAAATTAAAATAGTACGTCAGAACGCAGAGAAAGTCAGACAGCCAATGGTCCATCAGTACGATTTCGAGAATCAGAATTTGAAAATCAAAACGGCACTCCTTAGTACCTTCGACAAGTCTGGCATCGCGGAGTTTGCCAAGAAATTAAGTTCGTATAATATATCGCTTGTTGCAACGGGCGGAACGCAATCTGCGCTCGAGAAGGCCGGCTTGCAAGTGACTTCGCTTGACAAAATCGGGCACTTCCCTGAGATGTTGGATGGGAGGGTAAAGACACTCCAACCAGAGATTTTTGCAGGTATCTTAGCGAAGAAAAGCAGCCTTGAACACATGACGCAAATCACTGAGAAAGGAATAGGGACGATAGACATGGTAGTATGCAACTTCTACGCCTTTGAGAAAACGGCCTCAAGGCAAGAATCCGTAGAGGGCGAGTTAATTGAGATGATTGACATTGGAGGGCCTTCGATTGTGAGGGCTTCAGCCAAGAATTTCGGATCGGTTTGCGCAGTTCCCGCTACGGAATTCTACAGCGAAATTGCAAAGGAGCTCGACGAGCTAAGCGGAAGTATTTCCTACGAAACCAGAAAGAAAATGGCACTGGCAGCCTTTGAAATTGTTGCTGGGTACGACATCGCTATATACAACTCGTTGAATTCGCGCTTGACCGGCCAAGAGTTTCCGAATTCCTTTTTTCTTGCCGCAAAATCGTTCGAGGTTCCCAAGTACGGCGAAAACCCCGACCAGAAAGCGAGGGTCTATTCGATAAAGGGTGCAAATGGAGGCCTTCCGGAATGGAAGCAGTTATTCGGAGACGTGCGGTCCTATAACAACTATCTGGACATTGCGAGCTCCTACGAAATCTTGGAAGGTTTCGAAGATCATCCTGCGGCAGCCACAGTGAAACACGGTCAGATCTCGGGATTCGCGTTTTCAACTTCACTTGCAGATGCATACAGGCTCGCCCATGCATGCGATCCCGAAGCTGACTTCGGAAACACTACGGTACTGAACAGAACAGTCGATGAACAAACAGCTAGCCTCGTCGGCAAAAACGAAGGCAAGGCTGATGATTCTGTTTACACGGAGATTGTCCTGGCACCAAGCTATCAGCCGGGAGCTATCGAAATACTGAAACGCAAACAAAAGAAAAAAATGAGGATTATTCAAACAGGTTGGCCATCCTCGTACCCCTATGACTTGAAAGTCTTGGAGGGATTGGCTCTTGTTCAAAAACCCTCGGATTATTCGAAAAAGCTGTCCCGTACTAGCGTTACGGTTGAAACTAGAACTAAAGTTGACGACCGTTCTTTCGAGATCTTGCTTGGGCTATGGGAAATAGTCCGACGAGTAGAATCGAATGGAATTGTCGTCGGGGATGGAGATCTGTCTAGTTCAGGAAAACTCGAAAAGCTTTGGACCTATGGGGTTGGGACATTCCGAAAACGCAACGGAGCGACCAAAATTGCTCTGGATAATGCTGGGGATAGAGCTCATGGCGCGTACTGTGCCTCAGATGGCTTTTTTCCATTTCCCGACAGCGTCGAACTGCTAGGTAAAGCCGGGGTAAAGGGAATAATACAGCCTGGCGGTTCGCAGAGTGATAAGAAAGTGGTCGAGACCTCAGACAAGTACGCGATTCCCATGCTCTTTACTCATGTAAGGGCGTTCAAGCATTAGCGGACAGGATAAGCTATCATGAAAATAGGACTCTGCATTCCTAACTACGGAAAGGCCGCGTCCAAGAATGGAATAGATGAGATTGCTAACGTCTCAGAGAAACTGAACTACGATCACATTTGGACTACCGACCACCTTCTGATTCCGGAAAAATTCTCATCGCCCTACGGGCGATGCCTGGAAAGCCTGATGACGCTGTCGTACCTCGCCTCAAGAACACAGAATGTCGGTGTTGGTACTTCTATCATAGTGTTTCCAATGCGGGAAGTAGTTCTTTTCGCAAAGCAGGCTGCTACTCTTCAGATTCTTTCCAACAACAGACTCATGCTTGGTCTCGGGGTTGGATGGAATGAGGCGGAATTTCAGAATCTGAGAGCTGATTTCAAATCCCGTGCTCAATATTATGATGAAGGGATTCAGCTTTTTCGATGGCTGATGAAAGGTAATTCGGAGTTCAAAGGCGACTACTATTCAATCTCAGACGGCGTTTTTCTACCCATACCAAAGAAGCAGATACCCTTGCTCTTCGGAGGCAATGGAGGTCCGAGCATAAGGAGAGCTGCAAGATTCGGAGATGGGTGGCACCCTGTCGGTGTCTCGCCTTCCGAGATTAAGAAAGGAGTGGAAAAGCTTCGCGAGCTAACTGAGAGAAGAATGAAAATTGTTCTTCGAATTTCTGTAAATTTCAACGAGAAGCAAATCAGGGAAAGAGAAACTATGGAGCGTTCCGGCCTCTCGGGTAATAGATCGGAAATTCTTTCTCAAGTTATTCAATACAAAAAGTCCGGCGTAACCGATCTTGTTTGCTACTTTGGCGATATCGATCTTGCAATGATGATCACTTCTGCTACTAGGTTCGAAAAGGAGATTATTCAGTCGCTTTAGGAAAACGAGAATAAATTGCTTCCAAAGAATTTCAGGCTCTATCTTAGAGATCACAGAGTGGCAAGACTTGCAACTCTAAACAAGGACAATTCGATACATCTTATTCCCATAGTGTTTGCAAATGATTCGGGCAGTATTTACTTCGCGGTTGATCAAAAACCCAAAAGAACGAAAAGGCTAAGACGTCTTCAAAATATTGATAGAAGTGGAAACGCAACGATTCTTATAGACGATTACTCCGAGGACTGGACCAAATTGTCCTACTCGATCATCTACGCGAAAGCAGAAGTTCTTCACTCCGAACAAAAATTGAAAGCAAGAGCAATTCGTCTGTTAAGAGAAAAATATTCTCAGTATGCGAGCGGAAAATACTTGCCAAATGATTCTCGATCGACTGTGATAGTCCGTCTATCACCTGGCAAGATCGTGCAATGGTCTGCAGAATCTGCCCTGGAATCAACTCTAACATAGAAAAATGGTTTGTACTAAAAATATCTGCTAGGATATCCGAATGTCAGAAATTACCGCGGATCATGGACCGAGTGTGGTAACATGGTTCGTAACCCAGTAGAAAAGTGAGACACTGCTAAGTGATTAATTCAAAGCTTGCCCACCCTCCCGCTTCTGGACTAGATGCACGTGAAAGATTTCAGAGGGCATCGCAAAAAAGACGTCAGACGGCCTCGTGAATGATCTCGTCAGCATCTCGGAGAATTGATTCAGCTTCGATATCCGTAAGCTGACCATAGAGTTTCAAAGTGCCTACTTTCGCCTTGATCTTGGCAGCTTTTTCCCTTATTTTGAGTAAATTGACGTGTTGCATTTCCGATCACTTGAATGTGCTTAGACGCATTTTTGCAAGCTTATCGCGAGTAGCTATTTAACGAGATGAATGCGGGGATATCCTTACACGTTGATTGTCGATTTGTGATGAGATGAATTCATTTCTGGAAATCGTACTCGGAAACTTAATTTTAAGGAAGTTCGCTTTCGCTCTTTGTCATGTCGAGGATGAGAGCGTCAAGTGTCGAACGATTTAATTTTCGAAGTATCTCACAAATCTTCGTCAGAACACAGCGATCTGTCAATAGGATTTTTTGGAGAAGAGAAGCGTTTATTTTCGGAAGGCTAGCGAATAGTTTAAGTTCTAATTATTTAATCTTAAAGGTATACAAATAGATCATAAGTGGACTAGGAGTTTTTGATAATCTTTGCTGGTTAGAGAAGCTGAAATGGAAAAGGCAAGAAACGTGCCAAAGGCTATCTCGGTCAAGAATCTGACAAAAATCTACGGAAATGGATTCAAGGCAGTTGACGATATTAGTTTTGAAGTCAACGAAGGAGAAATTTTTGGACTGCTGGGACCAAATGGCGCCGGGAAAACCACGACAATCAAAATACTAACGACTATGATTAAACAAACATCAGGCTCTGCCGAAGTTGCCGGGAGAAATGTCAACGCCAACCCCAAGGAAGTGAGACAAGTAGTTAGCTACGTCCCTCAGGCAATATCTGTCGACGGAGATCTTTCTGCTTATGAAAACTTGCTTGTTTTCGGAAAACTGTTCTACGTTAATCGGTCTGACCTGAATTCACGCATCGAATCAGCTCTTGAGTACATGGGCTTGTCTGAAAGGAAAGATGACCTCGCGAAGCATTTTTCCGGAGGCATGATGCGAAGACTGGAGATTGCTCAAGCGCTTGTCAACCGACCCAAGGTAATGATTCTTGATGAGCCTAGTCTTGGTCTAGACCCGTCTTCGAAGAAACAGATAGTGGATTATATCAAAAAGGTCAACAAAGAATTCCAGACAACGGTTCTGATAACGACCCATGACATGATGGAGGCTGATGAACTTTGTGACAAGATTGCGATAATGAATGCGGGAAGGATTTCGATAATTGGAGCTCCTCAGGAGCTGAAGAAATCAGTGGGAGGCGACGTAATTACAATTACTTTGTCAAAGGGGTCTTCAGTGACGCAAGTGCTTGGCATTTCGATCCCTCTCATTTTAGGAAACATCGCATCGAATGACGGGAGCACTTTGAAAATTGTTTGTGAGAATGGCGAGCACGCAATTCCCCGGCTTTTAGAGTACTTTGAGAAAAACTCCCTTTCAGCAGATGCTATCTCGCTGAGCAAACCCACTCTCGATGATGCCTTCATGAAGTACGCGAAGGCTTCTCTCGATTCCAGTAGGGATTATGGAGACACACGTGCCACTAGAAGATCCTTCGCGAGGCGTTCCGGCTAATTGGTCCAAAATCAAGTAGTCCGATTTGCTTCGAGTGTGCTTACGCTCGGGGAAATGGAAGCTAGAAAAATCAGACATGATTCCACGGAGCTGTGGATGAGGGCGATTCAGCCAGCTCTGTGGCTCACAGTATTCGGAACAATTCTGGGTGCGATTAGAGGACTTGCACCAAGTGGCTACACGTACACACAGTATATTGCGCCTGGGGTTCTTGCACAATCCGTGCTGTTTGTGGCCATTTTTTACGGCATACTGATCGTATGGGAAAGAGATTTTGGATTACTAACCAAGCTCCTCTCGACCCCTTCACCGAGATCTTCAATCATAGTTGGTAAGGCCCTTGCCGCGGGGGTAAGAGGGATCTTTCAGGGAATCGTGATAGTAGCCCTGGCCTTAATATTAGGAATAAATCTGCGCTTCGACATTCTAGATGTTCTCGGTGTGCTTGTTGTGGCAGTGCTTTTCGCGATGTGTTTTGCTTCGCTTTCAATGATCCTCGCGTCCCTGCTAAAGACTCGAGATAGAATGATGGGAATAGGTCAGGCGATAACTATGCCCCTATTCTTTGCAAGCAACGCGATCTATCCCATAAGCCTGATGCCAAAGGCCCTGCAGTACATTGCGCTAGGAAATCCCATGACGTACGTCGTTGATGCGATGCGAGCGATGCTTCTTACCGGGAACTATTCCGGCCTTCCAACGGATATCTTCGCATTGCTAATTTCAACGACAATTATGATCGTTATCGCTTCGCTGACTCTGAAGCGCCTTATTGAATAGGATCCGTCAGACTAATACGCGCTCGTGTCCAAAGAGTTGAATAATCGCTCTATGGCTGGAGCCATGAAACGCCATAGAGTTCTGGGAGAGTCCAATTTGGAGAAGGGCCAATTCACGGATGGAACGCTCCTGAAGTGGTTTCTTCCCTACGTCCTCGTCGCATCTCTGCAATATCAATTCACCAAAGACGCACTGTACTATGCGTCTCCCTTCGTTCTGATGTCTTTCCGGTACATCCTCGTAGGGGCTATTTTCTACTTTCTTGGCGGGAGAAAGTTTCAGCTGGATAGAGATACGATACTGGTAGCTTTCTTCGCATCATTCAGCTCCATCTTTTGGGCAATTGGGTTGTCGACCGTTGCCTCTGGAGATTCTGCGGTTCTAAGCTACACAATGCCTCTCTTCGCAATCCCAATTGCTTACGTATTGATTAGAGAAAGAGCAACGCACAAGGAAGTCGTGGGAGCTCTAATCGGATTCGGAGGAGTCGTCGTCTATTCGACAACTTTGAGTCATGGTTCTCAATTTGTGGGCGCATTGTACACAATTCTCGGTGCTGTTTTTTGGGGCGGGTACAGTGTTTACTATCGCAAGCTTCGAGCCAAGAAACCCATTCCGATTTTGACAACTCAATTCCTACTTGGATCTATCCCGTGTCTTGTCGGAGCGGTATTCTACCCGCAGGCAAGATTTACTCTCAACCTCGTTGGCGACCTAATCTATATTGTGATTTTTACAGGCGTAGTTCAGTTCTATCTCTGGAATGGACTCTTGAGGCGCGGGAGAGTGGGACGAATAACGACATTGGCTTTTGCAGTGCCGGCTGTTACTATCCTTATAGACTACATCCGGGGAATTTCGGTACCAACTACTTACTCATTGGCTGGTGCAGTATTGATGTTTGTAGGAATTTTCATCTCAAATTGGCACAAGGGCGAAACATCTGAAAAAGAGGATCGATCGCTGGCTCATTCCGACTACCAAAGCAAGGAAAACAGTTCCAAATAGCTGAATTGATGGTTGATTCACTTTTTCAAGAGGAACGGCAGTTACTTGAGGATGCACTATGGGCTAAGAAAAGGGTAAAACTCCGGAAAAATGATTGGGAAGTGGATCAAAATTTGGAAAAAATCAAAGCTCTTAGCTTTGGTGTCGGTGTGATCGGTTCGATGCTCGCAAGGACGATTATCGAGCAAAAAAAAGATTGGCTGGAGATTGTCGGCGCAGTAGATATTGACCAGACGAAGGTTGGAGTGGATTTAGGTAGGTTGGTGGGTTTGTCGGATTGCGGCGTAACTGTTCAGAAAGATGCGACTAAAGCGATAAACGAAACGAAACCCGATGTAATCCTTCACACGACCTCAAGCTATCTGGAAAGGACCTTTCCTGAGTTAAGGCTCCTGGCGGAGAACGGAGTCGATATAGTCTCCTCGTGCGAAGAGTTGTCCTATCCTTACGCAACCAATCGGAGTATGGCAGAGGATCTTGATGCCATTGCCAAAAAAAGTCAAGTTAGTATTCTAGGAACAGGTATCAATCCGGGGTTTTTGATGGATGCGTTGCCCATTTTGCTTACAGCTCCGTGCATCAGCATAAACAAGATCCACGTCGAAAGGCAAATGAATGCTGCCAATAGGCGCATTCCGTTTCAGAAAAAAATAGGAGCTGGACTCTCCGAAGAAGAATTTAGAGCAGCAATTAGAAACAAAACAATCTCAGGGCATGTCGGACTGTTACAATCAATTTCAATGCTCGCTGATTCTCTCAGGTGGAAACTTGATGATATTGAGATCGAAGAGCCAGTACCTGTAATTTTGAATAGAGAAGCCAAGAGCGACTGGATTACTGTGCAGAGAGGAAAGGTTGCCGGTTCAAGGCAACGCGCATTTGGAGTTGTCGGAGGAAAGAGGATCATCGATTACGAATTCTCGGCATACATCGGAGCTGAAGAAGAGTTTGACATGGTGGGAATCCAAGGAGTCCCGAACGTCTCCTTCAAATCAAATCCTTGCGTGAACGGAGATCACGGCACGATCGCCATGCTAATCAACATGATACCAAAAGTCCTTGAGGCTCCTGCAGGACTTCTAACCATGAAGGATTTGCAGCTGCCTTCAGCTGCAAATATGAAGATTCCTGATTAGCTGTCCTTACTTTGGAGAGTTTTTCTCAATCACGCGATCATTGTGAGGTCTGGAGTCTACGACCTCGTGATCAGCTTCAGGCAGTTCATACCACTTTACTTTTTCTCCGACTCTCGCCCTGACTTTCCACCGGAAAGATTTTGGCTCTGAATCGAGGGTCTTCCAGAGCGCATCGATCTTTGACTTCACATGAGCCTGCCCATTGGGAGATGGGACGTAATTTGGAAGAGCTGATGAAATCCGTTCAAGATTCAAAGTGATTGTCCTCCACAACCCCCAGTCGTCGCTGCACAATTTTGCAATATACTTCTCATTGATGAGATTTGGTCCGTCGCTCGCGCCTATCTCATGATCTGTGAACATTGCAATCACATCTCTGTACTCTCTCTCTGTTATTTCATAAACCTGCAATTTAGTTAACAGCAGATCAGCTAATGGTAGAGTCAAGCTGTCAAGCTTAAGGCGATCGGTAAAGTCGAACTTATGGCACATTTCAAATTCATTTAGGAAAATGTCCACGCGTCTTTCATTTTCAATGTCGTTGAAGATCAGCCTCCTGAACCCCTGCATTGTGTTAAACGTCGTCCTCGGCGTATATCCTCCATCGGAAAAAAGATTTTGAATTTCCTTGCGCTGTTTGCGGATTCCTACAAAGTCGATATCCACGTAATTCCTTTTCAAACCTTCCCTCACAGAGCTCGGACAACGCAGTCTAAACGCAATGCCTCCGAGGAGCCGCAAGGTAATTCCTCGCTGGTTGGCGAGTGCGACCAGACGCTCTGCTTCCTGAACGGGATCTTTTTCTGGCAATTTTTTTGTCTTCGGTTGGATCCTAGTGTTTTCTCCCGTCAGCCCATAAGTATATGATAAACAAATCTTCACAATTCATAATGTCTGTCTGAATTCCGGAGTCTTCTGCCGAGTATCGAACGAAAGCCCATATTACTATTTCCTCTCCCAGACCATAGGAGGTTTGCGCAGGGTCTCTGTCAGGTTAGAGAATTCCCCAAACCTAATGGCATCGCACCCAAAGGAAGCAATGGCGTTACGCTTAGGTAGTGCTCGTCTCGATTGAGCTCGAGAAGTGCTGATGAGCGACCCAAACGGCTGGGAGAGTCTTTCTGAATGGTACGACCGAAAGCAAGGCGATAGCGGCGATCTTTGGCACAGATCACTAATTGACCCTGTTCTTATCAAATTAATTGGAAGTTCAACCAACCGCAATATTTTGGATCTTGGGTGTGGAAACGGATACCTTTCCAGAAGATTCGCCAAGGAAAGAGCGATAGTAACAGCAATCGATTCCTCCGCTTCTATGATAGCACACGCAAAAATGCACGACCCGAACAATGAACTTGGAATATCGTATCAGGTCGGCGAGGCCCATAACCTCGGTTTTCTAAATGACGAAACCTTTGATGTTGTTTTTGCGAATATGACTTTGATGGACATAGAAAATGCCGAAGGAGCTATTCGAGAAGTAGCGAGAGTACTAAAAGAGAAGGGCCGGTTCGTGGCAAGCCTATCTCACCCCTGCTTCGACAATGGAAAGATGTCTAGCTGGCTTCTGGAAAAGTCCTTTCTTTCAAGCATCGTTTACAGAAAAATTACGGCTTACAAGCAACTATCATTCGAAGATTATCCTTGGAAGGTTTCAGAGAATGAATGGAGATGGACAAGGGGTTATCATAGGCCGCTTAGTTGGTATTCAAGAATTCTAACGCAGTTCGGCCTTGCCATCATCGCTCTCGAAGAACCTGAGCCTACCGCCGAGTTCTTGGAGAAAGAAGAACAAGGCCCGTGGTTTCTTCAAGTGCCTCTTCACTTGGTAATTGAGGCGCTAAAGTTGTGATCCACTAGTGGGACTAGTCGCATCCGCGCCTGCATTTTCAGGTTTAACATTAGGAATTTTCGTCTTTAGCCAAGCTGAAAGATATGTTCCATCGGCAAGCTTAGGATCTCCCGGAATCACTATGCCCCTCGGCCCAAAGCGGACTCCTTCTTGGCTTTTCAAATCTACTCTGAAGCTGTTCCTGTACTTTTCTGCAGACGCGAGGTCGGAATAGTTAATCTGTTGAGAGTTTCTCCTTGTGACTCTTAGAAAGTACGAATCATAGAATTCGAACTTGGGTCTGAACAATAAGCCCAAGATCATGGGAACTGCTATTATGACAGCTATAACGGCAATATAGACGAGACCGTATGCTCCTAGACCGAATGCGAGCGCAAAAAACGCGATGAATACAACGTATACCAGAGCATTAATGACACTTCTCCAGGGCGATTGTTGAACCACAGCGACGGGTTGACCTCCTATTGAAAGAGGGATGGTGGGTTGATTCGTGACTTGATCCGTCATCTTCGTCTCAGGAACGGTCGGAGTTTTGTTGTATGTAGACCACGAGCTCGATCCAGAAGAGTCGGAATTAGACACGCTCGGACCCGAACCAAATGAAGGCGTTGAAGTATCGATAAGAGAAGCACCGCAATTCGAACAACTATAGGAGTTTTTGGGGTTTTTTGCACCGCAGTTTGGACAGATTATAGAGGCCACGGTCATAATAGGCATCTTAGCTTGGGCTTATCAAACTTATTGCCCGAAAGAAGTGAATGGTATTGGGTCATTCGGCGACTTGCAGTTGAAACCTGAGGTTTCGGATATTGTCAAACTGAGAAGCGCTAAACTGGGAGATGGTTTGGAAGGGGGTCCTGTACCGCAAGTCACAACTAATGTTGCTGATTTGGTCTAACTTTTACTATACAGTCTTGCAGGCATTTCCATAAGGCGGAGAGAGATCTCAATTTCCCTTCCTTGTCTGATTATTTTCAACCGAATGCCTGAACCCACAGCGAGCCTTGCGAGGTCGGAAAGGAGATCCTTCATCTTCTCCGTTTGATGGCCGTCAATCATGGTTATTACGTCGCCTTCCCGCAATCCCGCCTCATCTGCCGGACTATATCTTGAAACTCCGATGATCATGACTCCGCTATCAACTCCTAGATCGTAGCGTCTAGAAATAGATGCGTTCACGTCAACTGCGGAGATTCCAATCCAAGGTCGGATCACCTTTCCTTTCTCGAGTATCTGATTGGCCACATGTCTAACCATGTTTATTGGAATGGCAAAGCCCATTCCGTTTGCATATGGAATTATAGCGGAATTGATCCCAATTATTTCGCCTTGAAGGTTCGCCAAAGGTCCTCCGCTATTACCCGGATTTACCGCGGCATCAGTTTGAATGAAACCCTCAAAGATGAAATCGGCACCGGGCAGAGGCCTACCTAAGGCGCTCACTAAGCCGAGAGAAACAGTTGGTCCTCCGGGAAGTCCCAAGCTATTTCCAATTGCGAGGGCAATCTGACCTACTTTGAGATGCTCGGAGTCCCCTAATATTGCATGAGGCAAGTTTCTCTCATTTGTTTCCAATTCCACTATGGCGATGTCTGTTGCCTCATCAGAGCCCATCACTTTGCCCTTGAATACTCTCCCGTCCTTGAGGGTAACTGTGACAACATCAGCAGAGTCAACGACATGGTTGTTCGTAATAACATGCCCGACAGAGTCGATAATTACTCCAGAACCAGATCCCTCTACTGGTATCATTCCCCCGAACCTAGGGCTTCTCGCAAAAACCGTTGCTTCTATGCTAACTACAGATTCACTAAGCTTTTCAACTGCCTGTGTGATTTCTTCTTCCATTCCAGCCAGTGTCATTTTATTATCAAATCTCTGGTATTGGCTAGCCTCCTGATTTGTTGACTAGCTGTTGAGGCAAGTTAGTCACAGCTATAAGATACTCGTGTTTTGATCTACACTTGATAAACGGCGTAGGATTTCATGCGTTAGTGACGGAGTTTTCTAACCACTTACAAGAACCGCTCAAATTGTCTTTCTCTGTTCTTCCATCAAGTTCGAGTTTTGCATCCTACAAGTATTCCCTGTCCGTAAGAAATACCGTTGCTACTGTTGTAAAGTAGCAATATTTCTTTGGACGGAACGCGATTAGTATTGAGTCGATAAGGAAACCAGACTGACTAGGCTGAAGAAGAAACAAGAGAAAGCGTTTGACATACAGAGCAGATCCGCCCCGTCGATACAGAGCCGCATTTTTCGCATCGCATAATTTTCTTGGATTTTTCTGAATCAATTTGTATACTCGATGCGATCCCCAAAATCGTTTTCAGTGTTGAATATTTGACGCCGGGATGTTTTCTTTCAAGCTCGTTCAAATGAACTCTGATCTCTGTTCTTATTCCCTCATCCATGTAAGGACAGGACTCGCTTTGAAATGGAAGGTCGTTGAGGTAGGCAAAGAAGGCTAACTCCTGCTCATAGATCTCCATCATAGGCTTGATTCTGCGGAGCTTGAATTGCGAGTTCTGCCGAAAAGTTGGATCTAACCACCTTATCCTCTCAAGGTCGCCTGCATACAGGTTGATGTAAAAAGTCTGAAGAACATCATCCAAGTTGTGCGCTGTTGCCACCACGTTGACTCCCAATTCTTCAGCGGCGAGATCAATGGATCTTCTTCTCAAAGGGCCGCACACCGAGCAAGATGTCGCTTTAATCCCTCTTTCCTTTCTGTCTTCGAGTGCTTCGTCCAGCGTGAAACCAAAAAAATCCTTGTATGAAGCAATCAGCAAAGGCACAGATAATTTTTCAGCAAGCTTCTCCGCGTTTTTGATCGCTTCCTCTCTATATTCTTCAATGCCTTCGTCGATTGTGAGAGCATAAAGTTTTGATCCGTGTCCTTTCATGATCTCATTCAGCACGTAAAGCAGCGAAGTTGAATCCTTGCCTCCGGAAACAGCTATTCCCACCCTGTCTCCGTAGTGGAGCATATCATACTTTGAGATTGTTTTCTTTGTCTTTTCTAAAATAGACTCATTGAAACATTTTGCGCACAACGATTGACCGTTATAAGCTCGAAAGTATACAGTCCTTGCTCCGCACTTGCATTGAGGACTTGCTTTTGGCTTGCTGAGTGACAGTGGTTCAAAGACGGGGTCAGATTCCAATTTTATTGGCTCACCTTGAATGCAAAGAGTAGACTCGCCTATAGCGTTATTAGCTTTCATTGTGAGCTTGCGTTTCCACTGATACGATAATGTCGGATTCTAGCGCCAATGATGGGCAACAAAATACGGCTGGACCCGAAAAACCAGAGGAGGAGCCAAAGCCAGTTACTTTCTCATGGGGCATCGTGATGGTTCGTACAAAGAAGCTGCTCAACTTTCTAGATGATCTGGCAAGGTATCGTATCTTTTCTGACCTAGGTTGGGTCTACATAGGGATAACCGTAGCGGCAGGGGGCTTTATGATCTGGCTCATGTTGGATGAAACATACCTCGTTTTGAACAGCAGCCTCGCAGTACGTTGTCTTATAGGTGCGGCACCTGTCGCTCAGTGCCATGCGAACAATTACACCTCCATCCCTGCACCGTCGCTTACTGCTTACTTGCTCCTTCCTGGCATCAATCCCTACATCCCCATCGCCTATGGAATAATTGGAATAGTGGTCGCGGTTGTTGTCCACGAAGGCACTCATGGCGTTTTAGCTCGCCGTCTGAAACTCCCTGTAAAATCGACGGGTTTGCTGTTCTTTCTCATTGTTCCGATTGGAGCGTTTGTCGAAATTGATGAGAAAATAATTCAGAAAACTAGGGCCAGAGATTCTGGTAGGGTCATGGCCGGCGGCCCCGGAAGCAATGTCATTGTGGCTGCGATCGCTTTGATTTTATTGGTTCTCCTCTTGGGCGGACTTGTTCCGCGATACAACGGCGTCTTGGTTGCTTCGGTTTATTCCCCTAGTCCAGCGAATACCCTACATGAACAGGGCCATCTTCAAGCTGGTGATTTTATAGAGGCCGTAAATGGAACGCAGGTGATTTCAGATCAGACTCTGGCAAGCTTCATGGCAAGCACGAAACCCAATGAAACTCTCCGACTTACGATCGACGATCAGGGCCAGCTAAATAACTACACCATTATTCTTGCAGCCAACCCCGATAATACATCAATAGGATTCATCGGCGTTAGCGTAAGCAATGAGAATCTTTCAGCGATAAAAGACAATTATGCGAGCGCCTATAGAACTGATCCGTTCCTGTATCTTCTTGTGCCAGGCATCGTCTCCGAGGCCGAGACTCTGGTTCCGTTTTCGGCGACTCTGCACTCCTATTATAGTTCCCCTATTCTAGGTGCAGCCTGGGATCCTGTTGCCCTAACGCTGTTTTGGATCTTCTTCATTAACATCAACCTCGCGTTCTTCAACGCAATACCGCTATATCCTCTCGATGGAGGTCAAGCGATTTACAATTGGTTCAGCCATTTCGGAAGGAAATGGGTTGAGGTTAGGGCTAAACTGCTTACGACACTTTGTTCGGTGCTTATGCTTCTTTTAATTCTTACCTTTCTGTTCCTTCCGAGAATCCTCGCCCTAATTCCCTACTAGGCTCGCAGGGGAAATCGGAGCAAACCCACCATGCCGCCCAGAGAGTTTGCTTGAGCTCCAAGGTCGGTCGAAGAGTCGAGCAGAAAGGTCTCGCCGCGATACTCTTCAACGTTGTTCAATAATTCGACCAGAGTGTCCTCATCGATGTCTCTTTGGGAAAATATATTTTCTGAGACAAGTAAGGATTCAACTGCACCGGCTTTTGCCGCCTTCAAGTTGTCCTTGAAGGCAAGCGCCACTCGACTGTCTCCCAGAGAGATGCGTTTCATCACCTCCTGGATCATTTTCGAGGCTTTGGCGAGCCTGCTTGCTCCAAGGGCTTTCTGGAGATTTTCATTCCGCAATGCCATGTAGACACCGTCTTCTCCCGCTACATCAGAGCCCTCCAGAGCTTCGACCTTTGCAAACTCCTTTCTCTGCTGCAAAGCGTAGTTGGCAAATGCGTTTTTTGTGTTTCCGGGTCCCAACACAAAAAGAGGAGATTCGGGTGGATAAACTGCTGCCAGAGAGTCAGCAACTTTCTCGAAGTAATTTGTCGGCTTTTTTCTGCTGTCAGAGTACATCTTCCCCGTGACCCCAGAGTCTACACTTGGAAGTGTCTGCAAGTGAGTTCCTTTGACCACGCCAATTCCGGCCTCTCTCATATCTAAGGCAACGATTGTGTAACTATCCCTCGTGGCCTTGGATCCTTCTAGGAGCCTGAGCTGGACAGGAGAAAAGCCCTGCAACTTTCTAATCGATAGTCTATGTCCTTCAGATACGGACAGAGAATGAAAGACATTCTTCGAAAGCATGTCGTTTGATACGTCAACGATCCTTCCTGAGATTCGGAGCCTCGAGAGAGTGCTATCGAGCTTCACCTGCTCAGTCTCGATCGTAATTTTGACCTTGATTCTTTCCTTGTCAGGTCTTGCATACTCCGCTGTTTCTTTCAAGACACGGGAAGATTCGCTAGCTACGAGATCACCCTTTGAAACGACCCTACGTAGCGTCCACAGATCATCAGGTGTTTCTGGTGTGACTGTCACTAGATCATGCCGAGCGTCCAATCTGTGGATGATCAATCCAGTTTTGATGCCCTCGATGTCTGAACTTACAAAACCAGCGCAAGTCTCAATGATTTATTAAGCAAGATGCGTTTCGGCGCACAACCGAGCACGAAAACACACGGTTCTACAAACAGTCTGTAGTTGCGGAGATTTTACAAATTCATCGCTGAAACCTTACAATTATTGCTTCGCGCATTTAAAAAATTGACGAAGGCGCCAACGATCAGTCGAAAGATGGGAACTTTCCTTATCGTAGGCTCTATTCCAGTGCAAGATCCTTGAAGCTATAGATCGAGATCTCTTCGGGCTTGTTTTGGATCTCTCCAGCCCTATGAGCAATTATCGTCAGGATCCCAACCTTCTGAGACGCATCGATGAGTCGCTGAGTCACGATACCATCCAAGAAGAGTGTCTTTGCTCCTTGAAGATCGGCTATTTTCGCTACGAGATCCTTCACGAGTACCCTTGACAATTCCTTCATATCGGAATCATAAACTATGGCTTCAAGAGTGCCGTTGATCGAGCCAAATTCAGTTTTCACTTTCTCAGCCGTCGAGTCTGCCAAAGGCGGAGGAGGCGGAAATTGTTCTCTTGGTTTGATTGGTTCTCTTCTCAGCGGCCTCGTCTCTTCATCCCTGCGATATCTTTCTTCGTGACCCGGTCTTGGCCTATGCTCTCTCCGATCATAGCGAGCACCACGGTCTCGATCGTAGGGACGTTCCCTTCTCTCTGGTCTTTCCTCTCTCTCTTGTTCTACTTCGCCAGTGGATTCTTCCCGTGGGCGTCCCTCCAGAATCTCGAGGATCTCAACTGGCGTAAGTTCCTCGACTTCTTTGCCTCTTGGCGCGCGGTACACTCGGTCGACCCTAGCCACCTGGGTCAATTCCTTTAGTATCAAATCGCCTCCCCTGTCCCCATCGAGAAACGCGTGAATGGGTCTGCGCTTTGCAAGTTCCTTCACGGTATCCGGTATGCTCGTTCCTTCAACGGCAATCGTGTTCTCAATTCCAGCCCTCATCAAATTGATAATGTCAGCACGTCCTTCTACCACATAGAGAAATTCCGCTGAATCAACAGTTGGCCCCGCTGGCAGTCCTTCTCTTCCATAGGAAATTACCCTGCCTCTCTTCGCAGAGTCGACGATGTCCTTTAGTGACTCTTCGCCTTCGCTCGTGGTCTTTGAAGCCCATTCCTTCATGATGGACTTTGCGCGATCAACAATTACTTTGCGCCTATCGGCTCTGACATCGTTTATGCCAAGCAGGCTAAAATGGGCACTGCAGGGTCCCACTTTATCGACATTTTCGACTGCTGCTGCAATTAACGCGCATGTGGAGACATCAGTACTCATCGGAATGAGCACCTCTCCAGTAGTCTTGCCATTACTTGATTGAAGGTTGATTTCTATCCGTCCAACCTTCCAAGTCTTTTGCAGTTCCTGCAGGTTCATCTCTGGGCCAAATAGCCCTTCGGTTTGTCCAAAGATCGCGCCTATCAGATCAGCTTTCTCTACTACGCCCTCTACTTCGAATTTTAATCTTACTAGATATTTTACAATACTCTTTTCTTGACTCAAGGCAAACGCTACCTCTGTTGTTAAGCGTCAACGGGTAATTCTTTGTCAAAATTCCCTGAGCAAACTACCTCCGAATTGCATTTAAGCGTTTAGCAAAGCGAACAGGGATTCCCAATACTCGAAATGCTGACCTATTTTCTCAGCCGAGAGATAGTTTACAGCTAGGCCTGGTCAAATTTCGTACTATTCCTGCGAGAAATGAAGCGCCGCGATTCCTCTTAGATCAACAAGAAAATGCACCTTCTAAAATTCGCAGAGAAGAGACCCGCAAAACTTGAAATATTCTGATATGTTCCTTGAAATTTGGAAAGCCCTCTCGATTTGACCCCGAAGAAATTTGATTATTACGAGCCCACATCGCTGAACGAGGCAATCCAGCTGCTGGAAACCAAAGAAGAAGCGAAGGTGATGGCTGGGGGGCAAAGCCTTCTTGCACTCATGAAGCTCAGGCTTGCTGCTCCGAAGAGCATCGTCGATATTACGAAACTTGAGGGGTTGTCTTACATTAAAGAAGAAAATGGTTACCTTGCAATCGGTGCGCTTACGATTCATGACATGATTGAACTTTCACCGGTGATCAAGGAAAAATACACTTTGTTGTCTGATGCAGCGAGTAAGATCGGAGACCAGCAAATCAGGAATAGAGGAACCATTGGTGGGAGCGCTTGTCACGCAGACCCCGCGGCAGATCTGCCTACCGCCCTAGTCGCCGCAGACGCCAGCTTTGTCGCGCAGGGACCCAAGGGCCAAAGGATTATTCCCTCAGGAGATTTTTTTGTGGATATTTTCACCCCCGCATTGGAACACGACGAGGTCTTGACCGAAATCAGATTGCCGAATTCTCCTCCCCATTCGGCGTCAGGATACATCAAGCATTCCAGACGCGAAGGAGATTTTGCAATCACAAGCTGCGGTGTTGTCCTAACGACCGGCAGGGGAAACACTTGCGAGGACGTGCGTATAGCATTGGGCTCTGTAGCCTCTACTCCACTAAGATTTATGAATGCTGAAAATTATCTGAGGGGAAAAGCTCTCGATGACAAGACAATAATCGAAGCGTCAAACCAGAAACCGGAGGGAGCAAATCCGCCATCGGATATGCACGGGAGCAAAGAGTATAGAATGGAGATGATCAAAGTGTTTACAAAAAGATCGCTTAAATTGGCTCTTGGCAGAGTGAAGTAGTACATGCAGAGCTTATCTCAAACTAATCAAGGTACAGTCACCTGCACCATAAACGGAAAGAAGTACAGCGGAATGTGCGAACCGCGTACACTTTTAGTACATTTCATACGAGATGACCTGAATTTAACAGGAACGCATATCGGTTGCGATACCGGACATTGTGGTGCATGCACCATAATGTTCAACGGCAAATCGCTAAAGTCGTGCATGCTCTTGGCGGTCCAAGCTCAGGGAGCAAATATCCTGACAGTCGAAGGACTTGCCAAGGGTGATAAGCTCCACCCAATACAGGAAGCATATTGGGAAAATCACGGGTTGCAATGCGGTTATTGCACACCTGGTATGCTGATTTCTTCTCTGTTTCTACTGGAGAGGAATCCTGATCCCACGGAGGAAGAGATTCGGCGAGGAATAGAGGGGAATCTGTGCAGATGCACAGGCTATGTCAACATAGTAAAGTCGATTAAAGCCGCGGCCAAGAAGATGCAGGAAGAGAAGGCCGCCGGGAAGAAGAGTTAGGAGTTTCGAGTACAAAATTGCATTTCGAAGGAACGTTCAACGTCAAAGCGCCGAAGGAAAAGGTCTTTGGTACTCTAATGGATCCGAATCAGATTTCGCAGTGCATGCCAGACCTACAGAAACTTGATATCAAGTCCCCCGACGATTACACTGCTGTAATAAAGGCAGGCGTTTCCTTCATTCGAGGAGATTTCAACATGCACTTCACGGTAGTTGAAAAGACTCCACCGACGCATGCAAAGCTTGTCGCTCACGGAACTGGGATCGGTAGCACCGTTGACTTGGATACTCTGATAGATCTCTCAGATGGCCCTAATGGGGGAACCTCAATGAAATGGACGGCCGAAGCGAAAATCGGAGGAAGAATTGCTTCTGTTGGTCAAAGGTTAATGGAAGGCCAAGCCGAGAAGATAATTAAGCAGCTCTTCACTTGTCTTGAAGGAAAACTCAATACGCCCTAATCAACGGCGAAAGCTATAGCAAATCTCCGAAATTGTTGACTCTTTCGGCTCTGCCACTTTTCATTGATGCATCCAGAAATTTTAAGCCTACTACATCTCGATTCCATAATTTCAGACATAGTTGGATCCTACAACTGACTCGTAAATCTTCTTGAATTCCAAATCGTCGACGTTTGCTTTTGTTTCTTCGGATCTTTTCTTTACCTCAACTAAGATTTCTTCCATTTGTTCCTCAGTTGCTGGAAGACCTAATTCTTTCAATTTCCATTCGACAGAATGCCTTCCGGACTTCTTTCCCAGAAACACCCCGTGATTGTTTCCAACGATTTCCGGAAGATAGGCCTCCGAACCCAGATGGTACTTCATCCAGCCGGCGATGGATATGCCCGCCTCTCTGGTAAAGACACGATCGCCAACGATCGGCTTGTTCGGTGCAAGCGGGAACATCGTGTCTCTTTGAACCAATCTGGAGAGCTCTTTAAACTTTGAAAAGTCGAATCTGACTTTCTGTCCGTAAAGGAACTTGAGGCTCATCGCAACTTCTTCAAAGCTGGCATTTCCGCTTCGCTCCCCGATTCCGTTAACAGACGTGTGGACCGCGACGCCTCCATTCATGAGACCAGATATGGCGTCCGCGACTCCAAGGCCAAAATCATTGTGTGTGTGAACTTCCAGAGGTTCCTTCACAATCTCCTTCACTTGCCTAACAAATTCTCCAAACCCTTCCGGGGTTGCGCAACCGAAGGTGTCAACTATGACAAAGGAATCCGGATGAGCTTCTTTTGAGACCGCTCCTAGAATTTCTTTCGTAAATTCAAAGTCAGCCCTTGTCCCATCTACCCCAAAGAAGGAGGTCCAAAGACCATGCTTTTTTGCAAAATCGATCGCGTCCACTGCTCGTTCTACCACTTGATCGTACGTCCAATTGAATTGCTTCAGCTTTGGAACGCCCACCGGACCTTCACAAATGATTCCATCTACGTCGCATCTCAATGCGGTCTCGATGTCTTCCCTTACAAGCCTCGAGAAGGCAAAGACTTTGGATTGCAGTCCTAGATGAGCGATTTTTTTGACGGCGTCAAAATCCTCTTTTGATACAACGGGCATTCCCGCTTCGATCCTGTGAACTCCTACCTCATCGAGCTTTCTGGCAATCTCGACCTTCTCGTTGGTTCGAAGTACGACTCCTGGGGTTTGCTCTCCGTCTCGCAACGTCACGTCGTGAAAAATTACTTCATCCGGGAAATGAAATCTTGACACAACGGTTGGATCGAAATTGAAATGACTTACCCAGTAGTTCTTTCCAACCCAGGGGCCGGCTTCGATTTTCTTACTAGAACTTTCGAAAGAGACTTCAGTCTGCATTTTGAACGTCTTGCCGATCTTTGTTCTAGAATCTAAAAAAGAATTCCAGTGAGTGTGAAAGCCGGGTAAAATAAGAAGAGACGCGATCGGCATCGTACTCCTTATTTCTCTCCTTTCGGCCAATATTCATGATAAGTCACAGCCTCGAGCGTGAGTTGATTATATGTTTCAAAATGAGAACACGTTTAGCAAAATGAAGGGTGACGGCAGGGAAGAAGAATTCCATCGACGCTATGAAGAAGGTATTAGGTCGGCAAGACAAGAATTTGGCAAGACCTATCCGATGGTTATCGGCGGCAAGGAAGTCAAATCTAACGATGGAGTATTCGAGGATACCTCACCTTCGGACACGAAATTGGTTCTGGGGTATTTTCAAAAAGGATCCCGAGAAGACGCAAAGCGCGCAATTGAATCAGCCCTACAGGCCTTCGAATCGTGGTCTAAAGTAAATTATGCAGAGCGAGTAGGGTTATTCAGAAAGAGTGCGGACTTGATGTCTGCAAAAAAATTCGAGCTGGCTGCGGAAATGTCCTTTGAAAACGGGAAAAATCGCTTTGAAGCCATTGCTGATGTGGACGAGGCGATCGACTTTCTCAGATTCTACTCTCAACAGCTGGAGTACAATAAAGGCTTTGAAAGACAGATGGGAAGCCTTCTTCCAGGAGAACGCGCAAAATCGGTTCTGAGGCCGTACGGTGTCTGGAGTGTGATCGCGCCATTCAATTTTCCTCTAGCGATTGCAACCGGAATGACTTCCGGAGCATTGATTACCGGAAACACTGTTGTCCTGAAGCCTGCTTCAGATACTCCTCTAATGAGCTACGAGTTGTTCAAAATTTTTGAAAGGTCGGGTCTGCCCTCTGGCGTTCTAAGCTATGTTACAGGGCCTGGATCTACGGCTGGGGCTGAGTTGGTCGAAAATAAGGACATCTCAGGAGTGGTCTTTACCGGATCCTGGGACGTGGGCTCGAGATCGATAGTGGATTTTGAAGAGAAATCTCCGCGACCATTTATTGCAGAAATGGGAGGAAAGAACGCAACCATAGTTACTGCAAAGGCAGATCTCTCAAAGGCGACAGAAGGAATAGTCCGAGGGGCATTTGGATTTGGTGGACAAAAGTGTAGCGCGTGTTCGCGGGTCTATGTCGATAATTCGATCAAAGACCAATTTGTGCGGAAGCTTTCTGAGAAAGTCTCTCAACTTAAGGTAGGCGACCCGACAGAACGGGACACATTCTTAGGCCCGCTGATCAATGAAAAGGCATACAAGAACTACCAAGGTTATGTGGAGGAGGCGCGCTCCCGCGGAAAGGTCTTGGTTGGAGGAGGAGTGGTGAATGACGGTTCCTACCCTAACGGCTACTATGTCAAACCAACTCTAGTTGTTGATTTACCAGAGAATGACAGGCTGGTAAAAACCGAGCTGTTCGTCCCCATACTAGTAATAGAGCCCTTCAATAATCTTGAAGATGCAATCGAGAAAATGAATGATGTTGATTATGGATTAACTGGTGGGATTTTCTCGGAGGACAAAAACGAAGTGGATCAATTCTTTTCAAAAGCCCAGGCCGGAGTGTTGTATGCGAATCGAACAGCTGGCTCCACGACCGGAGCCGTGGTGGGGGTTCAACCCTTCGTCGGATGGAAGCACAGCGGCTCTAGCGGAAAAGGTGCGGGCGGCCCCTACTACCTACAACAGTTTCTGAGAGAGCAAAGTCAGACACACTACGATTAGAGAGTATTCCAGCTAGTGCGCGGCTTCGAGAAAGCTCTAGACTCCACGAAAGGCGGCCAGGGCAAAAAGAGCACATAACGCTTGGATCAAAACTTTGTGATTGACACGAAGAACCCGCTAGAAAGTTAGGAATTCGCTAGTGCCCGCGAAGGAAAGAGAGTTCCGATCAGCTTTTGGTGAATCAAGAAAAGCTTAGCTTCGTTCGATGTTTGTCACTCGTAACCTGAAGACGAGTGTTTTCCCAGCCATTGGATGTTTTCCGCTCTTACCGTAGGCTTTCTCAGGCGGGATTGTGACTTCTTTTTCCTCATTTATGGCCATACCGAGCAAAGCCTCTTCAAAGCCGGCAATTACTTGCCCGGCACCGAGCTTCACCTGAATGGGCTTGTAGTCTCTCGCGCGATTGTAAAGTCCAGTGTTTTTGGCCTCCGACTCCATAGAAGTGTCGAAAGCTCTGCCCCCGACATATTTTCCGACGTAATGTACTGAAACCGTGTCACCTTTCTGTGCCCTAATGTTCGACTGGGCGCTCATGGAAGAACTCTTGAATCTCGATGGTAGAAAAAGAAACCGCTCTTACAACAAGGGAGGACTCTATTGAGTACTCACACTTTGGAGAATTACAAACAAAGAGTCTAAAACAAAGCCTCTGCCCACAAACTGCACGAGGGTACCAGTGGTTACTTAGCCCAGGTGGCCGTGTCTTGGCACACAACATACGTCCTCAAGCTGGATCGTAGCATGCTGCACCCCATAGGACTGCGTAAGCTTTGCCTCAAGCGCATTCATCGTCTCTATGCGTTGTGCCTTGCCTTTGTCATTCAAACATGCATGAAGTGTTGCGATTGTGATATGCGAACAGATCTTCCAAACGTGAAGATCATGAACATCAGAGACTCCATTTACTTTCTCAAGATCTGATTCTAGCGCTGTCATGTTCTTCACCGGTGAACCTTCCAACATGATTGAGAGGCCTGCCCATGTCGTAATTGCAGCAGAGCGCAAGACTATGAGCCCAATGAAAATTGCCACGAGCGGATCAAAGTAATAATAGTGTGTAAAGTAAACGGCGATTGCTCCTATTATCACTGCAGCTGAGGAAAATGCATCTCCAAGGATATGAGTTGAAGCACTCTTTACGTTAAGATCCTCGCCTAATATATACGGGACCGCACTGTTCGACGAATTTGGATTCTTTTTCAAAAGCGTATGAGATATGCTGTTAATTGCCAGCGCTAGGGCAGCAACAGCTATCGTTCCAGCTACATTCAGGCTACTCGGAGAGATTATCTTCAGATAGGCATTGTACGCAATCAAACCCGTGATTACGAAAAGTGAAATTCCATTGGCAAGGCTAGCAAACACTTCCAGCCTGTGATAGCCGTATGTTAGACTTGAAGTCGGAGGTCTCGCTGAGACTACTATCGCGA
>JASHNZ010000080.1 GCA_030041355.1 Nitrososphaerales archaeon
TCGATTTTTACACGGCTTTTGATCTAATGTTTGGGAGCCTGTTTTTGGCACACGGACTTTTGAAACGAGGCTCGCCATATAGGATTGGCAAATTAGGTACTTTCTTAGGGATCGTCTTCCTGGCTGTCGGGACAGCTGACTATTGTGGTGGAGGTGCCTACACTTTCGCGACCTTTTTCATACTACTAGGAATAGTCGTGATTGCGGCCGCGTTAAGTCAAAGATGGTAGGTTCTTCTAAATTCTATATGTCGTAAATCAAAACGAAAGCAAATGCCACGATTATGCCTACGATGGCAAGTATGACCCATATCTTATCCTTCGTGCTTAGTCTGATTTTATTCTCACGGACGCCATCCTGTTGGTCCAATAGGCGATCGTAAATTACTAGATCTCACTCACTTAATTAGTTAATCATCAAAGCCACTTGGGAATGCCCAAAGAAAAGAAAAACGAATACCTTCTTCCTCCAAAGCGAGAGCGCGGTTTGAGAAGCACGGGATACGCGATTGCAGGTTATCCTTTCGCCCAATTCGGCGTCCCGACCATATTGCATTCAAGAAAGATGCAACCAGGAAATAATGGGTGGCGGGAAACCGGTGCTGATTGCGGTGGAATAATGAGCCCCGTCAAAGTTTGGGTGAACGATCTGGCGAATGGATACGAAGTTGTATTGGGGCTGCAGTGCAAGGAGTGCCGTTACACGGATGCGATCAGGATCCCATATGTCGGACATAAGCAGTTGTTTAACAGCACCTCAAATCGCACCTGGAGCCTAAAGGAATCTCGGCAGCATTAGTAGTTTTGTCGGACTATCGGCTCTGTGCAGCATCGCTCGAATTTTTCGAGGTTTTTGCAGTTCTTCTGAACGCGCCCATTAGAAAGAGACCCAAAACGAAGCTGACTGCTGCCGCAACCAAAAACAGGTCGCTTCTCGTGAGATAGAAGATGAGGAGGCAAGCGAGCCCAATTATCGCAAGGGTAAATCTCGTAGGATTCAAAGCATGCTTACGGCATAATTGAAGTTTGAGCCTCGTTAATAAGTGAGCCCCAACGAGGAATGCATCCTTACCGCTAGCGTGCCTAGTGGAGAACTTTCACTATGCAAGAAGTGCCGCAGTTTTTTATGCTCTGTATTTCGGCGCAATAGCTACAATCATCATCGACCGCAGCTCTTCGCCGGATACATTGCTTTCGCGGATCTTCTGGAGCGATTGTGCTGAAGTTTCATCAGCGAGGACATCTTTGAACCAGCGTTCAAAGTCACCACTTTGACAATGAGCCGCAAGAACTGACACGTCAACCTTCTCTAGGTCTTCCAAGAATTCCAAACCAGATCTCGCGCAAAATTCAGAGTTGGTAAACCTGAATCCTCTGTCGGCCTCTACCACAGTTGGGGTCACGGTGTTTGCACCCGTCTCTATCGTCGTATTGATCTCTGAAAGCTGTGATTGCACTTCGGTTATGTCTGGAGTTTGGGCTTCGACGTGAGGTGATTCTAGTTCCGCTACAGGCTCGGTTAATTCAGTTGGTGTGGGCGCTTGAACTACCACTGCTACTTCAGTCTGAACTTCCGGTTGTGGTGTCTCAACGACGACTGGGACTTCAACCGGCGCAGGTGCAACTGTGGGAGCTTGAGGAGGCTCATGAATTAGTGCCTGGGTCTCGGATTCGGTCCCCAAGGCCGGTGTCACGTCAGGGACAGGTGCGGAGTCCAAGCCTATAGCTGCTGTTGCCCTACTGGCGAGTTCCACTGCCTCTTTGGTTATTTGGGCAATTTTACTGGCAAGTTCTTCAAAATCAGTTTTAGGAACGCTTTCCGCGAGAGTTTTCTCCAGCTCAGAAACTCGAGATTCTGCAGTTTTTAGTTGCTCTGCTGGAACCATTTGTTCCAAGGTTCTTTGGAGCTCACCATATTTCTGCAAAGGAACAGAGTTTGCTAGCTCGACTTCAAGCGCAGTAAACTGGGCTCTTGGGACCATGGAAGCGATTTGTGCTTCAAGATCGGCACACTTTTCTTGCGATAAGGCGTACTGCGAAGAATCGACCATTGAGGAGATCTTTGACTCTAGTTCTTGCACCTTTAAGACAGCTTGAGAATATTGATTTGTGATAATGGCGTTTTCAGATAACTTTGCTGATAGATCGCCGATGGTCTTGCTTTGTGAAGAAATTGTTTCGTTTTGAGACACGATCTGGCTCTCCAGTGTAGTAATTCTCTGACCGATGGATGTTGTCTTTTCTAGCTCTGCAGCTGTCCTTGCCAGATCCGCAGACAGCGTGTCAATGTTGGCTTGCATCTTTGACACAACTTCAGCGTGAACCTTCTTGGGAATGGATTGTTGCAGCTGTGCCTCAAGACTGCGACAAGTAAGAACTAACTTCCTAACTTCGCTCGTGATTTCCTCTGCCCTGCTCAATTTTACTCAAAACACACTCTTCGGTCTGTTTGTAACGTATTGAAAGCGTGATTTGTGAGAGAATTATCTAATGGATAGGGTCAACAGTTGTTAACAATGAGCTCTAGTTTTGGTCGAACGGCAGGAGGGGGAAGTTTAGGGCTCATTCGAGCTTCAAATTAGGCGGCTGCCGGGGAGTCCCAGTAGTCGTCATCGTCCGTCCTAATTCCGTTACCTGCGCACCTGGTACAATCGTCACATTGACAATCGTTGTCGCAGCAGTCCTTGGCGCATGACACTAGATCAAACTCGTCCTCTTCCTCGTCTTCGTCATCTCCTTCCTGTCCCATAGTCGGGCCAGGCTTGTCAAAGTAGCGGTAGCCGTAGCTAAGCTCTTCCGCTCTATTGAATTTGGACAAAGCTAACGCCAAAGTCGATTGCACTTCTAAAGGCTGTATAAATAAAATACCTAGGAAGCACCAGGTCAACTCGTCTGGAATCTTTCGGCATTTCACGATTTTCGGACGGAGTGCCTGTTTTGTTCATTTTCTTTACTTTTCGATCCTTCCTATCACCGTGAGATTTATCAGCGAACACGCCAATTTCCACTTCATGCTTGACCTAGGCTCGCGAGCGCCTGATTTCAGAGATCTGAGGGCAACAGACGGACACTCTTATTCGCTGAGCTCATTTGATTCGAAACCCATACTAGTCGTAATTTTTTCTTGCAACCATTGTCCGTATGTCAAAGCGTACGAGGATCGAATGGTGAAAATACAAGGAGACTATCTTCCAAAAGGAGTGCAACTGATTGCAATCAATTCGAATGATGACAAGTCGTATCCAGAAGATAGCTTCCAAGAAATGGTCAAACGCTCCAAAGAAAAGAACTTCAACTTTGTGTATCTGAGAGATCCTGATCAAACGGTTGTCGATGCTTATGGAGCGGTGTGCACGCCCCATGTTTTTGCTTTTGACAAGGAAAGAAAATTGCGCTATAGGGGTCGAATCGACGACTCGAAAGATCCTTCAATGGTAAACAGTCCGGATCTCAGGAACGCCATCGACGATATGTTGGCAGGAAGGGAAGTAAGACATCCCGACACAAGACCCTTCGGATGTAGCATAAAGTGGATGGTCATGCCCAGATCCTGACCGGCGATTGTGCGTCTACGAGCCTAGAGATTCCCCGAAAATTCCTACTCCGGTTCTGAGATATTCGCTAGGAATATTGAGCGCTCCCATGAAACGGAATACGTTGCCAAAGTGACCGCATGTATGCATCATTAGACCCTTGGAAAGCATGGTATGCTTCATAGAAAGCATCTTTGTCTTCGAGACAGGCTTTTGATTTTCAGCTAGCTCAATGCCGATCATAAATCCTCTTCCACGAACGTCAGCAATCAACGGAGAGCCTATTCTTTCAAATCTCTTTTGCAAGTCGCTACCTTCAGACCTGACGCGATCGAGATATTTTGGAATTTCCTTAAGAACGGCCGTTCCAGCGGCGAGTGCTAGGGCGTTTCCCCTGTAGGTTCCTAAATGAAAAGGTGTAGGTAGCTTGGAATCATAATCCTCCCTGTAGTATACGACTGATAGTGGTATCCCTCCGCCAATAGACTTGCTTATGCATACGATATCCGGCTTGATGGAGTCCCACTCAAAACCCCACATTTTTCCGGTCCTTCCAAGACCTGTTTGAACCTCGTCAATGATCATGATGACGTCGTTCTTGTCGCAAAATTCGCGCAGCGCCTTGAGAAACCCGTCCGGCGGAACTATGTAGCCCCCCTCTCCTTGAATGGGCTCCACAATAAGGGAGTCTGGTTTTTCATACCCGGCTTCAGAGTCGTTCACCACTTTCTCTAAGAAGCCCAAAGTGTCAGAGGTATCATAATCATACCACATCTCGTACGGATAAGGCGCTCGAATTATGCTCATTCCCCCGCTAAACACCGGAGCCTTGTAGGCGCGACCGGCTGTCGCTGTGATTACCCCGCCGTGAACACCATGATAAGCGCCCTCAAAGGCAACGGTCGAAGCTCTAATCCCCGAGACTGTATGAGCTAAATTTATGGCCGTCTCGCAGGCGTCTGCGCCGGTTATTCCAAACATGGTCTTGTAATTTTTCATGTTTGCTGGAAAGCTCTTTCGAAGCTCTTTCATGAATTCGACCCGTGTTTCACTTGGAACCTCAAGAGTATGCCAAACTTTGCTCAGCTGTGTTGAGATTGCATTTCTGATCAGATTGCTGTGACCCAAATTTAGGACGGAGATTCCAGTTACCCAATCGATGAAATAATTGCCATCCTCATCTTCGATGACAGAGTCCTGCGCTCTTTTGATCGCGATAGGAAAAGACTTTGGATAAATGACCGTCGAAGTTTCCAGCTCTTTTTGTTCCGCCAGAATCTTCTTGCTTTTTTCCCCAGGAATTGTAGTTTTGATCAGCGGGATCTTGCTTGGTAATTCAAAGGAATCCTCTTGTTCAACGCTCATTACTTTCGCCGAGGGCATTGATGAAGACGAGCGCGCAGGGTCGTAAAACACTTTCGAAGAGAATCCGAATGAAAGGATGAAATAGGCTGTTCCTAGTATTTCGAAAATAGATGTCGAGAGAAAAGAAGAGCCATCCTGATCTGAAGGAGCTGCGAAATATGATCGAATGGTTTGACGGTTACGCAGCTTGTTACAACGCTGACCCCTTTCGAATAGAAAAGCTAGTTAACAAGAAAAAAGAGGAAGATGAAGTCAGCAAGGCATGGTCTGCGATTCGCCAAGACGTTTCGGACATCATAACACTTCCTGATTCTTCAGAAGAGATCAAAGAAACACAAAGAAAATCGCGCATATACCGGCCGCTGTCCGCGGTTCTAATCTTTGGATCAGGACTATCACTTTTGATTATTTCAGGCCTTCACCTTGG
>JASHNZ010000081.1 GCA_030041355.1 Nitrososphaerales archaeon
AGCCCTTCTTTGAAATGACGGTTATCGAAAGATTGGGCTTTTCGGCCAAGTTCGCCTCACGAATTATGCGAATTATTCCTCTTCGAGGCAAATAAGCGATTTTGTCGGGAGCCTTACACGAACCTGCCTAACTGTAGAGTGAGAGAAATTTTTAGCATAGATCTCGGCTCTTACCCAATTTTCGCGAAAAGAATATCTTTGGTCGTTTTTGCGGCCTTTGCTCTCTTCGGTATTGATGAATTGAATGTGATACGCTCAAATACCAACATTAGCCAAAATTGAGAATATTTACACGCATTTTGTCTCAAAGGAGATTATGGAAGGTCCACTTTCGATGTCTAGCACCCTAGTAAACGAAAAAATGGTTGATGAGTTTGAGCTCTCTTCTGGCAAAAGAGTTCAATATTACTCTCTCCTGGCTCTGCAAAAGAAACTCGGTTCTGCCGTGAGTATATCACGCCTTCCGCTTTCAATTAGAATACTTCTGGAGTCGCTTTTGAGAAATAAAGATGCGGTAACAATAGACGATCAAGACGTCAATGCTCTCGCTGAATGGAATCCGAAAAAACCCGCTGATAGAGAGATTCCGTTCAAAGTCAGCCGTGTCTTGATGCAGGATCTTACGGGCGTTCCAGCTCTCGTAGATCTTGCGTCTATGCGGGACGCGATAAGTGCTCTAAAGCTTGATCCAAAATTAATCGAGCCGGAGGTCCCGGTGGATCTGGTAATCGACCATTCAGTTCAGGTTGATGCTTTCGGGACTTCCGATGCCTTTGCGATCAACGAGCGGATGGAAATTGAACGTAACAGAGAACGCTACATATTTTTGAAGTGGGCGCAGCAAGCCTTTACCAAACTAAAGCTTGTTCCCCCGGACACTGGCATTGTGCATCAAGTAAATTTAGAATTCCTAGCTTCAGTAGTGACGCAGAAACAAAACAGCGATGGATCTCTTCTCGCTTTTCCTGACACTCTCGTGGGAACAGACTCGCACACACCAATGGTCAATGGTCTGGGAGTCCTCGGCTGGGGAGTCGGCGGTATAGAAGCCGAAGCCGCATTGCTGGGTCAGCCCGTGACCTTTCTTACGCCCGAAGTGGTCGGGATTCACCTCAAAGGCGAGTTGCGCGATGGGATCACGGCTACAGACGCAGTTCTTACTATTGCCCAGAGGTTGCGCGAAGTCGGCGTCGTGGACAAGTTCTTGGAATTCTTTGGTGAAGGAGTGAAAAACTTGACCGTATCAGAGCGCGCGACCATATCCAACATGACCCCGGAGTTTGGGGCTACTGCGTCATTATTTCCAATAGACGAAGAGACCTTGCGCTATCTCAAAATCACGGGGCGCTCGGATCAGCATGTTGAGCTCGTCAAAAAGTATCTCGCAGCTCAGGGCATGTTCGGAGTCCCAAACCCCGGTGAAATTGATTACTCATCGTTGATCGAAATCGATCTGGGAAAGATAGAGCCGAGCGTGTCCGGGCCCTCTCTTCCTCATGATCGGGTTGGATTATCGGACGTTGCTAGCCACTTTCTTGCTGCGTCTCCAGACATGAAGGCAAAACAAACGCCCAAGACCGCCAAGCTAACTATTCAAAATAAAGAAGAGACATTGAAGGATGGAGACGTGGTAATTGCTGCGATCACGAGTTGTACAAACACTAGCAATCCGCAGGTAATGATTGCAGCAGGGTTGCTCGCAAAAAAAGCCGTGGAGAGAGGACTGACTATCTCACCCTTAGTGAAGACCAGCATGGCACCGGGTTCGATGGTTGTGACAGAATATCTTAGGGCAGCAGGACTACTGCCGTTTCTCGAAGCCCTTGGGTTCAGCGTCGTTGGGTACGGATGTACGACATGTATCGCGCAAAGTACACCGGTACTTCTAGCTGACGGAACTACTCGCGCCATTGAAAGTTTACCAACCACAGGAGGTTCTTTGCTCTTTGGGCCTAATTCAAGTGGTAGGTTAGGAATTGCAAGGCAGTCAGAGCTCATTGCGCAAGGCATACGTGACTGCGTTAAGCTTGTGCTACAAGATGGGCGTTCTCTATTCTGTACCCCAGACCACGAGCTCCTCTCTTCGGATGGTCGATGGATTAGGGCAGACAAACTTGTACTAGGAAAAGATCGAGTGCTAGTCGGACTTGAAGGACCCGTTGACAAGTCCAGTAACGACGAATCCGGTTACGTGTTGCGTGCTGGCAGGCTAACTCTCAGAATGGATACCGAGAAGGAACGCGCTCGAATGCTGGCCTTCGGGAGACTGCTTGGACACTTGCTGAGTGATGGATCGATTAGTGTATGGGGGCAGGCGCGAATGAATGTGGGCCAAGCAGTGGACCGCGAAATGGTACTCAATGACATTGAGCTTCTCACAGGCTTGCGTCCAGCTGCGAATCGCTATGATCAGCGAAAATGGTCTATTGCCTTACCTATGTCACTTGCCCGAGCTATCATCGAGCTCCCAGGTGTAAGAGTAGGTCGACGCATTGGGCAGATTCCTAGGTTACCCGCGTTCGTTCTTGATAATAATTGTCCTGTCTCCATAGTCCGCGAGTTCCTTGGAGGGTTATTCGGGGCGGATGGACATGCACCGTCGCTCCATCGATATGGCGCGAAAGAAACGATGGCGACACTTGAGCCACCAGCGTATTCCAAGAGTACTGTTCCCGAACACGTCGGTTCTTTGAAAGGCATCATGAGTGAAATAATTCGTTTATTGGCTCGATGCGGTGTCAAGACAGAGGGGGCACGAGTTTACGAATACGGCCTTCCTCGAGGGGTATCCGCTTACGGGAACCCACTTGATGGTAATCCACGTATCCAAGTCGTTCTAGCTTTATCGGATGGGCTTTCATTCATTGAAAAAGTCGGATTCCGTTACTGCGTTGACAAGGCGTTGAAGGCCAGCGCGGCCGCAGTATATTGGAGGCTCGTAAACGGAATTCACCTACAACGACTGTGGATGGGTTCTCGTCTTGCAGAGTTGCATCGGGCTCAACCACAATTATCCTTCTCCAAAGCTCGTCAGATCGCAGTTACGGAGCTTGTAGGACGTGACCAAGAGAAAGCTGAGCTTCCTCCAGTGGTCTCGCCTCATTATGCTCTATTAGAGGGCTACGATCGTTTTTCACGCCTGCCAAAGAGCTCCGCTCGCAAGTTTCAACCTCTGCACCGCGAAAGCTGTGATTTTCCTTCTCCCGTTGAATTGCTAATTGAGCTAGGTGTCAGGGATTGGTTCGCCCCTCTTGGCACATGGGCAGAAGCAAATCACACTCAGCGCTATTGTGTTGAAAAAGAAACTCTCACTCTACCTACTTTTTCTCTGAAAGTTATGGACAGACGCCCAGCCGGCCAAAGATTTGTCTACGACTTGTCCGTGAATGATTTACATGCTTTCATAGCTGGAACGGTAGCAGTGCACAATTGTATCGGCAACAGTGGCCCTCTGCCTGAAGCTGTTGCTAGCGCGATAAGACAAGAAAATCTCACAGTATCTTCCGTATTGTCAGGCAACCGGAACTTTGAAGGCAGAATCCATCAGGATGTTAGGGCGAACTTCTTGATGTCGCCTCCGCTTGTTGTTGCGTATGCTCTGGCGGGGAGTGTCCTCAAAGATCTCACTTCAGAACCAGTAGGAAAGGATAGAGAGGGAAATCAGGTTTATCTCAAAGATATCTGGCCCTCGAATAATGAAGTTCACGAGTATGTGACCCAAATCAGCACACAAATGTTTCACAGCAGATACGCGCAGGTATACACCCAGAATTCAGAGTGGAACAAGCTTACTGCTCCCACGGGCATCTCCTACAAATGGGATCCTGAAAGCACGTATATTCAAAGACCGCCGTACTTTGATGACTATTCGCTCCGTCGTTCCCCCGCTGCGTCAAAGACCGTGTCAGATATTATCAGTGCAAGAGCTCTGTTGATTTTGGGCGATTATGTTACAACAGACCATATTTCTCCCGCAGGTGCGATCAGCTCAAAGTCAGTCGCCGCAAAATATCTTCTCTCAAAGGGAGTGAAGGAAGAGGATTTCAACACATACGGATCTAGGCGTGGGAATCACCATGTCATGATGCGAGGCACTTTTGCAAACCCCAGGATCAAAAACGAAATGGTGCCGGGAGTGGAAGGCTCCTTTACAAAGCACTATCCTGACGGCGAGGTTCTACCGATTTTTGAAGCCTCGCAAAAGTACATCCAAGAGAAGACACCATTGATCGTAATTGCTGGAAAGGGCTTTGGAACAGGAAGCTCAAGGGACTGGGCCGCAAAGGGGCAGAAGCTCCTCGGGGTGAAGGCTGTAATTGCGAAGAGCTTC
>JASHNZ010000003.1 GCA_030041355.1 Nitrososphaerales archaeon
TAAGCGGTAATCTACTTGCAGTTAGTACTCCATATGAGAAGGCTGGCGGGTACTCTGATGCTGGCTACGCGTATGTGTTCAATGCGATTTCGGGCGCCTTGATCCAAATACTTACGAGTCCCAATGCTCAAGCTTACGGATACTTTGGTTATTCAGTCTCTCTAAGCGGTACTTTGGTTGCGGTTGGTGCTTATGGAGAGACGGCTGGCGGATATACGGCAGCTGGCAACGCCTATGTATTCAATGCAACTACTGGTGCCCTAATTAGCACATTTTCCAGTCCGAATGCGCAATCCGATGGACTGTTTGGTATTTCCGTTTCTTTAAGCAGTAATCTACTAGCAGTTGGCGCTCAAGGTGAGGTAGTTGACGGATACTCGGAAGCTGGCCATGCCTATGTATTCAATGCAACTTCGGGAGCCCTAATTACCTCGCTGACCAGTCCGAATCCTCAAGCTTACGGATACTTTGGTTGTTCACTCTCTCTAAGCAGCAATTTACTTGGAGTTGGTGCTTTGGGTGAGACAGCTTCGGGATACGCGGAAGCTGGCCATGCCTATGTGTTCAATCCAACTTCAGGGACTCTCGTTACAACACTTTCCAGTCCAAAGGCCCAAAGCGGCGGAGAGTTTGGTTATTCGCTTTCCCTAAGTGGGAATTCGCTCGCAGTTGGAGCTCCCGGCGAGAAGGTCGGACCACACTCAGGAGCTGGCCGCGCCTACATATTCAATCCAACCTCTGGGGCTCTGATTAAGACTCTCAGCACAGCGAATCCGTACAAAAGCGGAGCGTTCGGCAATTCAGTTTCTCTGAACGGCAACCTAGCTGTCGTCGGTGCCCCGCATGAGAAAGCCGATGGATATTTGCAGGCCGGCCATGCATACATTTTCTACAAAGCCTAATGAAACAACATTCTTCGGAAGATTGTTATTTCGAAAACGTCTCGGCAAAGATTTCCGAGTGTTTACCGCGGATGTCGCGCGGAAATCCAGCACGCTGACAACCTCAATGTAGAGCGGTTTAGCTGATCAAGCCAGCAGCTGGTTTCGGTTTTACCCTAGTTTAAGAAAAGACAATTCAGACTTACGCCGGGATGGGACGTCAGCGGATCCTGTTAGAGTCTCATAGCAAAGTTCGAGGCTCGAGAGTCCTCTTGATTTTCTGAGGTAGTCAAAGAAGGCTCCTATCAGTTCGCTTGGGGAGTGTTAGCGGTGCCGATTCTTAGTTCGAATTCACAAAAATCCTTTCCGCAGTGTATCTCCCTGACCCTGTTTGGTCCAAATAGAACATCAGCAAAACCGGAAATCACACCGCCTAGAAAGAAACATGGAACCTGTTTTTCTTTTGGACTGTCCACCTCGGAGCAGAAGACACATCTTTGGACCTTAATATTGAGTTGTTCGGGTGATTCTCTAGATACCATAATTTTTCCCCATCCCGCCGTCATAGCCTTTCTAGAAAGAAAATTAATCCTTAGTTCGCTATCATTTTCAGTTCTTTTTTCTTCTTCGGCAGATGAAATTCCGTAAGATTTTCCCGTATCAAACAGTATTGTCTCAGCTCCAGAACCAAATGTCTCAAACAGCCTATGAACAAGTGAGGTCCAAGGCTCTACCCCAAATAAGAAGGCTCTCTTCCCTAGCCTTTTGTTAACTACAATCCCTTCCTTCTCGTCTATTTCGTAGAATTCCCTGATACCAGACATTGGGGCACGACCGCACTCAATACAGGAATGCTGAAGGATATTTTAGCGGATGTACCTCAATGTACTTGAGTTGTAGACAGCTGCATAGAATTCATTGAAAGCCTAAATCAAGCCGATTCTTGCCTTTTCGGGCGGGATGAGAATATACAGCGATGCCGCGCTCAAGTATAGCAGTCAGCGATGAAGTAGCTTCAATGTTATCGCAAGTTGCGAAAGGATACAAGCAGACCTCATATCTAATTGCCAACGAATGTCTCGAAGCTTCGCTCAAAATCTGCAATGAAGGAGGTAATCCCACCCAGATTTACGGCGCGTGGAAGATGCTTCAGATAGGGAAACAGATCGGCTCACTGCAATTTATCGGAAAGGATCTCCTAGAGAAAATAGTGCATGAAATTGCGATGGAGCACCCAGAGAAGAACTTGAAGATGTGGAGAGAGGGCGGGCATAATTTCGGCGTACTCATGCAGCTCTGCTTTCCTACAATACAGGATATTGTAACTTTGATGGACCAGTTGAAACAGTCCTTTGCGATCGGGACTGTTGAGATGATGAAGAAAAGAGATGAAATTGAAGGAGAGGTCTACGAGCTGACCCTGAGATCCTCACTTTCCAGGGAGTTTCTCATGTTCATCAAAGAGTACTGGAGTGGCATTCTCTCCGCGTACGGTCTTGAGGTCATTGATTCCAAGATTACAAATCTTGGGGCTTCCCGGACCACCTTCGCATATCACGGCAAGTTGCTGAAGTCGGAAATCATCAAGTAAATCAACATAGTACTTCCAGTTAAAAACTGACTGAGATTATCAGGCTATGAGTCTCTAGGGAGAGAGGTAAAATGGTGGGTCGCACAACTCTATAGTTCCTATGCTCTAACAACTGTTCCTGCCCTAACTCTCGTATGTTACTATGTTCCTGTGTTGTTGTGTACTTGTCTCTGGCCTTAAATTCAATCTCGTATTTGGAAAGAGGACTTATCGATCCCCTGCTTTTTGCCCCTTGATCTTGTCTTCTAGGAATGTAAGCCAGCCTTTGGCGTTCCTTCAGATTCGAGTATGCGTTTCACGTTGACGACGCGAGATGCGGTCTCTCTCTTTGCTGTACGTATCAGAAACGGACCCACCAGCTTGTAGAAGCCGCTGAACCTGTAGTCATCGCTTTCTGTCAACTCGGTCTTTCCTTCGATGCTTTCCATCCTGAAGGTGCCAACAGTTCCCTTCGCTGGCCCCGAAGTCATCTCGAGAGAGAGCTTTCGGTTGGGTTCATATTCGGAAACCCGTTCAGAATACGTCAGCCTTGGATGGATTGCAACAAATGTACTGCCGAGCTCGATTGGTCCATCAGATGTTTGTTTGCATTCCGTAAGGCCTTTGTCCCAGTTCGGTGCATTCGATAGGTCGGTTATGAACTTCCAGACAGCCTCGACAGGACGGTCAATCATAACGCTCGCTTCAGTTTTTGCCAAAATTCTATTCGCCTCACTTATGCTAAACACTAGTGATGTCATTTAAAGAGAGAAGACGATCATCAAAGTTGAGAATAAAACTCCGGAGAAAATAGCCTTCATTTTTCTCTGAGATTTGTAAGGATCGCTCATCGGCAGGTCTCACAAATGTAGAAGTGGTGAATCACATGTGCCCTAAATTGAATATCATGTCTGATAATCGTATTCCTCATTTATTAGAAACGAACTTGTTTGGTTCCAATTTGATGGAGGTGAATGAAAGTATCATGCAAGCTCAGGCTCAAATTTCGAAAGGAGCTCTTCTTAATGAGGCACACCTGAAGACTACAACAGAGACGATTAAAGAAATCACACCCTTTGGCATAAGGGCTGAGGTCAACCTAACGGGAGAGGTAGTAGGACCGTCATATCATGCTCGCAGCGTGAGCACATTGTTGGGACTTCTAAAGACCGACGGTACAGGGGATTGGGAAGGTAAGGCATACGATATAACAAAGGAGGGAGACATAGTAATCGGCACGTCTCATGGAACTTTGAAGATGACTGGCCCATACACGAACAGGAGCGAGGGCGAGATTATCTTCATGACTCAGTCTCCGAAACTTTCGTGGCTGAACAATAAGAAGTGCAGACTCGAGGGTACAGTCGACTCGTTAGCTGGTGAAGTTCACGTAAAGATATTCGCACTCTAAAAAGAGATGGGATTCTAATCCCTTCTCCCTTTTTTGTATATTTTTGGAAGATAATTTCGAGTGAGAAGGTCCTGCGGTTCGTACGAACGATCTTCCTTGCGCGTTTGCGCCCGTTTCCACTTTCAAAAAACTTCCCGCAATACTAGGCAAATGGCAAGGGTTGCAATCGAAGTCGCGAGGAGATCAGCGTTAGTGAAGCGTGGCAACATGTTAAGAGTCACGTGGTTTGTAAAATCAGATCGGTCAAAGAAATATACAATGGCCGGCAATGGCAGAACCGCGATCGCGCCTACGACTCCGCCATCAGCAAGACCATGCAATGCTTTTCGTAAAGGGTTCGCAGAATTAGATGAGATATAACCTTGAAAAACTCCGATGAGACAAACAAGTGTGGCGATCAAAATAGCGAGCCAGGCGTAATCGCTTGGAACGTAGAAGAATTGATTGTCTTCAGTCTCCATATAAAACAGGGAGTTTAATGCGAGATTGGGCATGGCTTGACAAACATAGAGTAGATTCAACGGAATCAGGCCTGATGACATTCCAAGAATAGCAGTGAACCAACTACTTGATCTGTATCGAGCTATGATGAAAATGGTAGCCACGCCCTCAATGGCGAAAAGCATGAGAAAGAATTCCGCGCGGAATCGCAGATACTCGATGAGCAAAGCGTACTGCCCCATATGAAAACGCGGCAAGTAGAGGGCGTCAAAAAACGCCGCCACGACTGGCGCTAAAAGAACTAAACTTTGCTTTTGTTTCAACAACAGTTCACGCTCCAAAATAAGCGAGAGCGAACACGCGGACGGAAGGAGGATCTATTTTTCGCATACTTTCTTCGTGGCTCGTTTCAGAGTCGAATTACTGTAGGTAGGAAGCTCCTGTCTGGAAAGAATACGCAGAACCACAATGCAACTAGAATTAAGTAAGCTATCGTGACCTTGTTTGGGACCGATTCTCGCGTTACAAGGTATGAAGCTCCGATCGCCAGCGCAGGAACCGCGGAGACCATGTAGTACTCGTACTCAGCGCGCTGTTGAAGATAAAGGGCCACATACGGAAGCCAAGTGAACGTGAACCAGATCAGACTGAAAACGACTAGGCGATCAGCTCCTTGCAGCCCGCGCCGAATATTGGCGCGGAACTTGTAAAGGATGAAGAAAGCTATGGGAACCCAAATGTAAAGCATCCAAGTTTCAAACATGTTGGTGATGCCGTAAAATGCGAAACCGTCGTAAACGAATCTAAATCCGCCGATGATGATGTAGTGAC
>JASHNZ010000082.1 GCA_030041355.1 Nitrososphaerales archaeon
TTCCATCCATAGAGATGGGGTATGAAAGGCCGAGCCGGAAAGCCCTGCTGCTGTGGAATTGGTCTTCCGTTCATTTGAAAGGCAATTAGAGAATCTTCGACCATTGCGTCTTCAAGAGGAACTGGCGCAGTATATCCATCGGCGCAGCGAAACATCACCCATTTTGCTTCGGGTTTTACGCCTGTGAGTTTCGCAATCTCCCTGAAACCGACACCATCCCATATTACGTCCTTTATACTCCATTTCGTTACGCATTGGAACGACTTCGTGAATTTTACCTGAGGTAGCTTTTCCAAATCTGAAAAAGTAAGATCAAGTTCCTTTTCAACAAGGCCCTTTGTCTTTAGGTGCCAATCCTCTCTTCTGATCACAGGCTCGCTCAAAGCGGAATAAATGATCCACTTCCTGCCGTAAAACTGGCCGGGAGCAAGATCACTTTTCTCAGTCATTGTCATATTAGAGTCGATTTAGTGGAAGTACACCAACTTTACTTAAGCCTTCAACAAATCGGGCAGAATAACAACTATGCTTTTTAGGAAGAGACGAAACTCGGGATCATGGAACCCGAATGAACCAAAAGGTTAGTGTAACTTGCGAACATTGCGGAGCAAGCTTTGAGCCTTTCGGAGATTATGTTGATTACAAAGGCCCAGTCCCGTGTATAGGCTGCCACAAAAGTACTTGGATCTCAGTTGATAGAAGTGGCAGAGTCCTTGAATCAAAGAAATGGCCACTGCCTGCTTCGGCTTGAGAGTACTCGCATAGTAAGCTTCTCACTTGGATCGTCTGATATGCAGACTTTGTGCCCAAAACTTGAAATCAACAAAAGGGGTTTGTCCGAATGGCCGGGCAAATTTATTGAAAATTGAAGTTAAACGTGCAAACGGCTATCATCTAATAGAAACGCCTAAAGAAAGAAAGCGCTGGATAAAAAAGATGAATTGAAAATGTATCTCTATCCTCATAAAAATTGGATTTGCTTAACCTGTGATAACAAGAAACTTACTGAAAAGAAAGCTGAAGAACACATGAAACTAGGTCATTCATGCAAACATATTGAGCAAATTAAACAAGAAATGGAATCATAATTTCCAAGAGCAAAAATCGAAAAATTATAGTGGTTGAAATGTCGTCATACCAAGATGAAGAAGTAGTAGGGAATGGCCGAATATGAAACCCCATCACGATTCTCAGGTTTGGAGCTGTGCCTCATCGAGTCTCCCATCCGTCCTTAGTTCTCCACTCTTAAACAACGACTGCGGTTTTCGTCATGATGTAATGTAGGTCAAAATTTTCATACACACGGTGAACATGTCTGGGTGATGGTTAAGTTATAATGTGGGTTGAGAAGAGTGCAGGTCGTACCGCTTGAAATTTCCGTTACGTTCTCGTAGAGAGTTGTCGTTGAAAAATTATCATAACTTGTACTCGTCGTTATAATTCCTATGGGATTTGGGCCATTGATGACACTTGGAAATGAATACGACGAGTGGATAGTTGTGTTTGTCGCAAAGGCAATGCATATTTCGTTGATGTATTCAGGTTCTACCTCGACATATTCCGTGACATAGAATACAGAGTGATTTGTTCCAGAGATCTGAACATATGTAACACTCGTTATTGTTGTTGTAATAATTGTTGACGTCTGTGTCGCCGGTGCCTCTAGTTCTCGCACAGCAAAACCAGACCAGAATGCAACTAGGATGATCGCTATCATGACTGTTGCAATAATACTGGTTCTTATTTGCATAACATTTCTTGGATTGGGTGAAAAGCAATGAGAACTTATAATTCTATGCACAACTTCAACGCTATCGAAACTAATCTTAAACTCCCAACAAAAGCACCAAGCAGGGAATCTAAGGGACAACCAACCATTATTAAGAAAAGAAAATTCTGGGCAAAAGTTGCTAGCTATAGCGTGTACGCAAGCGTAAGTAAGAGTGATTCGGCCTCTGTCGAGATCGCTGACAAGCTCTACCTTAAAGAGCCACCAAACATTTGAATGTGCAGTACTTGCCAGAAACTGAAACCCAGGCACGTCCTAGGCCGAGGATCGAATCGCTTTCTGATTTGATTTTTGGACTCGCCCTTTCGATCGGTGCCATATCGCTTCTCAGCAACATCAATAGCATCAATTCTACGGGTGTGCTCGAAAGCGACATCACAGTCTTTGGTTTTAGTTTCCTTATCCTGATCACCGTTTGGATGCGCTACACCAGGATAATGTCAGCTTTGCCACTGGAGAATCGTTGGGGCATATCGCTCAATACCGCATTGTTGTTTACCGTGTCGCTCGAGCCTTTTCTCTTCAATGTCTTGGAATTGGATACGAAGCTAGCGCCAGAAATCTCCTCGCAATTCTATGCTTTAGACCTAGGAGTGATGATGGCCATTCTTGGAAGCTTCGCTCTCGTCCTCGCGGACGAAGAGAGGAAGCTGATCCCAAAGGACATGATAAAAGAATTCAGGATCGAAAGTATCACTATGTTCGTTGCAGCCTTCTTCTTTCTCATTTCAATCTCCCCAACTTTTTGGGTACTTGGACCAAGTCACTTCTATTGGCGTTATTATCTCTGGGTGATTCCTTTCGCTCTTTCCTTTCTTCAAAAAAGAACCATTGGTATAATTGGCAAAATCAGAAAACATCGGGGCGAGGTGAATAAATAAAAGAGCGGTAAATTACCTCGCATTTGATTGGCGAAGTATAATTCTTGAATCCCTTTGTAGCGTTGCAAGTATTCTTTTACAGATTGACTGGCGGAAAGATCGGAGGAACTTTCAGAGGCGCTCCTGTTCTTCTTCTCACAACGACAGGTCGCAAGACAGGTAAGAGACGAACTACGCCTCTGCTCTATGTAAGGAATGGTAACAACTGGACAGTAGTGGCTTCAAATGGAGGACGCCCCAAAGATCCTTCTTGGTTTTTCAACCTCAAAAGAAATCCCGAGGCTGAGATCCAGATAAAGACCAATGTAAGCAAGGTACTAGCCAAGCAAGCATCGCCTGAGGAGAAGACTAGGCTATGGCCGCTCCTCACAAAAATGTATCCGACTTACAACGACTATCAGAAGAAAACTGAACGGGAGATTCCTGTTGTTATACTCGAAGAAAGAATGGGACACCCTTGACTCAAAGTTCGAGCTCTGGAGAAACGATTCTGAAAAGTCGCTGTCACTCTAGTCAAGTTTTGCGAGATCGAGCTTTACTAATTATTCGTGCATGTCCCTCTTTTCTCGTGGTTAGCTTTTTGAGCATGTATGAGCAAAGTCATGAGTGAATTATGCTCACTGAGAGCCTTGGACAGCTTTCCATAGACAACCTAACTAAGATCTATTCAAAGTCCAAAGGAAAGAAGGCTCTAGATTCAGTCACCTTTTCAGTACCCGCGAGGGGGATTTTTGTTCTAATTGGACGGAATGGCTCTGGCAAAACGACGCTAGTCAGAATTTTATCCACCGAACTTGAACCAACCAGTGGTCGTGCCAGTATCAATGGAATAGACGTGATGACGGAGGCAGATCAACTTCGGCGGAAGATTGCGATCGTGCCTCAGGAATCACGGACTGTTCCTTGGATGACTCCGCTCCAAACTGTGTCGTCTTACCTTCTGTGGAGAGGCTTTGATTATTCATACGCAAAGCAAAGAGCTATGGAGACTCTCGAAAGATTGGGCCTGGGAAACTCGGCAAAGCGCCTTAATCGGACGCTTTCAGGTGGAAACAGAAGAAAGGTTTTGGTCGCAACAGTCCTCGCATCAGAAGCTGAAATAATTTTTCTCGACGAACCAACTACTGGACTAGATCCGATTTCAAGGCGAGAATTTTGGGAAATGTTGAGGGAAATTGGAAAGGATCGTTTCACTTTTCTTACGACCCATTATCTCGAAGAAGCTGAAGAACTAGCAGATCAGATAGGCGTTCTTGATCGAGGGAAACTAATGGGGATAGGAACACTCGACCAACTAAGAAAGCGCGTCAGCTACAACTATTCCATGAAAATTCCGATCTCTCCACCTCTACCAAGCTCCCTGAAAATATCAAAAGGAGAAATGGTTCGAGGTAAAGATGAATACAGAATATTGACGACCGAAGAAGAGGCATTCGATCTCTCGAGAGAGTTATCAAGGATCGGTTACAGGTTCACAATAAATCCTGTCTCTTTGGATGACATATTCTTCTATTTAGTAGACAAACAATCCGGAGACAGCTCCGAGATTGGAGAAAACGAGGATAGAGCAAGACGCAGATCAGGAAACTACTGGGCTGCACAACAGGAGTAATGTTTCAATTGGAAGAGGAAGTCAAGGAAGAGCCAAAGAAGGACTATGACTTAGCAAAATCTTTGCCAATCAACCTTCAAGGGCGGAACAGGTTTAGCCAGTTCATAGCTTCCGTGCTTGTCAACTCGCTCTATGAAATGAAGAATTATCCAGTGGTCTTGATCAATACTGTTCTCTCCCCGCTATCCTTTCTTGTCCTGATTGAATTTGTGAGCCGTGGGTCGTTGCTGGGAGAAGCGATTGAAGGTGGTTTCATTATGAGTATGTTCTCAGCTGGGATGTCGCTGCAAGGGGACCTTTCGCACTTGAAGAACGACTTCAAGCTTCAAGATATGGTGGTCAGCTCGCCAACGTCGTGGAAGGTGTATCTCGCCGGCATGGCCACATCCGAGCTCGTCTACTCCCTGCCTGCCCTAGTTGTCCTTGGAATCTTGGCAGGATACTTTTTGCATTTTACTCCACTAGGAACGATCACTTTTCTGTCCGTGCTCTTCATGATGTTCATAACTTCGATAGCGGTGGGCTATACGTTCGCGACGTTTTCTAGCGACATAGTTCAGAGCTTCGCCTTTTCCCGCCTACTATCAACCCTCTTTTCCACGATTCCGCCAGTATACTACCCGATTACCTACATACCGTATCCATTCAGATACTTTGCTTATCTCTCTCCTACAACGTATGCAGCGGAGCTTGCGCAAAACGCGGGTGGATTCATCAGGCTTTCTCCGGATGCCGTCGCGATTGATTGGATAGTACTTGCCGCTGTCACTGTGACTCTGTTCTTCATAGCCAGTAGAAAGGCGAGGTGGAGAGAAATCTAACCTAACGATGAGAATTGATTTGTTTAGGAATCTATGTTTCCCTTTATTGGAGTTTTAGCTTGAAAGTGCAAATCTCATAATTTCTATACGGAGCCGAAAGGGTATCGCCTATCAGTTTCAGTTCCTTCTCTTCTTCAGAAATATTCTCTTCAAGCAAATTTGTCGCTTGTGCTTGAATTATCTTTCTCCAAACGTGGATTTTGGTTTCTCCTCTTCGATTGCACATCTCGTAGCATCTCAGGATAGTCGAGCTTCCATCTTCCGAGCCCTTGATAGCTTCAAGCATCAGGTCATCAGTCTCCATGCTCAAGAAAGATCTATTCTCTAACGAATGTCCTTTGACTGGCCTGAGGGGAACATTCAATTCGTACGCCCGTTTGTGGACCTGGCCATCTAACCACCCACCTCGATGAGGATACAAAGAATACGTGAAAATATTGAATTCGCCATCGGTTTGGGGATCGGGATAGATTGGAGTTTTTGCAAGGGATAAACCAAGAGAGGTTCCCTTTGCCGCAATCCCGTACTTTCCATTGTTCAAGAGCGCAACGCCATAATCTGTTTCCGAAATGTCCGCCCATTTTTGCATCGGAACCTCAAACATCGCTTTGTCCCAAGTGGTGTTCTCAACCGTCTTTCTTTCCACGTTCCCAAATGGGATATCAAAAAGAGCCTTGTCTGAATTGAGCTCAAAATGAAACCATGCCTTCAAGAATAACTCACGATCATGGAGGTCTGTCGTCGTCTCAAAATCTATTCTGCGTGAGTCGGCCCAAAGCGAAATCTTTTGAGTCACTTTCGAGTGACGGAATTTGCCAGTAATCAAGAGTGATGCCCGAAGAGGTCCTTCTTCAACGATCTTGCACTCGGCTGTTTCTACTTCAAAGTTTGTGATCTCATAACCTTTCTCAAGATCCCAGGCGTCGGCCCAGCCGGGCATATTTTCGTAGAAGATCAGTTGATTACTAGGAGCTCTCAAAACCTCTCTCTTGGCTTCTTTGTCAAAGATCGACAAGAGAATTCCACTGTGGCTGAGCTTGATCATAAAGAAACAATTCTCCAAAACGAAATGATCTACGAGTTCGGAAATCCTCGCCTTCTCAGCTATGGGCAGAGGCTTTGCGGATGAGTACCCAACAGAAGGAACTCTGAGTTTGGAAAGAAATCCCCGTTCCACTTGCTGAGATCCATCCAACCGAACCGGTAGTTCGAGGTACTCTTCTCGCTCCCAAGGAAGCGAGTTGAAGATGACTAGGGATTCTCCTTCGCCAGCGAGAATTCGAGCAGCCTCTTCAAAACTTTGATTTGCGCCGCCTATCACTTGTTCAAGCTCCGTGTAAGCTGTTACGTAGACTTCTTTGATCGCACTTCCAGGAAGAACATCGTGGAACTGGTGTTTGAGCAAGATCTTCCATAAGTCCCCCAATTTCTCCTTGTCATACACTCCGGCTATCGTGGTCCAAAGCTCCGCATCTCTTAGGGCGACTTCGGCCTTCCGGTTCAACAGTTTCATTTTTGAATGCGATGTAAGCACTCCCCGGTGCGTCTCAAGGTACAATTCTCCTCTCCAGCGATTATTTACTTGACCTAATTCTTGCAACATTTCGTCCAGTCCTCCAAGACTTACACTGGGAAGCACCGGCAATTTCTGAACGGCTTCCGCGCGGAGAAGCATTTCTTCAGTAGGGCCTCCACCTCCATCACCGTATCCAAAGGAGTAAAGCATCGGGCGATCTTTGTCTGCCCAATTCTTCCACTGCTCGAGAAGCTCATCCATCATAAATCCAGAGTTATACCCATCCCTACCGTGACCGAAAGCTATCGAGGGAAGCTTTGTCCCGTCAATTCCTTCCCATTCAAAAACTGAGAAAGGAAATTGGTTCGTGTCATTCCAAAAGACCTTTTGAGTTGCAAAGGCTCGCACTCCTCCAAGCTTTGCGATCTGGGGAATGGAAGCTGCAAATCCGAAACTATCGGGAAGCCAAAGAACGTCGGCTCCCCTTCCAAACTCCGTCTTGTAAAATTGCTGAGAATACAAAAACTGTCTTGCAAAGGACTCGCCAGAAATCATGTTAGCATCAGGCTCTACCCATCCCGCGCCGAGCTGCCAAGAGCCTTCCGAAACTCGTTCTTTGATTTTGTGAAAGATAGTAGGATTTTGTTTCTTTGTCCAAGAGTAGTACAGAGCCATGCTCTGGATGTAGCTAAATTTCTTCTCGGAACGATCCATCATGGTTAGAACGATGGAAAAGGTTCGGGCGACTTTTTTCTCGGTCTCTTCGAAAGGCCAAAGCCAAGCGGTGTCGATATGCCCGTGGGCGGTTGCTATGATCCTGCCACGTTTTCCGTACTTAACTACCAATTTCTCAAGTCCTCGTTTCAGCGTGTTCGTTGCAACCTCATATTTGGAAAGCTTGGTATCGACACGGTATCCAAGTCCTTCTGCAGAGGAAGGAACCACTTGTTCCAATTCTTGAGGGAAATTCTCCCAAGAATATCTCGCGAGCTTTAGTTGATCCAGAGTGATTCCTTCAAAATAAGCGAGTTTTAGCGACGCAGAGAGTAAGGAGAACAAATCGTCCTTTAGTTCTGGATCTTGGAACTTCTGTGCTAGTTGAAATGTCATCGTCGCGAGCTGCCAATATTTGAAAATAGGCTTAACCTTGACCGTGATTACCGGATTGCCCTGGAAAACCGTGGCGCGTTCACCAAATGCTCGGTAAGGAGTGAATTCTGCGACGATCTCGTGACTCCCCTTGGGAAGGGGAATCGATTTGTGATATCCGTCCAGACTCCAGTAGGGTTTTCCATCAAGTTTGACTAAGGCAGAACCCTGATAATCGAGAACGAAAAGCTCGCAATCTTCCTTTTCAATTTCGATGTCAAGCCTTGCTTCTCCGATGCTAGGGGAGCTCCATGAGATATATCTGATCGCCTGGAATGACTGTGCGAGAATTAGGGCTAATCTTCGTTCTAATTCTTTTTGAGTTCGGATCAAAAGACACAGATCCCCGGTTCATTATTCCTAAAATTTTAACTGCTGAACAATCTCACGAAAGCCAAAGTCATTCAAGGGAAAGTTTCGATATTCTGACTCTGCGTATTTTCTGGCCCACTCAATGATTCTCTTCGCCGTGCGGATTATGTTTTCCTTTTCTCTTGTTCTCTGCGAGAAGCCGGATAGAATCAAAAAGTCTCGCTCGAAATTAGGCGGCCGTATCTTAGCCTCCTTGAATATCTGCCGATACATGGTATTGTCTGAGTCCAGATTTATTCTGTTTATGGCTGTGATAAACGAGGCTATTTGCGAAGCGATGATGTAAGCATCTTGGTAGAATTCCGGTGCGTTCTCCTCATTCCTTTTGTTCAGCAGCTTTCCCAAGTACTCCACCATATTGGAGTAAGAGTGCCTAATTATAGCGAATTCTCTTTTCTTATTCCAACGCTTTTGAAGTGCGAATTTCTTGATACGCCTGAATTCCTTTTCGTCCCCACACAACAGCTTTGCTTTTCGGATTTGTTGAATGCGCCAAACGTCCTCTTTATCTCCATTTGAGAACCAGTACTCCTTCAAAGATTCAAGGCTTTGAACAGAACCAGTGAATAATCTCCCGTTGAAGACCCCGTAAATTTCTTTGGTTTGCGGGATTGCATTCCTTCTTCCTTTTGTTACGATCATTACATCATAGTCGCTGTATTTTCGATCCCGCCCGACTGAGGTGCTGCCGTCAAGGATTACAAATTTTGTATGATTCTTTTTTGCGTTAGCGACTTTGAGCGCATAATCAGCAAGAGTCATCTCAGAGTTCATTTACTCTCACCCAGCCTATCTCACTGTCTCGCAACTCTTCTTAGATCATGACGAGTGTTTCTTTAATACAATCAAAAGCCTTGAGCAAATTGTTCAAGACAATTTCTGACCTAAATTGGGGTCTCCATCTTTCTTCCGAAAGGATATCGCTTACGACAAACACTGCAGCTGTCTCAACGCCCCTGACTCCCCCGATGGCAAATAAAGCGGAAGCCTCCATTTCAACAGTAAGCACTCCCTCTTTTCGGTAATGCTCCAATTCCTTCACAGTCTCCCGGTATGGTGCGTCGATCGTCCAGCTGGGTCCTTTGAAAACTCGCTTAAATTCTGCAGAAAGTGAATGATAGATATTACCCGTCAGATTCTTTGAAGAAAATGCGTACTTGGCGTGTTTGATATAATGATGGGAGGTTCCTTCATCTCGGACGCTTTTAGTGCAGACCACAACATCGCCGATCTGCAGTTTGTCAGTTATGGCACCTGCCATTCCTAAGATTACAAATCTCTTTGCTCCCCAAGCATGCAATTCCTCCAAGTGAAGGACTGTCGCTGGTGCCCCGACTCCAAACTCTGCAAGCAGGCCTACCTTATCATTTGTCGATCCTATAGAGTAGAGCTTTCCAATATTCCCAAGGATACCTTTTATCTCGGAGATCTTGTGGACGTTTGCGACATTCTCTGACAATCGTGTAGAATAGCACAAGATGACAGATTCTGGTGTTATTTTTGGAACCGCGCCTATCTTCTTCCGGTACTCAATGTACTCTTTGGTGGTGAAAACTGGTTTTGCCAAGTGTTTTCCCTTCATTTTAGGGTAAGTCAGTAGAGCTTCGACCTCATAGAATCACGGGTTATCAAATCATTATTGCTGCTTTTAAGGCGTAAGAATCGATAACTGATTCATAACTTGTGGTCATGGATTCATCAGACCGGCTTAATCGTTTCATTTTCGGGTGCTCGCCAAACATTGATTTAGAAAGAAGCTGTCCGATTAGCGTGGAGGGCATCGCCGAAGGCATGATCAGGAACATCCGATAGATTCCCTTACCGTGAATTTTTGAGTTGAGTACTACAGCGAGAAACAGTCCCAATGCAACAGTCGGGAGCACACAACCTATCGTCCAAAAAGCGCCTGTTTTCAGAAATTTGTAAAGCCGTATGCGGAATTTTTCAAGTTTGGAATCTGAGGAGTTTAGGCTATGCTTAACAACTTATGCGTTGAGTGTTACACGGTAGAAGATGTTTTTTTAGTTGGATCCCTTGAGAAAGTAACGATGGCTTATCCACGCTTGTGGGCAAGAGCTAGATGGGGTCTTATGTAAGCTATAGGAATTGTATTTTTGCTCCGCTTACTTAAGAAATACACCTAAGCTTCTTTTTTCACCCATAGAAGAAACAAAACCGGTTTTTCCGACGTATTTATACCCCCTCCCCCTAGCTTCTACATACGATACAAATTGCAATGGTTTGAAGCGCCCTAACTCCATTGTTTCATGGTCGTATAAAAAAACGGGTGGCAGAGCTATCTATTTTCAGAAATAGCCATTGCTACATGCAATTGGTTTGGTTCATTTCCCACCTTACTCTAAGT
>JASHNZ010000083.1 GCA_030041355.1 Nitrososphaerales archaeon
CGTGGAGACGCTTCAAGGACTGGACGAAATCATTGTGGGAGTCGAAGCTTTGGAGAAGCTGAACGTTATACTTGATTATTGCACGAAAAGAGTAACACTGCAAAAATGCTCTTGAGACGCAAAGAATGCGATAGTGCTTGATTGAACGAGGTGAAGGAATTATGCTAAAGCTGCGATCGCCTAGGACAGGCTTTCGACCCTCTCAAGCGTTTATTGGCCTTAAGATGCTGCTCTTTCTTTCTTCGAGCTGCTCTTCTAGCGCATGAATCTTCTCCAGGATCACCTCTCTCTCCCTCTGTGCCCTCCCGCTGGATTCTTTGTTGTCCTGGCCCAGGACATTGAGCTCGTTTTCAATGTAGGCGAGCTTTTTCTTGAGCGCGGAAAGCTCGAGAGCAAGTTGCCAGGTTGGCTGGTCCTTAAGTTTGAGTGCGTTAACGATGTCGTTTTCTTCTTCCTGCTTTGCGCTCATTTGCATTTCTCTCTTAAATCGTCCTTCCAAAGGGGGATACTGGTTTTGGGTGAGTGAAAGGCTTGATTGCCGTATTCCAGAAAATGTATGCAGGCCTGTTTTGAGTATGGGCTCTCGGCTTGGTTTATAATTTGACGAGCCCGAGAAAAACAAAGAGAAACCAAACCTGCAGATTGTGTAGCAAAGTTGGATATAATTGACAAACATTGCAATCGGAAACGCCAAGCTCAATATTGTTCAGGGCGATATCACAGAACAAGGCACAGATGCGATTGTCAATGCCGCGAATTCTTCGCTCCTGGGCGGAGGCGGTGTGGACGGCGCGATCCACCGCAAGGGAGGTCCAAGCATACTTTCGGAATGTGAGCGAATTCGTAGGACGCTATGGAGGGACGGTCTTCCCGCGGGCGAGGCCGTGATCACTAGTGGAGGTAGACTCAAAGCGCGCTACGTGATTCATACGGTCGGACCGGTGTGGCATGGTGGCAACAATAATGAGGCAGAAGTGCTTATCCGCTGTTACCTCAACTCGCTTGAACTGGCAAATTCAAAGAGCCTGAATTCCCTAGCCTTTCCCGCAATAAGTACAGGGGCCTATGGCTACCCGATCCGAAACGCTGGGACCCTAGCGCTAAAGACGGTGAAGGATTACTTTTCTTCAAAGTATAAGGAAACTACTCTAAAAGAAGTGGTTTTTGTACTTTATACTCGATCAGATTTCGAAGTTTACGAAGAGCTAGTCAAAGCCATATTCTAGCTTTCGAAGAACTAAGGGAAAACAGATCACAAAAGTAGCAAGCTTTTATCCAGTTTTGTCACTTTCACTACGTTTAGGTTGCCCGAAGTACTTCCGACAAGAATCAAGAATCCCTTTAGAGAAAAAAAGCAGGGCCTGTGCTCCATGTCAGCTATAGAGATTCATCTCAATGGATTGGCAGGCCTCGGCGTGGGATTGCTAGTCATAATTCAAGTCGAACTGAAAGGAGCTATGATGTCGAACTGAAAACCAGCTATCTGGTCTCCGCGGGGTGGGTTCTACTTTCCGGTGTTTCACTTTGGTTGTTAACCCCCTGTACAACAACCAATGATGATGGCGCGAAAAGGAGCTATGACGTCGAACTGAAAACCAGCTATCTGGTCTCCGTGTGGATTCTCGTAGACCATGTAGCTCGGGCCTAGTTTTTCAGAAGCTTTAGGAATAGCTCCCAAGACTCCTTGTTTGCCTAATGCTGAGTTGACGGTTGTACCTAATTGCCCCGAACCGTGCTCGCTGTGGGCGCTCGCCATTAGTGATGGCGAAACGAACAGGAACAGCACGGCGAAGACTGCGATTGCTGACAGAGATGCGATTCTGACGTTCTTCCATTCTTTCTTCTTTCCATTTTCTACGTTCTGTTGGTTTTTCATAATTTTTTCAACCTGCAAGAACTCAAGAAGATCTCGAAAATACATGGTCATTTTGTAACCAAAAAGAGCAGAAGGAATCGGCTCTGAAGTCAGAAGAGACTAGATTCAAAGCGAGAAAGGAACAGAAAGGATATTTTCCCCCTTGTTTTGCTCCAGACCCGGATAAATTCGGACGGAGGGAAAAACAAGGTAAATTCCAAATTTTTGATTTTCTTAAGCCTGTTTTCTCACCTTTTGGTTAATGTAGAGCCTGATCACGTCTCTTTCATAGGCAGCTCTAGCTCGAGTTACCTCCCCCACGCCCTCTTTCTAGCTGGTCTTATCACTGCTTTCATGCTCATGGGATTGTCGGGCTTGAAATAATGAGGCTGGTCCAAATAGAAGATAGTCCATTCGCGACCTGCTGCACAAAGTAACTATTCCTATCAAAGATTCTACTTAGTGGCTAGGTTCTACTCTCGAAGGATTCTTTTCAAGGATTCAATACGAGTTTAGAGAGGATTTAACTCAAGCGAACTTAGACAAGAGGATAAGATAGTACAATTTCAAAAGACCTCATAGTGCTTTGAAAGACAAAACTCCTAGTCAAGTCTATTTTTCTTAATCCTACCAATTCGTAATGGTAATCCTCAATTTAGAAATAACAACAACGAAAGCACTTTGATTCTATGGTAAGTGCTGGAGCGTTAGGCGTTCTAATAGTAGTGGCAATAATAGCATCAGGATCTAGTGCATACTATGTTGCTGCCAGTCCTCTTCAATCCCAAGTTACTTCTTATCAGAGCACTGTCTCTGACCTTCAGTCTATAATCTCGTCAATTCATGCAAACCCTTCGACTACAACAATTTTCTCTACAGTAACTCAAACATCAATCTCAACTTCAACAATAACCGCTTATCCTCTGCCTGATAATGTAACTTTCTTTCTTGTCTATGAATCGGGTTGCGGAAATCTAGGAGTCTATCAAATTTATGTAAACGAGCATACGTTTTCTGATGGCTCAATCCAAAGTGGAACTAATTCGAGCATTCCGATCTCATCACTGTATTATGGCAACAATGTCACAATAACTTTTGGGATCGGTTCATATTACTGGGCTTGCGCATCTACCGAAATAGGGTATCTCTACAATAACGGAACTCAAGTAGCCTATGCGGTAGATACATCGAATTACAATCAGCCTACTTCAGTGTTGATTACATGGTTAGCATAAGTCAATACCAATTACCACCTAACTCTTTCTAATTTCCTAATCTGTTAACATGATAATGCGTGTCTCATTATCTTTTAGATATTATATTATACATTTGCCATTTGCCGGATTTATGCGGCAAAGACCGCACAAGGCTAATGAGCAATGCAGCTGCGATTGATGAGACGCCTATTACAGTTGGCCAAAAGTCAACAACTCCCGTGACTAGTTGGGGTATGTATTGACACCCCTGAGTAGGGACGGGACTTTCTTGCCCTAAACAGCTAGTGTAATCAAGCCACATCTGCAAGATAACCCACGAAATTGAAATAGCCCCGAAAACGAG
>JASHNZ010000084.1 GCA_030041355.1 Nitrososphaerales archaeon
AATGGGTCCCTCTTGTTGCAACACAATATCCAAAGAGTGTAAACGAGGATGAATCTACAAACTCTACTCTTGGAGTGCCACTCACTGATTTTGAGGATTTCATAACTCTGAATTCGTTTGCTTCTAGCAGTGACAAAGAAAGAAAAAACTCCTCAAGATAGAGTTTTAGCTTTTGACCAATTGAATAAAGATTTCTAGTCTTGGTTAGGAAATCGCTTTCTCATTCTTTCCATTTAGTAAATTTGCGTTTTAAGTCGAAGGCCCTATTTAACATCCTTGAGATATAGTCGCATAATTTTGACTGAGGCCAAAATTTAATTTGTTGCAACCAAATATTCCTAGATGGCTTTAATGAAGAACGAATTCAAAAAGATAGGACTTAGCCTACGATCCGATGATGTAGTGCTTCTTAATCAGCGATTAAAAGAAAATGGTTTCGACTCTTTGGGGGACTTGGTTCGCTGTTTTTTGAAAGGAGGTATTACTAATTCAGATCTTGTTAGGCCGCTCGCGATCGAGATTGCAAGTCTAATCGCCCTAAATACTCAAAGTTCTTTGGAGCCGGTGACCTCAGTTCGAATCTGAGCGGGGCTACCACTTTTTACTAGTAAAATGCTACTCTGGACCTCAGGACTTAGCCCCCGCCACAACCGTTTTGTGCAGGAGTACCAAGCATCCAGAGGAGTTCCCACAGTCGCTGCAATCGGATCATCTGTACGAGAAACGCTGTCATCGCCCCAGTATTGAAACACCACGTCATGTGTGGAACCGTGGCACAGATCGCAGTTTGAGGCGTACACATAGTAGGTAGTCCCTAAACTTAGGCCCATGAATGTGTACCCTGCTTCGTTTGCGAACCCTGTCTGTAGCACAGCACCTTGGAATTTTCCAGAACGAAATACATTGTTGCTCCAGGGCCAGTTCCTCGCACGCAGGCCGGTTCAAAGCAGAGGGCCCAATAGTCTGCTCCCATTCTGTTTTCATAGACGGTTATTCCATCCATGGGAGTCGGATTAGGGCAGGTTTCGGGTGGCCCCTCGCACATGACTGCGGTTAAAGCCAAATTCGCGCTGGTCACCACAGTTCTGGGCGTGTTCACGGAGCCAGTATCGTCCAAGTATTGGAAGTAGTATGACCCGTAGTCTTCCACGGATACTGAGTACAGCTCGGTGTTGTTTAAGGTGAACACCGCCGGAGTATAACCGGTGGCAACAACCTCCTCACCGGAATTATAGAGCACCGTGTAAAACCCTGTCATTGTACTTCTGTTGGTGCTGATGCTATTGACGATCAACTTGGAGGTTCCCTCCGTGTTTTCACTAGTTACTTGCATAATTGCAAGCAGCTTTAGCCGTGGTCCAAATGTCAAAATGCTTAAGCTCTTTCCACGAGCCGACCGGACGTGTATAACTATCCTATATATCGAGATGCGATAGCCCTAATTTTCTATTCTTGGAAAAACGGGGCAGAGAAATGTTACGAATAGTTGTCCTCAGGCGTAGATTTTTTCTTCTTGGTCGAGGTAAGTTTCCAATCCCTTTCTTTTTTTCTTCAGTTTTTCGAGCCAGCGGCGAAGCTCGTTATTGTCCATGGAATCTAACTTATGCATGAATTCTTCGGGACCTTTAGTTCCCCACAGGAGGCACAAGGCAGAAATTTCATCATCCCCAATGAGAACGCCGGTTCTTTCCCAGATAATATGCGCTTTTCTAAGACATGAATGGTACAGAACCAAACTCTGGTTACTCTTCCAGAAACTTGAACCTTTGCCGGCGCAACTCTAGAATTTGATTTTCGAGCTGTTGATCTTCTTCTCTTGCCTGCTCTTTTATGCTCTGAACAAGCTTAACTAGAGACCCTGTGTCCTGGACAAATTCTTCTATGGCAAGCTGCTCCATGAGCTTGAGCCTATTCTTGAGTTTAGGATTCTTCGTTCTTTGGCTCATGCGCCCGAGCCACAGGACCATCTGTCCGTACCGCGATATCTGCTCTTCAATACTTTGCATTTAGGAAGGTTATCTGGTTTGTCTGATTCTATCTGCGGAATCCTTTCTACCGAGCGCTCCGTCCCATGCAACTAGTCCGTATATATCGATGCTAGTTGTAATACCAGAAGACTCTCATTTCAAAAAAAATTGATTTGCGAAATTGAAAATACTGAAGCCGTAAGACCGAAGATCGCACTTTGATTGCTAATTGCAAAACTGCGAACGACTGGGTGATTGTGAACAAGATCTTTCTGGGGAGCAATGCCGAAATAAGATTCTCTCATTGACCGAGTCAACTAGCAAATAGCTTAGCGACAAGGTATCCTCTACATTCTGCGAACCCATACCTCTTTTGCCACAACCTTAGAATATCGGCAATTATCCATAGTTGAATTCAATCTGATTTCTTTGCAAACTGCTGTAGAAACTGGACCTTTTTCTTCGCTGAGCAAGGAGATTAGATCAGTTGCACAGGAATTGAGCTTGTCAACTGAGACTGAAGTCCAATCCGAAGCAATTCCAATAATTCTCTCTGGACAAAATGCTTTGATTGTATCGCCGACGGGATCGGGAAAAACCGAAGCAGCGTTGCTTCCAATCTTTCAAATGATTTTAGAGGATAAGCAAAGGGGTGGGATCAAAGCGATCTATGTTACTCCTCTCCGTGCCCTCAACAGAGATATGCAAAGACGAATTGAATTTTGGGGCACAAGGCTGGGCATTTCAGTACAGGTGAGACACGGGGACACATTACAAAAAGATCGAAGAAAACAGGCGATAAACCCGCCTGAGATTCTGATTACAACGCCTGAGACTCTTCAAGTCTTGCTTCTTGGATCCCGGTTGAGACGAGGGCTGCAGAATCTTCGTTGGATCGTAGTCGACGAAATTCATCAACTTGCCTGTGACCGACGCGGGGCCCAATTGTCTTTGACGCTCGAAAGGATTCAGCAATTGCTTGGTAAGAATCGAGAGTTTCGAAGGATCGGATTGTCTGCGACGATTGCAAATAAAGATCAAATTGCTAAATTTCTAGTCGGAAACTCTCGAAAGGTTACGATAGTTAACGCCAGCTCAACAATAAAGGGTGCGGATTATAGAATTGAAATGCCAGAACCGACTGAAGAAGATCGGAAACTTGCGAGCGAACTCTTTGCTTCCTCTCAAGCCGTGGCCAGAATGCAACGGATCGCTGATCTCGTCAAGACTCATGAAAGCACGCTCATTTTTGTGAATAGCAGAACGATTGCTGAATTTCTTGCCGCGCGACTAGGGACCTTTGGAGTAAAGGCTGGTGTCCATCACGGCTCGCTTCCGAAAGAAGAAAGAGAAAGGGTAGAGCTGGATTTCAAGGCGAAACGCATAGCCGGGCTTGTTTGCACTTCAACTCTTGAACTAGGAATCGACATCGGCACAGTGGATCTCGTAATTCAATACATGTCTCCAAGGCAAGTTAATTCAATGATTCAAAGAGTTGGAAGATCAGGCCATTCTTTGACGAAGACTTCCGAAGGAGTTACTCTTTCCGTCAGTCCAGAAGATGCCTTGGAAGCAATTGTAATTTCGAAAGAAGCCAGACAAAGAAAACTGGAACCAGTCGCCATCCACGAATGCGCTCTGGATGTTTTGTGCCACCAGATTGCCGGCCACGTTTTGGTCTCAGGCAAGCAGAAAATTTCTAGTATTTTGGAGCTTTTCCAGAGAAGCTTTTGTTACAGGAATCTTTCCAAAGACCAGCTGCGATCTGTTGTCGACTACATGCAAACTCTAGGGTACATTCGAATCGAACCTGACGAATCAGTAATACCTAGATCGGCAAGATGCAGAAACTATTATCTCGAAAATCTCTCAATGATCCCGGACGAAAGACGCTACAACGTAATTGACTTGAGTACGCAACAAAAGGTGGGAATTCTCGGAGAGGAATTCATGCTTCTACACGCCAAAGTTGGAGTGCATTTTATTGTCAAAGGTAAAGTCTGGCAAATTGAATCAATGCAAGCAGAAAACGTTTACGTGACACCCGTAGTCGATCCGTCAGCATCTATTCCTGGTTGGGATGGGGAGCTTCTGCCTATCCCTCAAAATGTGACAGAAAGCGTCGCAAGAGAAAGGGGCCTGATTGAATCGAAGCTTATCCGAGGCAAGGATGCTCTGATTGAGGAAACAAAGGCCTGGAATGCGGACAGAAACGTTTGCTCTGCAGTTATTACTGAACATGAGCTGCAGAATCGGAATTGTGGCGTTCCGACAGACAAGCGTATAATTTTAGAGAAGTTTGACCGGTATATGATAATACATACCAGCAAGGGAGATAGAATTAATCTCACTCTTGGCGAGCTCTTCGAAGAAATTTTGCTCAGGAAAGGATTGATCAGGCACTGGTGGAACGACGGTTACAGGATTATGATTGAACTCACTACTGACGAGTTCGAGCCCTCTCAGATCGCTTCAATGCTTTTCGAATACGACGAGAAGAAGAGAGGCTTCCTCAATGCTGTAATCCGGAAGCACTTTCCATTTGGTTATTACATGAAATTCATCGCGGAAAGATTCGGCGCTCTGAAACGAGGGATGATGCTTTCTGGAGACGCTTTGAAAGAATTGGTTGTAAAATTCCGATTCACTCCAACTTATGAAGAAACTCTGAGGGAGGCCTTGTTACTCAAAGTCGATATTGAAGGAACTTTGCAAATGCTCGAACAATGCAAGGAAGGGAAGATCGAAGTAAGGCCTGTTGCATCTCGCAACGCGATCAGCCCACTGGGGATGTACATCTTTGCTCGATATGCAGAGATGGAAGACTACGATAGTTCGAAAATACAGAACACTGTCGAATCGATGAAAGCGGCGATATCAAACGAAATCGTTAGTCTTCTATGTTTCAAGTGCTCGAACCTGATGGAATTTGTCAAGGTTGGATCGCTTCCGGACCAGCCCAAATGCACCCTCTGTGATTCCTCGCTCATAGGTGTCATCTTCTACGGGGCAAGGTATGCCAAGACAGCTCTCGACAAAAAAATTGAAGCAAAACTACCGTTAGATCAACAAGAGTCAGACATGCTAACAAAGTCAAGGCGGTCTGCAGACCTCGTTCTATCTTATGGGAAGCAGGGTGTTATCGCGCAGTGCGTTTATGGCATTGGGCCCCAGACCGCTTCGAAAGTACTTTCGAAGATGCGTTCCACTGAAGAGGAGTTTTATTCCGACCTCATGAATGCTAAACTTAACTTCCTTCGAACCCGTCAGTATTGGGACTGAGGCGAAACATGTCAGAACAATTTGAAGTGAGGTTCTGTGGCAATTGCATGACGCGGACCAAGCAACACATCGAGGATTACGAGAGATTGCGAAATTTACGAGGATACGCGACCTTCAAATGTGAAAAATGCGGAAGAGTGAAAAGAATGCGCTTGCTCCGCCCCAGCGCAGAATCGTCTTACTGACTTGTTGGACGGCGGATCCGGCGACTCTTGCCACCCAACTTGGCAATTATTCTTTCGAGAGCCTGGGCGGCAGCCTCTGCAGACGCATTTGAATAAGGGTTTTGTGAAATTAGCTGAAAATTCAGCAGAGAATTCCTGTTCATGTCAAGCCCCATGGGGTGAGACTTCAAGTAAATGTCTGGCGAGCAGTCCTTCATGATTCTACTAATTGAAGCGGCAATTTGAGACTCCCTAACGCCCTTTGAGCTTATCCATATTTGCCGCCTTTTCCTGAAACCAACGAAATCTTTCTGTAACAACGGAAGAAGTTCTTGTCTAAAAATTGCCTTCATTTCCTTTGGGACTCCGGGAAGGGACACAATTTTGGATGAACCATATTCGGTGAGAACTGCGGGAGCGCTTCCTACAGGATTAGGTAAGGGTAAGGAACCATCAGGAATCTCAGCCATCTTTAGACTTGCTGCAGATAACCTATGATTAGAGGCATGTCTTCGTTGGTAACTCTCCTTTAGATATTGTACAGCCCTCCGATCTCTCTTTACCTTTTTTCCTAGAGCTTTGCCGAGGCCTTTCAGGGTCATGTCATCAAACGTAGGGCCCAAACCTCCAATTGAGAAAATCCAAGAAGCGCCTCTTCCAACGGCTTTCCTGAATGCGTCAGATATGATTTCGAGCTCGTCAGGTACTGTCGTCTTACGAGTAACGGTGACTCCAATCTCCTCAAACTGTTTCGATAGCCAATGAGAATTTGTGTCCAAAGTTGTTCCGTTTAATAATTCGTTACCAACAACAATGATCTCTGTGGTTCCGAATTTCGATCCTGCGGCAGGTATCATCGTCTTTCACATTTTCTTGGAACGCTTGATTTAAGAGAAGCTTTCATTTTTCAATAACTTGACGATAATGCGGACGCTCTTTCTGACAGGAACGGCTGGCTCGGGAAAGTCACTTCTCTGCTCATCACTGTTGCCTTGGTATTCTGACAAAGGTGCGACAGTTGCTTCAGTTAATCTCGATCCGGGTGCACAAAATCTTCCCTACGAGCCAGACGTAGACATCAGGGATTTTTTAGATCTTTCAACAGTCATGCAGAATTATCAACTAGGACCTAATGGCGCGCTGATTTTAGCAGCCGACCTCGTAGCTACGAGAATGAACGACATTCAGGAAGCGCTAGACACGATCAACCCGGACTATGCGATTTTGGACAGCCCGGGACAGATCGAACTCTTCGCGTATAGAACCAGCGGACCCTACATAATCGAAAATATTCAGGCGGAAGGCAAGAGCGTAATCTTTCTTTTCGACTCCACTCTTGTCGCAACTCCTACAAACTTTGTGAGCATCGCCCTACTCGCCGCATCAATTCAATTGAGACTCAAAGCTCCCCAGATTAACGTACTTTCCAGGAGTGATATGCTCGGCGCGAATCTCAAGAAAGTCTTGAGCTGGTCCAACAGTGCTCCCAAGCTCCAAGAAGCTCTTTACGAAGAAACAAAAGGAACGTCTTATCAACTGAGCACGACATTGCTGAGAGATCTTGCCAAGTCCGGAATATCATACGAGCTCATTCCAGTTTCATCAACTACCAGAGAGGGTCTCCTTGACCTTAGCGCCACGATTACTCGTCAGCTAAGTCAGGGTGAAGAAATGGAAGAATAGCGTCTTAGCCAATAAGGTTTTAAACGTACCCTGCTTAGTGTCGTAGAGTACGACAAGATACTGACTTTTCTTGGCGAATTTGTTTCTTTGATAATGGGTGTGAATACTCTTCATGGTCTCAATTGATGTTATTGAATCAAGTCCGTCAAGGCTCAGGGTGAGACTAGGGGGAGTCGATCGGGCATACGCAAACGCGATTCGCCGCATTGCGATTTCTGAGGTTCCGACGATGGCAATTGATGATGTTGTGATTCTTGAAAATTCTTCCGTAATGTTTGATGAATTAGTGTCGCACAGACTGGGTCTCATCCCTCTTAAAACAGATCTCGATAGATACAATTTGCCTGAGGACTGCGATTGCAAGAATGCTCTAGGCTGCCCTAAATGCCGAGTTCTTCTTGTTTTGGATGCAGAAGCGACAGATCGAATCTTAACAGTCAGTTCCGGTGACCTGATCTCCGAAGATCCCGAATCAAAGCCGGTAAGCGACATCATTCCGATAGTCAAGCTTGCACCTGGACAGAAGATCAAACTCGAAGCATACGCTAGGTTGGGGAAAGGAAGCGAGCATGCAAAGTGGCAGCCTACCTCTGTCTCGACATTGATTGAGACCGCTAAACCTGACGAATTCGAGCTATGCATAGAGTCAGTGGGTTCTCTAAGCGCACCTGAAATATTTGCTCGCGCGATCCAAAGGATACAACAGTCTCTCACGGAGATAGCCGCTCAAATCAAAGCCTAGCAAAGGTGAGTCAAGTTGAAAGATAACGTCGAGAGATTGCGAACCGCTCATTTGCTCGCAAAGAATTCCAAAGACAGAAAGCAAGCTATATGGAATGTGGCCTCTCGCAAGATTGGAGGCCCCAGACAGAATAGATCTCTTGTCAATGTAGGGGAGATTTCAAGGAATACGAAGGAGGGATCGGAAGTCATAGTGGCCGGCAAAGTGCTTGGTGCCGGCGAAATCGATCATAAGGTGACTGTTGGAGCCTACTCTTTTTCAGAGAACGCCAAATCAAAGATCTCCGGGGCCGGTGGCAAATGCTTCAGTTTGTTAGACTTTATCGAAGAAAACAAGAGTGCAAAGAATGTGGTAATTCTTGGCTAGCGATACAACTGCAATAGTGAAAGCAAAACAGCCTTCAGTTCGTTACGTTGACGCGACTGGACAGATCGCGGGCCGACTGTGTTCCAACATTGCAAAGACGCTTCTGAATGGAGATCGTGTCGTTGTTGTAAATGCAGAGAAGACTCTAGTCTCAGGGAAACGTGGGAGTGTTATGAGAAGCTGGTTGGAATATCTAAAAATTGCAAGCGTTGTTCATCCAAAGCATGGACCCTTTCACTCGCGAACTCCAGACGGGATAATTACAAGGATGGTCAGAGGAATGGTTCCCAGAAGAAAGCCAAAGGGAGAAACGGCAATGAAGAGATTGAGGGTCTATGTGGGGGTTCCAGAGAAATTTGCGAAAATCAAGTTCCAAACGTTTGACGATACAGCGGCAACAAAACCGCCGGCTTACTATGTCAGCTTGAGCGAGATTGCTGGCAGGATCGGGTGGAAAGGAGGCACAAGTTGAGGATGGTCACAGGTAAGAAGACAAAACTATATCCTGGTAGCAGAAAATCTGCTCGAGCCACAGCTGCGGTCGTTCCTGGGACGGGAAAAATAAGAATCAACAACATCCCTGTTGAAATGATGATGCCGACGGTTGCGAGACAAAGGATTTTGACGCCCATTGTGTTATCAGGGGATATCCGCGACAAGGTGGATATTGACGTAAGAGTTTCAGGCGGAGGTTTTATGGGGCAGGCCGAAGCGGCAGCGATGGCAATCTCGAGAGCACTCGTGGACCAAACGAGGGGTCAGGAGCTCAGACGAAGAATCACTGAGTACGATGTTCATCTTCTCTCAGGGGACTTTAGGCGGCCTGAAACAAAGAAGTTTGGTGGACCAGGTCCGCGTCGAAGAAAGCAAAAATCATACAGGTAGTGGTTTGTAGCATGATAGTTCCAGTTAGATGTTTTACGTGTGGTAATCTGGTTGCGGACAAATACACGGAGTTTCAGCAGAGAGTCAAAGCGGGCGAGGATCCGAAACTGGTTCTAGATTCCCTCGGACTCAAGAGATACTGCTGCAGAAGAATTATGATCACGAGCATGGATATTGTAGATCAACTAATGCCCTACAACGAGGCGTTGTATAGACGCCATTCTGAATTCACAACCGAAAGGATTTAGGTTTTTATCCCGACTTCTCGGGATGAGAGCGGAAAGCCTAAAATCTCCGTTTGCGGAAAGCTCGGTTGAGTTCGGTTTTTCTTCATGGTCAAGGTTACCGAGATTAAGAGTAGGATGGGAGCTTTCTGCATCGTTGAACTTGGAGAGTACAAGCTCATTACTCCATGTGACACTCGAGTGAAAATAATAAGATCACTCTCCGAAAAAGAGATGACTGCTGATGACCTCGCAAAGGAAATAGGAGCATCTTATTCAACTGTCATGGATCATATGGACTTGCTTGAGAAAGCCGGCATCGCTGAGTCCTTCTTGAGAAAAATTGATGGCGAAAACGGTCGAAGAAAGATCTGTTTTCGTTTGACAAGCTAGCAGCAATTTCAGTTAGGGAAATATCTCTAGTGTTTGGGAGAGAACCCTTATATATTATTTCGGACTCAATGATATCCTATGCCAACAGAACAGGTTACGGCGGTCACTAATGCAAATTGGAAGAATGAAGTGGAAGAATCTAAACTCCCGGTTCTAGTCGATTTTTGGGCAGAGTGGTGTGGGCCTTGTCGAATGGTCTCTCCCGTCATAGACGCATTGGGCAAGAAGTATCAGGGCAAGATCAAGGTAGTAAAAGTGAACGTTGACGATAATCAAGAGCTTGCTAGCAAATTCGGAATTATGAGCATTCCAACGATTATGCTGTTCAACAACGGACAGCCGGTGGACTCTGCCATCGGTGCTGCGCCGGCGGCTCATTTTGAGATGTTCCTCAGGGACAACAAGATCCTGCTATAGAGAGAAATGAACAGCAACATCTTGCCCAAAAAGAGTCTAGGACCTGATGCTGAGCAATTTAGGAGAGAGGAGCAGCGTCGCAAAGTAGAAGGTGCGACGAGCTACGATGAACTTTTCGAATTGGTAAAACGTGTTGTCGAGTCGGAGATAGGCAGGCACCGGGCCGGCCTTGCACTAGTCCTGACCGATATGCCGAACACGGTCGGAGCGTTTCATCCAGTTGGCTCAAATTCGATTGTCCTAAATCGCGCGCTGATTAATGCGATGAATGTAGTTGTCAAGAATGAAAAAGAAATCAACTCCTTTGTATTCATGGTGCTCATGCACGAATATCTACACAGCCTAGGATATCTCAATGAGATCGAGGTTAGAAGAATTGCACATCGGATTTCAAAGGCGGCTCTTGGACCCGATCATTGGACTGCAAAAATGGCGGTCGGCAACTGGCTAGAAATGTATCCGCAGTTGTCTATGGTTGTTCAGAGACTCATGCCCGACTCGTTTGAGCGGGTCGACAAATTCGATAGCTCCAGCATGAGCTATATCGGTTAATTTTCGCTCACTAGTAGTTTGTTTGACATCTGATCTTTGCCCGAGTGGCAGCTGCAATTCGCAAAGGCTCAAATCAACAACAAGTAAAAATTCAAATTCTCTTCCTAAAATCCCCGGCTCTCCGAGCATTTTTGAAGACTTTTAACCGCGGACGGCAGTCGCAATCCCAAAAATGCCAGAAAAGAAAAGAGCTCTGATTTTGGCGGGTGGAATGGGAACTCGTCTTCAGCCCTATACCTTCTTTGTCCCCAAACCAATGCTGCCGCTCGCTGACAAGCCACTGCTTGAACATTTGATACTTTGGTTGAAACGCAACGGCGTGGCAGACGTAGTGATCTCCGTCAGCTATCTTAGACACATGATAGAAGATTATTTCGAGGATGGAGAAAGATGGGGGATTAATGTCGAGTACGCTAGATCTGACTCTCCTCTAGGAATCAGCGGTCAAATACTCTCGGCAAAAAATCAGCTTGACTCGACATTTTACATGCTCTATGGTGATTCAGTTTTCGATTTTGATCTGCGCCCCATGATGGCATTCCACCTCAAATCGAAGTCATCTTTGACCATGGGCCTGATGCGCTATGCTGAGAAGATGCGTTATGGAGTTATCGAGCGCAATGAGAAAACCGGTGAAGTACTTGCATGGCAAGAAAAGCCAGAAGTGACAAGTCTGATCAATGTTGGTTGTTATGTGTCGGAGCCCACCCTTTTTGATTATATTCCAAAACCCAAGATGTATGGATTCGATAATGTCGTTCGAGACATGATAGGAGCAAAAGAGAAAGTCGTTTCATATGTCATTGAAGGAAAAGAGTTTCTTGACATAGGTGACGAAAAGTCCTACAAGAAAGCTTACGATTTTTACATGACTAAACTGGGAAAGATCCTTTGAGTTTATCCAGATTTTCTCGGATTGTTGTTTTCGATTCGCCGATTCGAGAAAACTTCTATCCTTTGTCGTTGACTAGGCCTACCTTTGACTTTCTTTGTGGAACGAGATCACTTCTTGAGAATATAGAACACTCGCTTAGTTCGAAGGTAACTGACCTAACTGTCCCAAAATACCTTGAAGCAATCTGTAAAGAAGAACACCCCACCAAAGCAGTTAATGAGGCTGTAACGGGAAAGTGCCTCGCTGTCAACGCCCTCACTTGTCCCACATTTCCACTTGCGTCCGAGATTAGCAAGATGGTTGATTCATACCAAGGCGACGTCATCGAGATTGACGAAGAAGGAAATCCAATATTCGGTATGTTTGAGAACTTCCGTCCCGAAGCTCTGGCTCCGAATCCGACTAAGGACAGGCCACAAGGAATAGTGTTCAAAACCGAGAACGGGAACCGTCCTATTTTCTTGTACCCATGGGAGATGATTTCCAAGAATAGTGGCGCGATCAGAATACAAGCTTCCGGATCTGAAAATTCTTCGAAGAAGAATTACGAGGTACTAGGTTCAAAGTTACATGCTGCTGGTAGCGCCGAAATTGAAAAAAATGTAGCCATTGACACCCGCAAAGGTGATGTCGTGATAGATGAAGACGTTGTTATTGAAAGTTTTTCCCGTATAACGGGTCCAGCTTTTGTTGGAAAGGGTTCAATTATAAAGTCGGCAAAGATCCGCGAAGGTACATCAATCGGAACTTTCTGTAGAGTAGGCGGAGAGGTCGAAGAGTCCATCATCTTCAATTATTCCAACAAAAATCACGACGGCTTCATCGGCCATTCAATCTTAGGCAGCTGGGCCAATCTAGGAGCTCTCACTACCAATTCTGATTTGAAAAACACATATGGCAAAATCAAGGTAAATCTTCAAGGCAAAGTCGTCAGCACAGATCTCAACAAAGTAGGTTGTTATGTTGGAGACATGAGCAAGAGTTCGATTGGCACGTTAATCATGTCTGGCAAAACCATAGGCGTTTCTTCGCAAGTATTCGGAACGGTGACAGAAGACGTGCCCTCGTTCACTTTGCATGCAAAATCTGCGGGAAGTGAGCCTCGAGAGATCTACATTGAGAGCGCTATAGAGACACAAAGACGAATGATGGCACGTCGCAATGTCTTCATGTCCGAGAATTATACAGATATGATCAAAGCGGTTCATAACCTCACCTCTAAAGATAGAATTTCGGCGGGGGTCAAAAGAGGAAAATTCCAACTTTGAAACTGAGTGGTTGCTTCATTGAAAGAAACTCGAAAGGATCACGCAAAAAAGAAAGTAACTGGATTTTCTGCCGCACGTAGAATTTCAAAAGTGGCATCGAAAAGTTTGGTGTTCGAAAGACGGCTAAGAAAGGTAGATCGCTCAGACCTGAAAGCTGACTTTGAGACTTGGCCTTTAATAGCCCTCAAAACTTGGAATGAGACTACTGTCCCGACAATAGACCGAGACCGGTTCAACAGGATAGTCTTTGCCGGCATGGGAGGGTCTGGGCTCTCGGGCGAGCTTTTTGTCGACCTTGCAAGAGAAACAAAATCAAAGATCTGTTTTGGAACGATCAAAGACTACCATATCCCCGATTACTTTGATGAACGAACCTTGATCATTGGAATGAGTTCAAGTGGAAACACCGAGGAAACGCTTTCGATTCTCTCAGAAGCGCACAAGAATGGCCTGTTTGCAGTGACTTTAGGATCTGGCGGGCTCATCCAATCTTTATCGAACGACAAATGGAACTTTCCTTTCGTGAAAACGACGATGCTCAAAGTGCCCAGATCTTCTCTTCCAGGAATTTTCTATCCCGCTCTAAAAGTTCTCATTCAAAATAGACTGCTCCAGCTTTCCGACGAGGAGATCCGAGAGTCAATTGACGTGCTAGGTAAAACCGGAGAGGTCTCGATAGACATTGGTGAAAATAAGAAGAATCTTCCTTTGAAGTTGGCGCAATCGTTGATTGATAAGTTGGCAATCATCCCTCTAATTTATTCTTCAGTCAGAACGAGAGCAGTGGGGTTAAGAGCGCGTCAATCGATAAATGAAAACGCGAAGACACACGCCTTTGACGGCGAGATCCCCGAACTGTGTCATAATGACATTGTAGGTTGGGATTTCAAAGCATCTTTACCCCTTACGGGCACACGACGAGGACTGCCGAATTCTAACAACGCGCTTTTGCTTAGGTTGAACGAAGACGACCCCCCTGAGATCCGGACCCGTTTCGATGTCCTCGAAGAGGTCGTAGAAAAAAAAGGTGGCAAGATTTTGGAAGCACCCTACTTGGGGAAAAGCTATCTGGCAAGAATCATGTCGATGCTTTATTTTTTGGACTACGCTTCCTACTACATGGCGATAATAACGGGCATTGATCCTATAGAGACGCCTTCTATAGAGCTGCTCAAGCATGAACTAGCCAAGAGATTAAATTATGTAAGAAAACTTTAGCATTCACGAAGGAATGCCTAGACAAATGCAACCTCTCTTGAAAGACTGATAATCTATAGAGCCTGAATAAGAGCCATACCTCGCGACAAAAATAGGATGTGAATCGATTCTCTTGCAAGCAGTAGTTATGGCAGGCGGTGAGGGTTCTAGACTGCGGCCTATCACTTCAACCCGTCCAAAACCACTCGTGCCTGTTGTAAATAGGCCCATCCTTTGGCACGTGCTTAGGCTTCTGAAGAGAAATGATTTCACTGAAGCGAACATTACTTTGCATTATCTCGCAGACCAAGTCACTATGACTTTTGGGGAAGGCAAGGACGTTGGCATTCCCCTAAATTACTCCTTTGAAGATAAGCCCCTTGGTACTGCTGGCTCTGTGAAGGCGGTCGAGGGGAGTCTGAGTGGGACCTTCTTGGTCATCTCGGGAGATGTAATGACTGACTTCGACCTTTCTGAGATCGTTGCTTATCACAAGAAAAAAGGGGCAGCGGTAACAATCGGATTGACGCGAGTTCCAAACCCACTTGAGTACGGGGTCATCCTTTCAGAGGAAGATGGTAAAGTCACCAAGTTCCTTGAGAAGCCCAACTGGTCTGAAGTTTTTTCAGATACTGTAAACACAGGGATATACGTTATAGAACCCGAAGTCCTAAAGCAGATTCAAGGTGACAAGGCCTATGATTTCTCCAAAGACCTCTTTCCGAAGCTGCTCAAAGAAGGCTTGCCGATATACTCTAAGATTTTGGACGGTTATTGGTGCGATGTAGGGATGCCCTCCCAATACATCGGTGCGCACTATGACATTCTTTCCGGGAAAACAAAAGTGGAGATCCCTGGAAAACAGATCTCCCCAGGTGTATGGCAGGAGGATCAATCAGATAATCTAAAGGATGCGAGGATTGCGGGACCCTGCCTAATCGGCGCAAGGACCACAATTGGTAGAGGCGCAGTCGTCGGACCTATGTCCTGCATTGGTTCCAACGTGACGGTAGAGTCCAATGCCGTGGTCTCAAGATCCATAGTCTATGATTTCGCCTACATCGGCAAGGATGCGGAAGCCAAGGGTTGTGTAATTGGGAAAAGCTCAGTGCTGAGACCGCGATCGCGTGCCTTTGAAGGATCCGTCATTGGGGATGGTACTCAATTGGGAACAGGGTCAGAGATCGCTCAGAATGTTAGAGTTTGGCCGGACAAGAATATCGAAAGCGGAGCCACAGTCCGAATAAATCTGGTCTGGGGAATGTCTTGGCAGAGGAAGATCTTTGGTAGCAGGGGAGTGATCGGACTCGCAAACATCGAAATTACCCCGGAAACGACAGCCAAACTTGGAGCGGCGTTCGGAACATTCGCTGGCACAAAAGGAAAGATTGCCGCAGCAAGGGACACTCTAAGATCCTCTCGAATGTTGAAGCGCTCCTTCATAGCAGGGCTCATTTCCACAGGTTCGACTGTCTATAACCTCGAAGCTGCGCCGATCGCGATGACTCGTCTCGGCATCGTAACAAATAGTCTCGACGGAGGGGTCTATTTCAGCGCTAGTTCTTCCGAGCCCGAATACACTCTCATCCAATTCTTCGACGGAAAAGGCTACAACATCTCAGTTGATTCTCAGCGCAAGATGGAAAACGTGCTATTCAAGGAAGAAATACACAGATCTGCCAACGAGGAGCTCTCTGACATTTTTAATCTTCCCCAAATTAGGGAATATTACGAGGAGACTATCCTGCGAAACGTTGATTCGAAACCAATTCTGGAGGCAAAGCCAAGGATTGTCGTAGATTCTTCACTAGGTCCTGCCTCTTTGACGGTTCCTGACATTCTATCGAGGGTGGGTTGTGAAGTAATCAGTCTGAACGCCGCTGGTGGCACTTATCCGACGACGTTGACTGTCTCGAATTCTCCATCGAATCTGAAGGATATCGTCGTAGCTGTCGGCGCTGTGGCTGGATTCCGTTTTGTTGGCGGAGGGGACACTGTTCGAATCGTCGATGAAACAGGAGCTATGTTGAGCGGCGATGAATCCTTAGCGATTATGACTGAGATAATGCTTACCATGAATCCTGGCGCCATTGCTGTTCCTGTCAGTTCCTCAGGACTGGTCGAAACAATCGCCGAGAGACATCAACAAAAGGTTACGCGAATCAAGACCGACCCGAGGGCTCTGATGGAAGCCGTTGGCTCCGGAGATTCCTTATTTTCTGGTAACGATGCAGGAGAGTTCGTTCTATCAAAGGACCTTCCTTTCCCTGATGGACTCCTCGCGGCAGGCAAGGTCATTGAGTATCTTGCACGGACTGGGTCTAGAATCTCGAAGATTAAGAAGGATATTTACCAACCCAGGCTCGTAAGAGGAGTAGTGCTCGTTCCCTGGAACGAACGGGGGAGAATCATGAGAAGGTTGGCGAGCGACTATCCCGACAGGCGAGTCGAGACTCTTGAAGGAATAAAACTTCTTGTCAACGGTGGATGGGTACTGATTAACCCAAGCTCGGACGAGCCTGTGTTTGAGATCGTCGCCGAGTCGACCAATACTCAAATAGCGACGAACATCCTTCGGGAATTTCAAAGCAAAGTCTCGGAGATCGTTGGCGCTAGCGACAGCACTTGATTTCACAGCATTCCGCTGGGTGGCATAGGCAATTGTCTCACGAAAATCCGGAACAAAATACCAATGCTCACGTTACTGGAACTAGAGTAGGATCAATTGTCAGTGTTGAATCCGAACTAAAAAGGCCGCTTAGAATCCTAATGTTTACGTGGGAATACCCACCCAGAATCGTTGGGGGAATCGCAAGGGTTGTAGAGGGCCTTTCTAAAGCTTTGACGCGGCAAGGAGCCGAAGTCCATGTGATCACCAACGAAATGCCCGGGTCACCTATGGAGGAGGACGACGAAGGAGTTCATGTTCATCGTGTGTCGATCTCTTCTCCCGCTCCGAACTTTCATACATGGGTTCTCTTGATGAACCACTACTTCGCAAAACGAGCAGGAGTTCTAGGTAGGGAAGTAGGAACTTTCGACATTGTCCATGCTCATGACTGGTTAGTACTTCCTTCCACTGCGGAGGCCAAAAGTTTCTTAGGTTGCACAATGATTTCCACGCTACATTCGCTGGAATACAAACGAGCCGGCGGTGTTAATTCTCCTGAGGGCTTGATGATCGAAAGCTTCGAATGGTGGTTAACTTACGAATCCTCGCTCGTTATAGTGTGCAGTAACGCCATGAAGGGTGATACCAAACAGAAATATACAGTTCCAGATGACAAAATTTGGGTTATTCCAATCGGAATCGACCCTACAAAATTCTTGGTCTCTAGCCCTAACAGAGATCGAGTTAGAGACAGATTTGGCATTACTCAATCAAACAAATTAGTCTTGTTTGTCGGAAGACTTACACATCAGAAGGGTTGCGAGTACTTGATTCGAGCCATTCCGTCAGTATCCAAATACCATGATGCAAAGCTCATTGTGGTGGGGGATGGTTACATGCGAGGAGAGTTAGAATACGTGGCGCAAACTACAGGGGAAGCTTGGAGGATCAGATTTACCGGCTTTATCCCCGACTCTGACGTGGTCGATCTAATGCTGTCTGCGGACGTTATGGTGATTCCCTCGATCTACGAACCCTTCGGGGTCGTCGCCCTCGAAGCTATGGCAGCTAAAGTTCCTATCGTCGCGAGCGCAGTAGACGGACTTGCTGAAATAGTAAAGCATGAGTACAATGGAATATTAGTGTACCCTAAAGATCCTGATTCGATATCATGGGGAATCTCAAGAATTTTGTCCGATCCCGCAAATACTCAGCGCCTACTTGAAAATGGCCGGAGGGAGCTTTCAAAACAGTACACCTGGAACGCTGTAGCCTCTCTCACGCTAGAATGCTATAAGAAGGCACTTTCTAAATGATTGCGCAAGAGAGCGAATTCCATAGAGTTATTAGATCACTATTAACTAACCGATACCCACGCTTATCAATGATTCCGAAGTTAGGAAAAGGTTGATCCCGTAACAATGAGCGAGGAAATTATCACGATGCTCTCTAATCTCGGTGCAATTGATGAAGGCAAGGCTGTAACGAAAGAGCTTCTCAGCAATTCTGATTCCTTGAAGAATCGGGTTCTCGATGACGACATAGGAAAACTAGTGCTATCAGGATACGTCAAAAAGACTGACGGAAAACTGTACCTCACGAAGGCCGGTTTATTCCGAGCTCTGTCTAGGTTTAGCTGATCCCAATAATCTGTGCCAGCTCCTTCCGAGCTGCAGATCCCAGAACTTCAGCAGCACTTTCCGGCGAGACTTGATTTATGTAAACATGGTTACCTTTTTCGAGTCCCGCCCATTTCACTATTTGTGGATAAACTTCGAGATGCCAATGAATTTGTTTTGTGGTCTTTTTTTCAGACGAAATGTGAAATGCCAAATTAAACGAAGGTTTTGAAAGCGCTGCCCCTAACGCTCCAAGACTTGCCCTAAGCATTATCGCGAGATCATTAATCTCCTTTTGCGATACTTTCAAGAACGAAGTCTCGTGTCTCTTGGGAAAGATCCAAAACTCATAAGCGCTAGTGGACGCCCAAGGCGCAAACGCCACGAAATTGTCCGTTTGAAGAATCTTCCTAGGACCGTTGATCTCCAATTGTAGCACTCTACACATTGAACATTGGCTGAGTTCGACCATGTCTTGATGCATAGTTTCCGCCTCCTCTTGGATTAGTGGAGGTAGCCTAGTCAGAGTGAGAGTTTGGAGATGGGGATGGGAAAATGATGCGCCTGCCTCACTACCGCTATTTACGAAAACAGACACATAGCTCACTGTTTTTTTTGAGTAGAGCCACCTGACGCGGTCCTGAATTGTTGCGAGAACATCTACCCATTGCCCCACCGGAAGATCAAAATAAGTCGCATTGTGATGCGGCGTGACTATCATGACATGATGGTATCCAAAGGCGGGCTCTCCCTGAAGCGGGGGATCAGAGTATTTCACATCGGAATCTGGAGATACGGCTGGAAACTTGTTTGGAAAAAATCGAACGTTCCAACCTTCGACACGATCATTCTCAGAATCAGCGAGCTTGAGCAGAGTGTCATCTTTGGAAACCAGAACAAGCTCTGCAGCAGGAGTCATTAGCTCGTTACCCGGGCAAAAAGGACAGTTTGTTGATGTTAGGTGAGTGAAATCGTTTTCCTTCGAAACGAAATCTGAAGGACGTTTCGTCCTCTCAGGAGAAATTAGAACCATACGGTTCGTGAAGTAGTCCTTTCTTAGTTCTGGCACGGCAGCTTCCGTTCGATTTTGGGTCTGTTTTAGTCTTTTGATTTAGCAGACCTTAAGGACCAATCGTTTCCCATATTTGTCAGCTTAACATTTCCCCTTTACTCAGTAGGTCATCGTATAATCTTAAAGTCCTCCCGGCAACTGACTCCCAATTATAAGTCTCAATTACCAAACGTCTTCCGTTTTCTCCCAGCCTCCTCGCATTTTCAATATTCTCCAGAGCGCTCGTTATTCCCCATGCAATATCGTTAGGCTCATAGGGATTGACGTGAATGCCACATTGGTCTGGGCCGTTTGGCACGACGAACTCTCGCATTCCAGATGCTGTGCCGGCGCCCACCACTACCGGCTTTGACATGCTCATAGCCTCCAGTGCAACAATTCCAAACGGTTCGTAAAGACTCGGAAAGACGCAAAGATCTGATGCAGCATAATGGGCTATTCTCTCTTCTTCAGAGATCCACTCAAAACGAAGCCTGACATGGTCATCGAGTTTCAAAGTTTTAACAAGTTCCTCGATGCTATATTGCATCTCAGATGTGCCAACTATCACGAGCTTAGCTTTCGGTATCGTCTTCTTCACCGATGTCATGGCCTGAACCAGTCTGTCTACTCCCTTCACTACGACGATTCGTCCTACGAAGAGGATCATATATTCTTCCGGTTTTATGCCATATCCTGACCTTATTTCGTCGATCTTTGTTTTCGGAACTGTCGATGGATTATACTTTTGTGGATCGACTCCGTTATAGACTACATTGATCTTCCCCTGAGTGAAACCTTGAGAAATTAATTCGTCGCGCATAGAATAGGATACAGTTACGACATGATTAGCGCTTTGAGCGCCAGAATACTCTAGATCTCTGACAGTTTTTGATCCTTCACCTAGGCTACGACCTTTTTCCGTCGAGTGAAGATGAAAAATAAGCGGACGATGAAGCTCCCTTTTCGCGATCATCCCCCCCATAATTGAGAGCCAATCGTGAACAACAATTGCGTCGTAATCTCTATGCTCTTTTCGTACTAACTGATTAACCAACCGATCAGCTGACAAAATGTTACTCATAGTAAGATCTGCAAAAAATCTTATTCCCGTTCCCCACTTCCTGACATCTTCAGCAATTACCGTAGGGACGACATCTTCGGCATTCAGAATCTTCGGCCGGTACACATCAATCCCATTTTGCACCTCGTGTTCTTCAAGGGTTCCATCGTTTAGCGTGAATACGGTCACATCGCTGCCCAGTTTGACAAATCGCGGAGCGATTTCCGAAATATAGGTACCCAATCCACCGATGATTCGTGGAGGAAACTCCCAGACAAATACAGCTAGTTTCATGCATGGTCAGCTTCGCAAATTTGATTTAATTGGATTACTAGGTAGAGCGTGCGGGATTTGATAGAACAAAACGCTCGTCTTATTAGTTTGCACGGCCTGATTTACTTTATCAGACAGAAGGAGTTGGCTAAAATTGACCTATCTTTGTTTGGTTCTCGAAATCCATCAACCGATTAGGATCAGTCAATCTTTCCCATTCGAGCGTTTGTCCAGAATAGCGGAAGGCCTTTCAATTACGGACAGATATTTCGACAAGAGACTGAACGAAGAAATATTCAGAAAAGTCGCGAGAAAGTGCTACTATCCAACTTTTTCAGCTCTCTCCGGTATGATTGAGTCAAGTATCGAGGTTGAGCGACCTTTCAAAGTAAGCTTCGGTGTTAGCGGGCCCTTTCTAGAGCAGGCCATGAGATACGAACCTGAACTGCTCGAAATGATGAAACATCTTATCGCCACGGGCAAAGTCGAAATATTAGGGAATACCTACTATCATTCACTGGCGAGTCTGTTCCCGGGCGAAAAGCTCGAATTTCAAGAACAGATAAGGGAACATAGCTCCTTTGTAAAGTCGATATTGGGTTATCAAACTAAAGTATTCGAAAACACGGAGTTCATCTATAACGACACGATCGCGAGAGTCGTAGAATCCCTCGGTTTCGCGGGTATTCTTTCTGAAGGAGTGGAGTCCGTTTTGGGATGGCGCTCACCAACTTTTCTTTATTCTGCTGCAGGTACTCAAGCGCTTCGATTGCTGCTAAGACATTACAGGTTAACTGACGATATTGGTTTTCGCTTCTCTCAAAAAACTTGGGTAGATTATCCTCTTACTGCCGACAAATACGCACGGTGGCTAGCTTCGACCCCAGGAGATATGATTTTGTTAGCGATGGACATTGAAACTTTCGGGGAACATCATTGGGTTGAAACCGGAATATTTGATTTCCTGAGAGCTTTACCCGCTGAAGTTTCTAAACATAACGATCTTGTCTGGGCCACACCTACAGATATAATTAGCAAAGTCAGTCCATCTGCGGTAATAGCGGTTCCAGAGCAGAAGACTATCTCTTGGGCAGATGTCGAGAAAGACGCTTCTGCGTGGTTGCAAAATCCAATGCAGAGAATATCCTTTGATCGAATGGCTTCCTTGGAACCTTATGTTAAGGAAGTAAATCGAAAGGAAGTGATCGATATCTGGAGATTGCTTCAACAAAGCGATCATGTTTATTATATGTCGACGAAAGGTGGAGGGCCAGGAGAGGTCCACTCTTATTTTAGTCCTCATAGCTCTGCTGCTGAAGCTCTTGTAGTGTTCGACTCGGTCTTAACCGACTATGAGGGTAGAGTCGGTGCGCTAGTTGCTGAAAACAGGAAAAAACCTCCGAATCGCAGAACCCCCGAATCTGTCAAGGAGGATTCTAAAAAGTCACAAGAATCCTCACAATCGCATTCAAAGATGGGTCGAAAATAGAAACCAGCCTCATCAACCGCGTGTTGGCTTTCTTTGTAAAGGATAATCCAAGAGAAAATAGGAACAGACAGTCACTGGCTCGATCTGAGCAAGTTGAAAAATTCTTTGGCTCTGATCTATGCTAGATTTGGTTCGGGTTCCATGCATATTTTGCAATTTAGATCTTTGATTTCTGGCTCTATTTCATAATGGAGTTCACACATATAGCCCGAGCGCATAACGTAATCGCAAATATTCTTGATCAGATTCGTAACTTGCACGGTTGTGAGTTCGCGAGAAGCAATCCCATCAGCTACGACTTCTGCCATTTTCTTTACATCGCCTCGTCTTCCAAAGTCGATCGCTTTACCTCGTTTCTCGGAAAAATACTTCGAGACGGCAGGCTGAGTAATTCCTAGAGACTCGGCAATATCCGACTGTTTCATGTTACGTTCAATGAGCGAACGTGCCACTATTCCGCGAATAGCCGGGATTACCGACTTCGATGCAATCTCATATGGCGTCTGCAATTTTTCTCTTCTGAATGTGACCTTGGGCCGCGGTCCAAATTATGCCATAAGGAATATTTAAGCCTACTAGCGAAGATTTCGTTTTATTTCATGACGCCTCGCTGAAATACCAAGATCTCCTTTGGTAGGAGTAGTCAATGAACACGGCTTTCTTTTCGGTATAGTTCTCGATTGCTATTTCTCCCGCTTCTCTTCCAAAGCCAGATTCTTTTATTCCTCCAAACGGCAGGTGAATCTCGGCCCCAGTAGTGCCTTGATTTACATATCCTATGCCCGCATCAATCCTTGACAAACTTCGGAATGCCGCTTTGAGATCACGAGTAAAAATCGCCGAGCTGAGCCCATATCGTGTATCATTTGCAATGTCTATTGCGTTCTCCACATTTCTTGCTTGGATTACAGCGGCGACAGGCCCAAAAATCTCTTCTTGGCAGATCCGCATATCGTTAGTAGCATTTGCAAAGACAGTTGGTCTGAAGAAATGCCCTCGGCTTCTTTCCTTATCATCGTATCGAGAACCTCCACACAGCACTTTGGCCCCTTCCTCTCTTCCTAAGTCGGCGTAACTTTGGACCTTGTTTCGCGCCTCTTCTGTGATCAGAGGTCCGACCTGTACACCAGGATTCATACCGTTGCCAACGATTAGAGCGTCTGCTCCATTGGAGAGCCTCTCCAAGAATTCATCGTGTATCCCCTGTTCCACTATGATCCTGGAAGCTGCCGTGCACTTTTGGCCACAGTTACTGAATGAAGCATAAAGTATTGCAGGGATTGCCACATTGAGGTCTGCGTCGTCTGCCACAATGATTGGATTTTTTCCGCCCAGTTCCAAAATTTGGCGGCGAAGGAAGAGTGCGTTTGCTTGAGCTATTCTGTGTCCGGTCTTTGATTCGCCTGTAAATGAGATCATCTTGATCCTCTTGTCGTTCAAAAGAGCCTCCCCAACACCGGAACCGGGTCCTGTGACGAAATTTAGTACTCCCGCTGGCAGACCTGCCCTCTCGAAAATCTCGACTATTCTCATTCCAATAAGAGGAGTGTTCGAGGCAGGCTTGAAAACTACTGTGTTACCGCCCATCAAAGCAGGAGGAATTTTCCAAAGCGGAATCGAGAATGGAAAATTCCACGGAGTTATGACCCCTATAATGCCTAATGGTCTGCGAATGACCATGCAAACTTTATCCTTTTGCTCACTAGGAGAAACAAACGACCACATTCGTCGACCCTCGGCAGCAATGAACATAATCGCGTCGTAGCCTTCCACTATTTCAGCGAGCGCCTCAGGGAAGGCCTTTCCTTCCTCTAGAGTCAATAATTCTGCCAGTTCGTTCTGCTCTTTTCTTATAATCTCGCCAGCTCGGTAAAGAATTTCTGCTCTCTCCGGGGCTGGCGTTTCGCTCCATTTGCCAAATTTGCTTTCAGCGGAATCAACTGCAGCTTTTGCGTCGTCAGTAGTGCCCTTTGGAACCTTGGCAAGAACCTCATCTGTCGCCGGGTTTGTCACATTAAATGTACTTCCATCGGAAGATTTTCTATGTTCTCCTCCTATGATCAAATCTGATTTGAATAACAACTCTGTCGTCTTGCAATTCACCGATGGACACTGACAGCGCTCGTTGAATTTTATAAAGTCGCCCTTCGTGAAAGATGCGGAATGAACGTGAACTCTTGCGTCTGAATTCTTTGAACCGAAACTAATGATGATAGAATTACAAAATCGGTTCTAGATCTTTCAAGAAATCGTCCATTTTTCAGCAAGTCATGCTTAAATAACGAGAATGACTATAGAGGAAATGCAAAGGCCAGAATTGGTCGAATTTTTCTCGAAGCTAATGTCAAAGCATTGTAAATTTGGTTGAATGGGATGGCTACCACACTCGAACAACAGAAACCTGCTGAACCTATGCTAAAGCAGGATATTTGCATAATGATAGGAGGGCAGGGCGGAGACGGAACGCTTACGGTGGTCAATCTTCTAGGGAGTTGTTTTCGAAATATTGGTCTAAACGTGTATGACGCTCGCAATGTACTATCCAGAATAAGAGGCGGACATGCAGATGGAGTAATTAGGGCAAGCACAGAACAAGTTCTCTCTACCGGGGACCAAGTAGATGTTCTCGTCGCCTTTGATGAGGAAGCGGTACAAGCAGCAGTTAATGAGCTTGCTCCAGATGCATCCATAATTTTTGACAGTTCCAAGGGGCAATTGTCCGAGAAATTTGGGGGGATGGGCCTTCGCGTCGTTAACGCTCCTTTGGGAAATATGGCAGCTTCAAAGCTTAGACGGAATATCTTCAAGAACACGATAGCGTTCGCAATTTTGGGAAGATTGCTTGGTCTGGAAGACGACCTTCTCATTGAAGTCTTAAGGTCAAGATACGAACGAAGAGGAAAGGAAGCCTTGGATGCCAATATGCAAGCTCTTTCACTTGGTTCGGATTTAGCAAAGCAAAATAATATTCGATCTATCTACAAAATCCCTCACTCGGAAAAAAGTAACAAGATACTAGCCACAGGAAATGAAGCTGTTGCCTATGGATTCCTCGTGGGCGGCGGAAGATTCTTCGTGGGATATCCTATTACTCCGGCGACTGACATTATGGAATGGCTAGCTCCAAGGATCTCGAAATTAGGGGGTGTGGTAAAGCAAGCCGAAGATGAACTCGCAGTAATAAACATGGGGATAGGAGCGGCTTATGCTGGTGCCCGAGTTATGGTGGCAACCTCTGGCCCGGGGCAATCTTTGATGACTGAAGGCGTTGGTCATGCTGGCGAAGCCGAACTTCCCATAGTTGTCGTTGAATGCCAGCGCGTGGGCCCAAGCACAGGAGAGCCCACAAAGAATGAGCAATCTGACCTGAATCACGTCGTGTATGGTTCCCACGGCGAGTTTCCTCGTTTGGTCATTGCTCCGGGAAGCGCCGCAGAGTGTTTCCAACTTACCGTGGACGCGTTAAATCTTGCAGAGACTTACCAGCTGCCCGTATTTCTATTGCTCGATCAAGCTCTATGCCAAAACAGCGAAAGCATTCTCCCTTTCAATCTAAAATCGATTAAGGTTGAAAGAGGAAAACTCCTTAGTCAATCAGACTTGGAGAAGATTCAAACTTACAAACGATACCAATTCAGTGAAGATGGGATTTCCCCGAGGTCCGTACCGTCACTTGAAGGAGGGCAGTCTCAGGTGACGGGAAATGAGCACAACGAGTATGGTCTCACGTCTGTTGATACAACAAACAGATTACGAATGATGTCAAAACGGATGAAGAAAGTTGAACTTGCCAAAAATGAGCTCCCCCGTGGCAATAATTTTGGGCGAAAAGACGCCAAAATTGGAATTATTGGATTCGGCTCCACACTCGGTCCGATATTGGAGAGTATGGAGCAGCTTAAGAGTAAAAACATCGGCGTGCGCTTTCAGCAGATCAGAACCATCTTTCCTCTCTTGGTTGAAGACTTGATTGAATTTTCAGATCCGCTTGATAAAATATTTGTCGTTGAAAATAACTACCAAGGACAGTTGGCGAAAATGATACGTAGCGCTCTTGGCAGGAACGAAAGAATTGAAAGTATCACCAAGTTCGATGGGACGTCGTTCAAACCTCGAGAGATTACAAATGCGATTAGTACATCGATCCAGGGCAAACTCGAGATGGGGGTTTAGGTAAAGGCGGTAATATAATGGCACAAACAACAGTGAAGATTTACACTCCAACGACGCCTATTTGGTGTCCCGGGTGTGGGGACTTTGGAGTCCTTGCATCACTCAAGAAGGCTCTTTCTGATCTTCAAATCAAGTCGAAAGACACGGTCATAGTTGGAGGCATAGGCTGTTCTGGCTCCATCCATAACAATCTTGAATGCTACGGGATCCACTCTCTGCACGGGAGACTGTTGCCCACGGCGGTAGGTGTAAAACTCGCAAACCCGCAGCTGACGGTGATTGCCGCCGGAGGAGATGGAGACGGATACGCTATCGGGGCGGGACACTTTCTTCACACTTTAAAGAAAAATCCCAGTATCATTTACATAGTAATGCAAAACGGAACATATGGTCTCACAAAGGGTCAACCTTCCCCCACCGCTCAAGTGGGTTACGAAGGAAACGTGGATCTTCCTTTCGATGCGATTCTGACTGCACTATCAATACCCTCGACTACGTTCATCGCGAGAGGGTTTTCAGCAAATCAAGCTCAGCTGACGGATCTGATGAAGAAGGCAATTTCACACTCAAACTCAAATGAAGGAATGGGATTTCTTGAGGTGCTAAGCCCTTGTGTTACGTACAATGACACGTACAAAGAATGGAGAGAACAGGTGTACGACTTGAGCACAGAAAAGGACTATAATCCTCACAACAGGTTGCTAGCTTTTACTCGTGTATCCGAAATCACAAACCAGGGCAAGATCCCAACGGGCTTGGTTTATTCCGGGAGAGTAAAGTCTCTTGAGGAAAACACTTTGTCAAAGGAAAAGGGACCCTTGGCACTCCAAGATATCAGTCTAGAATCGAATCTGCCAAAGTACGAGCAGATTCTAAATGACTTCAGATAGACTTCCAGACGGATTATCGCATCTACAATTTTAAGGATGCAAATCCATTATTCTAATCTGCTCCTAACCTCAAAGGAATGCATGAGTACTATTTGTCCACCAAGGAAGAAATTACTGAGAAACTTAAGGAAGTAATAGATCCTGAGATCGGCTTGAATGTCGTCGATCTGGGCATGGTTAAGCAGATCCTAATGGACCACGGTCGGGTCTCGGTTACGATCGCTCTTACAGTCAGAGGCTGTCCCCTGGCCAACACGATTGAGAAGGACATTAATCGACTGGTTGGAGAAATGAAGGGCGTGGACTCTGTCTCGGTCCAAATGACTTCGATGTCCAAAGAAGAATTAAGCGCATTGGGTACGCGTCTACAGGAAATGCGCGCGAAGGAAAAGGGCCTTGGAAAGGTTGCCGGGCTAAGTTCAGGAATTGACAAGATGGACAAGAAAGGTATTGAGAAAATAATAGCCGTGATGTCAGGAAAGGGCGGAGTTGGCAAGTCTTACGTGACTTCGATGCTCGCAATAGAACTGCGGAGGCAGGGTTACGACGTTGGAATCCTCGACGCTGATATAACAGGTCCTACTATAGCAAAGATTTTCGGGTTAGCCGGGAAGCCTTTTGCTGATGATAATGGCGTAATCCCAAAGCAAAGTGAAAGCGGGATTAAAATTATCTCTATGAACCTTCTCTTGGATACTCCGGATACTCCGGTGATCTGGAGAGGACCAATAATCAATGGGGTAATTCGACAACTATTCAATGATGTAAATTGGGGGGATTTGCATTTTCTTCTGGTGGATCTTCCACCGGGAACCGGGGACGCACCCCTTACTGTCTTTCAATCTCTCCCGGTCGATGCGGTTGTGATAGTCTCAACTCCTCAGGATCTAGCCATGTTGATTGTGAAAAAATCCATCAATATGGCACGCCAAATGAATGTCCCAATTGCTGGACTCGTGGAAAACATGAGTTACATGATTTGCCCACATTGCTCCGAACATATTGAAATGTTCGAAGAACTTGGCCTCGACAAAGTTGCAAAGGATCTTGAAGTAAATTTTCTCGGGAAACTACCATTCGATCCTAAAGTTAACCGCTTGGCAGATAAGGGAAGACTGGAAGAGTACGGAAGTAGAGAGACCGCAGATTTTACGAGGCTCGTTAGAGAGGAGACTGCAAGATTAACTGGTGTAACTGCTACTCCAATCGCGTGGAAAAAGACCGGACATATATAGCTCGACGGCCTTTTGTTTGAATTTTGCCCCTATTTCTTTTTGCTGCGAAACAAGATGTAGCCGCTAACAGGAGGAAAGTTCTAAATTGGTTTTTGAACACGGATTTAGGATTCTATAGCTTAATGTACCATTTGTGAGACGGCCATAGACGCTCTGGAAACCAAAGATAATGCGCTCACTTCGGCGCAAGACAAGAGAAAGGAAAGAGCTCTGCTAAGGGCCGCTACTCTGATTTCTCAAAATCTTGTTGCGCAAAAGCACATACTTCGTATGAAGTATCTCTTGGAAAAATATGACTCTCAGAAGAAAATCTATCCTGACGGACTGCTGAGTGAAGTCGAGGAAGATGATTCTTCTGATTCAAGACTTCTGAAGAGAATTGAGCTATTCGCAAGAAACCAACGCTCTAACGAAACATTCGGAGTAATCAGAAACTTCTTTGTTGGATTCAGTTTTGAAAGAGGTCTGCTTGAATTGGCGAACTTTTCAAACAATGTAATTTCAGTGCGCGCGGTAGCAGCTTCTCATGAGCATCGCAAAGGCCAAGTCGTTGAAGACAAGTTGGTACTAAAAAGGATTGAAAATCGCAGTTCAGACAACGGAAATCTGCTTTCATCTTCAAGCATAGTTCGTCGCCACAAGATTCCGAGGTTGATCGTTTCATCTAGATGGCTAGATATGATGCGACTGAGTAACCGCGACAGGATTATCGTTTCTAACACGGTGGAAAATTACGTTACGCCCCCGCCAGAACTTGCGGGAGCGAAGGGGTGTCTCTAGATCGCAGATCAGACTCAGTATTCTCCGCCCATTCCACCCATACCGCCCATTCCTCCACCTCCGGGCGGGGCCGGCGGAGTCTTCATTTTCGAAGAGGCGATTACGTCATCGATTCTAAGGATCATGCATGCAGCTTCCGTCGCTGAACGAATGATCTGTTCTTTGACAGAAAGCGGTTCGACGACATGGTCGCCTAGCATATCCGAGACCTTGCCCGTAGTTACGTTGATACCCGCCCACTTGCGGCCTTGGCCGTGTTTTGCACGGAGTTCGACCTGAGTATCGATTGAATCCATTCCAGCATTTTCTGCCAGGGTCAGGGGGATTGACTCCAAGGCGTCAGCGTACCTAGATACAGCGAGTTGTTCTCTGCCAGAGAGCTTGTTAGCCCAATCGCGCAGTTGAGCTGCAACTTCTCCCTCAGGCGCGCCTCCACCGGCGACAATGGCCGGCTTTTGAAGCACATCTTTCGTCACCATTAAGGCATCATGCATGCTCCTTTCTGCCTCATCAACGACTCTCTGCGAACCCCCGCGGACCAGGATCGTCACGGCTTTTGGATTCTTACAGCCTTCCACGAAGACCCATTTGTCCTGTTCAACGCGTCTTTCCTCGACGAGTTCAGCTGAACCCAGGTCTTTGGCTGTCAGGTCTTCCAGATTTGAGACAATTCTGGCGCCGGTAGCTTTGCCAAGTTTGGTCATGTCTGACTCTTTGGCTCGCCGAACAGCGAGAATGCCTTTCTTCGCCAGATAGTGCTGTGCAATGTCATCCATGCCCTTCTGACAGACCAGTACATTTGCTCCAGCGGAGGAGACGCTTTCCACCATTGCCTTCAGCATTTCATTTTCCTCATCAAGAAACTTCTGCATCTGAGTGGGATCGTTTATTCTAATCTCGGCAGAGAACTCTGTTTTCTCGATTTCAAGAGGAGAATTGACTAGAGCAATCTTGGCATTTTCTATTCTCTTAGGCATTCCCGCATGAACGACTTCTTTGTCCAAAACGATTCCCCTAATCATGCGAGTGTCGCTTGTGGATCCTCCGGGCTTCTTCTCGACTTTGATATTATCAATGTCCACCTGGTAAGAACCGTCTTCCTTCTTGTCGGAGACCTGAAGGACTGCATCAACCACAATAGATCCGAGTTCGGAGCTGTTGTCTGCAACGAGCTTGGTCATCATGCTCGTTTGCGCGACATGGTTCAGGGTCTCTCTGTCACCAGCTTTTACCTTCACCGAGATTTCATTCAGAATTTCTACAGCCTTGTCCGCGGCCTTTTGATATCCATCCACAATAATGGTTGGGTGTACATCCTTGTTCACAAGCTCCTCTGCATTCTCCAGAAGAGCACCGGCCAAAATTACTGCCGAGGTTGTGCCATCGCCAACCTCATTATCGGTAGTTTTTGAGATTTCTACGAGCATCTTTGCGGCGGGGTGCTGCACATCGATTTCTTTGAGAATCGTCGCTCCATCGTTCGTAATGGTGACATCCCCAAGGCTATCGACAAGCATCTTGTCCATTCCGCGTGGACCAAGGCTGGTCTTTACAATTTCAGCGACGAGTTTGGCAGCGAAAATGTTATTCTTCTGCGCATCGCGTCCCTTGTTTTCGGAGCTTCCTTCCTTTAAGATAATTACAGGCTGACCGGAAGAGGTCGTGGCCGGATATGCTGTTGCTTGAGACATACTAAACCTATTCACCTTTGGATTTTAACAGCTGTTGAGAGCGAGCAGTTTGATTCATAAGCATTTCTTCGAAACCTATTTCTGAGATTGGCAAACATTGAGCAATTTCTGAGCAATCATTTTTCTACATGCCAACTTCAATTTGCCGCGCATTGAAAAGGCTCGATTTATGCTAGACCCTCTTTTCAAAATTGAGAGCTCTTCCTCGCTTGACAGTAGGATCAAGAGGAGCATTGGCCTCAAGATTAAAAATGTATTAGATAATGCCAAGAGTTTGGAAACTGCCTCGGGCCTGAAGTACCCGCCCTGTTATGTTGACCCTGCCCTTAGAGTTGTTCAGGCGTCGGGAAATGTGCTAGAAGGCCTCGGCGTTCTATATGCAAGGACCATTCCTATGCAGTCGGACAACAAGGTTACGATAGTTGTCGAGTTGGCTGCTCCTCTTGTCTTGTACGGGACAAAGGCAACCTTGAAACTAGTAATGGCCCACGAGCTCCTTCACTATATTGAGCTCGCTAGGAATTTTATGAGCATGAACGTAACCTCTGAAATTACCGCTTCGACGGTCTTCGAGGAGCGCTTCATCGACTCGTCCCGAGCGATCGCACCTTCTCTGGTTTTTAAGAACAAGAGATTTGCAAGGAATTTGGCCCAGAGGACATCCACGGGTTTTGACGATCCCAAGCTTAATGAGAAGTGCAGAGTGAAATGGATTGAGAAAGGACTGCCAACATTCAAGATTCCGATGGGTTCTAACCAGGTAATTATTCCCGTAGGGTCAATATTGCTTACCGAGTTCGATCCCAGAATTAGGCAAATCATTTCCAGCGCGAAGTTGGCTCCAGAAGGGAAAAATCCGTAAACTCAAGAAAGCTATATGTTTCATTTCTGCTGAGGCAACAAGAAGCGCGACTTATGAGAAGTCTAAGTACTGACGAAATCGAAAAAATAGAAAGTACCCTTACGCCTCTGAAATCCAAGATTTCTCTAAAGGCAATCGCCGTTTACGGATCGCAGGTGTCAGGCTATGCTCGAAAAGAAAGCGACTATGATGTTATACTTGTAGTAAATCACTTTACTCAGCGAATCAAATACTACTACCTCAGAGGTGAAGTGCAATGTTCGGCTCTAGTCGTACAAGAGAGGAGCTTTGCAAACGACTGTGAAAAGTCGAGCTTGGGGGAATTTGTATCGGGGCGTCTCTTAAATCCCTACGAGGCTTTGCTCGGAAGAGATTATTTGAGTGATAACGAGACGACCTTCAAACAAAGAGTGATGATCGAGGGGCTTTCGGAAGCTTATGCAGAGAGTGGCCGCTTCGCAGAGGACATAGAGTTTCCCCTCAATTACTTCCTGTTCGAAAAGTTAAGGAGGCGCGCGGCAATATACCCTCCTGTCGTTTATAGCTACGCACTCACTTATGGTGATGATCTTCGGGAAAGCAATCTGGAATCAAGTATGGCAGGATTCAGACGAGCCGCTGTGAAATTGCAAACCGCGGGCTTAGTAGATTACGATTCCAATAATGCAATTGTGAAGCTTCGCCCCGAAAAAATGAAGGCCGGCCTTGCTGTCAGGTTAAGCTCTACAGCCTCTTACACCACGAGAGGGATAAGGCAGTACGCAGTGCACGGATATGCAGGTAGAGTAGGCTTGGACGTCGTCGGTCGAGAGGTCGCGTCGAAACTGGAGCGGGCGAAGGAGCATTCCGAATTGCCAGAGGTGATCACCACTCCGAAGAGCTTATGGTCCTTAAAGCACGGTAGGCTCTTTGCTGCGTCATCTGATTGGCTAACAGATCTACTCGACTATTTTGGAATGAAAAAAGTTAGCACCATAGTAACAAAAAAACCGCTGGGAGAAATTTACAATTCAACAAGCTTCTATACTCTCATAGACAACAACGGGGGCAGATCTCTCTCATTTGCAGTAAAGCGATACAACGACATTAAAGGGATCAAATGGGGCCTCCTGTATGTGTGGTCCTTGAAGAATACGAATTTCACTACAAATGCTGGTGAGCGGATGCATAGGGAGTTTAAGGCGATTGGGCAATTCAAAGATCTAGGATTGTTTACTCCAGATGTCTTGGCAGTTTTTTTGAGCGAAAAGATATTGGTAACTCGCTACATAAAGGGAAAAGATCTGTCTTCAATTCAATCCGCCTACCTCCAAGGAAAAAGCGAAGATCTTTCCGCTCAGCGCGAATTTGGGGGGATTCTTGCGCGTGTTCACAGAGCTGGCTCGTGCATAGGAGATACCAAACCCTCCAATGCCATTGTGGCAGAGTCGGATTCAAACATCTATCTGACTGATTTGGAACAGGTTCATTCGAACGGAAATCTTGCTTGGGACCTTGCAGAGTTCATCTACTATTCAGTGCGTTTTACTCTAAAGGAGGATAGAGCCAGGGAGTTGGTCAACGAATTTATTTCAGGATATCTTGAGGGAGGCGGAGATTCCAACGTAATTGGACAGACATCAGCCCTACGTTATAGAGCGCCCTTTCAGGCCTTCATTGCGCCCAATGTTTTGAATGCCTTGAGAAAGGATCTCGCCAGCATTTAGTTCAACAACGAACGAACCAATTAGCGCTGACCTTTTTTGTACGAAGTATAGCCGCACTTTCCGCAGGTCAATCTGTTTTTATGCTCCGCTAGGAAAACTCCGTGACCGCATCGGGGGCACTCCTTCCTAAGGCGAGTCACTCTTCCGCCTTTCACTTCGTAGAACTTATAGATGGGAGTATCTGGGCGCTCTTTCCTCTTTGCGGGGGCTGCAGCCGGTTTCGCTGAAGGTGCGGGCGTTTCTTGGGTTGTTTGAGACATTTTCTCTCAATCTCCATTAATTAGAGCACAAGACAAAATCAAGCTTTCGCTTCGGGAGTTCCAGATGTCTCTGCTGCAGCAGGGGCGGTGGCTGCTTTTCTTCTTTCTTCTCTAAGTTTCTTCCGCTCATCCTTAGGAAGATGACGAAGCGAAATATATTCTGCAAGCTGTTTTCTTGCGTCTTCGGGGTCCGAAAACACATAGACTTCGGCACTAAGATCTCTTGTGCCGAACATTCCTTTAATGGAGAGCACCTGCACATTTTCTTTCTTTGATCCGATTCTTGAGGCAATGGCTTCCACAGCAGCTTGGCGGCTCAGAATGCCTGCTCCGGCTTTGAACCGCACTTTCAGTTCTCTGCGCCCGAGAAGTTTATTTTCAGAATCACTAACAATTTCCAATAAGGACAAATTGGTAAAACACTTCCTCGTGATTTGTAAAAGACGGATTTTTCTTTGATCTTATTTATTCCTTTACTGGTGCTGAGGTGTTTGAATCTTAGAGATTCTTGTCTGATTGGCTTTCCAGGCCCATCTCGAGCTTCCAAGATAGTTGAGCGCGAACGCAGCTAGGATCGCGATTGACTCACTTGTGACGTACCATAGCCCCCGGTTAAATCCCAGTACATAATAAAATATCGAGAAGACCAAAATGTTGAGGCCTGCCGTTCCAAGACTCAGCACATTGTATTTTAGCAAACGATAGAGCTTGTTTCGATTTCTTCCGGACATGCTTGTCGCAAGGTGCTTGAAGGTGAAGGAATCGTTCAAAATGAAGTTACTAATGATGCTGAGCTCTACTCCGATAGCTTGGGCCGCTGCAGCTTCCGTATGATAATAATAATTAAGATAGTAGGAGATAATCAGATTCACTATCGCGCCCGAAGCGCCTACGAGAAGAAATTTGATCAGAGTCTTCTCGTCTTTTATCGTTTGAACTGGAGACCTTAGAAAGCGTAGAACAATGGAAGGTATCTTCTCGACGCCACCTGACTAGGAAAAGTGAATTGGCAAGTACTCTTCTTTGTGGGGAAGTGCCCATTTTTTTGCTTAAATGTAGTTTGTTAGTTGTAACAGGGTCAAATTGAAGCGTTCGATCGTCGAGAAGAAAATTCCTATCTGAGTTGCGGGTTACGAACACCCATTGCGATAAGTGTCTTGCGAGCGAGATCCTTTGCATCACCAATCGCGCCCACTATAACAAGACCTTGATTAGGCTGACCATAGAGGACAATAGTTTGCTCGGGAAAGAAAGCTAATACGGGTAGAGCCAAAAGATCTTCTTCTCCTTCGACCTCAATTCTAACCGTTTTCTTAGGTTCTAGTCTTATCAGTTCCAAGCTTTTGCCAACTGCCTCTAATGTTTCGTCCGTAAGGCTTCCCGCAGGATTACTCACTTTGAACTGCCTCTCCTTCTCGCCTACATAAGGAAGTGGACCATTTCGGCTCTCTCTCTTTTCTCTGCCATCCACGACCTCGAGATTGCAATGTATCTGCAGCTGTTTCAGCCTTTCCGTGGTTCTGTCTCCTACTGTGACGATAATTCTATTCCTTCCAACAAGTTTTGACGACACAGCTTCTTTGGTCACTTGATCATCGGGGATCAAGACTCCAAAGGGTTGCCTCAGAGAGTCCTTCATGGACTCGGGCAAGGCATAAGACGTGGTCATGATGAAGGCTCAGCTTATACCATCAAACTTTCTAACTTACTTTGAGCGCATATCGACCGGGCTTTGCTATGTTAAGCGTCTTTGAAACCGTCGACTTTTCCGGATCTACGACAACTATGAGACCAGACCAATCCGGAGTTAGCTCAGTACTATGGCAATTAGGGCAAACTTTGCCAGTGGTGAGTGTGTTGCATTTCCTACAGGCAAATTCTCGGGGCATTAGATTTCACAAAAATCCATACTTACTTCTTTGGCTTCTTTTCGGTCTTTGTAGGCTTTGGAGCTCTTTCGTGCTTTTCCTCGGGAGCAATCGGACTTGGAGCTGGGCTTGTCTTTTTCCCTAGCTGACCCCTTCTCGCTTTTTCGATATCTTCCTCGATCCACTCAAATGCGCCGAGAAATGGTTGTCTGCAAGTCACCCCTATTTTTCCAAGCGCAGCACCTCTGGGCAAACTTACTGCGGTTATTCTCACCCTGACCTTACTTCCCACTTTGAGAGTTCGCTTAGATTGACTTGCTAGGATGACACCTTGCTTTACATCACTCGTTAGATAATCATCAGTTATTTGTGATAGATGAAGTAGCGCATCTGTCGGCCCTATTCTGACGAATGCTCCAAAGTCCGTAATTTCAACAATTTCACCCTCGACTATTTCTTGAACTTTGGGAAAGAAAGTCATGACATCGAAGTTAACTTTATGGAAAGTCGCGCCATCGCCAGGAATTATTTTGCCGGTAGGTTCGACTATGATATTAGTAATGAGAATAATGTATCCCAAGTCGGGATTTATCGTGCTCTCGTATTTGCCCTTTAGAATCTCCCGAGCAACCTCATCAAGCTTAGACCCAAACTTCGCTGGAGGAACGCGTATAACATCCTCTAGCTCAGAAATCTGAAACATACGCCAGGAAAGGCCTTCCCGAGAGATTACTTTCTTCTTTTAGTTAAATATGTTGCTCTTGCAACAGGGGGTGAGTACAATTTGCCTTTACTGAGAGTCATATAGGGCAGCCCCGACTTTTCCATGCTGGAAAGAAGCGTTCCGTCCATGGTTGCCAAAGTCCGTTCGTCTGGTTTCATTTTGATCACTTCAATCAAAACTTCATCTGTCTCCTTAGCCGGTTGCCGGACACTCGACAGCACTGCACTTTTGAAAAATTTAGACTCCTCAATTGCGCGCAGTGCCATCTCTGCTCTTCTAGCAGTTGTACGATTTTTACTTCGAGCTAATCCGCGTATTTCCAGTATCACTTCGGGAATAATGACGAACTCGTTTTCTTTTGATAGCTCTCTCAGATCCACTTTAGGCAGAGGATCATTTGATATTTTAATGAGAAAATCTGTATCCCAAACTATAACTGTCAATAGAAATTCCGCGGCGTTTTTTTAAATGACAAAAATAGAAGCGAGAGTCAACGTACGGTTCCTGCCCCGATCAATCTCCATCTCTCGCCTATTCGTCTGCTGATTGCAATCTTGTCCCCAACCGACGCACAGACGGGCTTTTTCAGTTTCGCGTCAACTATGGAATCTCTCGCCGAGCTCACTATTCCCACTGTAACGCCCGTGCCGATATTTAGGCGCAGTATCTCCTGCATACGAATCTTCTCGACTTTGACCAGCTCCTGCGTTCCGACTGCGGTATCAAAGAGTTTGACTTCCATACTTAATGAATCGAACACAGCTGGCAGTTCTTGAGGGCGACCTATGATCGCACCTACGAGGGAATCGCTTCGCGTATAGAAGGGATCTAACAGAGTTCCTATCGCAATTAGACCACCCGGATGGACCTTCTCCGCTGTCCCAGCAGAACTCATCAGAGTTTTGACTTTCGTCACTACAGGTTCGGCTTTTGTCGACCCTTCTTCGATGATGCCCGGTCTGATTTCAATCTCGTCTCCTGCTGAAAGAGACCCCTGAAGCAAAGTTCCTCCGAGAACTCCTCCCGAGAGTTTGTTCGACGGAAGACCCGGATGATTCACGTCAAACGATCTGAGTACCTGCATAAGAGGAGATGCGTTTTCATTCCTCGTTGGGGTCGGAATATTTTCCTCAAGTGCTTCAATCAGAGCATCAATGTTAAGCCCATGCTGAGCTGAAATAGGAATTATCGGTGCGTTAGCGGCAACGCTTCCGGACACAAATTTCTTAATTGCAGCATAGCACTCCATTGCTTCCTTATCAGTCACCAGATCGATTTTGTTCTGCGCTATCACAATATGTTTCATGCCGAGCATTTGTAAAGCTAGCAAGTGTTCTCGAGTCTGCGGTTGAGGGACTTTTTCATTCGCGGCGATCACAAGCACAGAACCATCCATGACCGCCGCTCCAGACAGCATATTTGCCATTAGGCTCTCGTGACCCGGACAATCAACGAAACTGACTACTCGAAGCAATGTGGGTTGTCCGCCACATTTTCCACAATCAGGCGATGTAGTGAAACATTCAGGCGGACCGCATCCATCACATTTGTAAAAAGCAGCATCGGCATAGCCAACCTTGATCGTAATTCCTCGCCTTAGCTCCTCACTATGCGCGCTGGTCCAGATCCCGGTGATTGCTTGGGTCAGCGTAGTCTTTCCGTGGTCAACATGCCCGCTAGTTCCAATATTAACAACAGGCTGACTGGGGATGCTGCGTTTGACACGCTCTTGCGATTCAGATGCGGATCTTTCAGTCTGCGCAGTTAGGGTCTTCGACATTTATGGAGAAAAATTAGGCAGTTTCGGATATAAGCGCTTCCTCGCCCTGATTGTTTGCAGAATGTTTGAAACTAAAGAGATACAGCATTCAGCTGGTAGATCTCTTCTGTGACGGTGTTTCCCCTGACAAGTTTCCGCTTTTTTTTGCCTTCATCAGCGCCTTTTCTGAAGCCTACTCCCTTTGTAAGAAGGACATACTTCTTCACGCCGCCGGACACATCCGCTCTCATAGGAAACCCGGCCTTATCGCTACCTCCAGTTATCTTGATCTTTCCAGTCAGACCAAAGAGCGTTCCGTCCACTTCGTCACCAATCTTTAGGCCGACTAGTGCCTGAGCTTGAGGATCTTTCACTTCCGCGGATGAAGCCTTGCGAGTTTTTGGATCAGACACGACAACCTTGAATGCAGCCAATGCGATACAGCCTAATTTTTAGTATAAAGTCTGATCAACCTCTAATAAGCGTTGTTTAGCAAGAGCTCAGTACGCATAAAGGGGTACGCTTTTTCTCCGGATCTGTATTATTTCTTTTATTAATTCGACATCGTTCACACTTAGGTTCGAAAGGTACTTTTCATTGATCGTCTTTATTTCCAGATCGGATGGAAGAGTGTAGAAGATCTCGCCCTCGTTGATCTGTCTTCCGACAGTCGGGCCTACAACGGACACAGCAGCCTGTTTTCCCTTTGAAAGCTCTGGAACAGATTTACCTTCTTCCTGTATTTGGTGAATCGTACCGATAGTCTTTCCATCTGAGTTCATTATGGTGGCTTTTTGTCGCAATCTGCCTTCCAATACTTCCACTCCGAAAACTGCCGGATCGTTTCTTCTGAAAACAAATCCCCTTAGAAATTGAAATTTGCAAAGAGGAGTTAGTGAAGCAAGTCCCGCTTTCTGTTCCAAAGCTTGTTCTTCGCTTATCCAGTTCAGGTAGTTGTCAATTAGAGAATAAATAATCTGGTCTTCGAACGTCTTGATGTTGCTGTCAAAGGCCTCCTGCTGGGCATCTGGAAGCAACTTGACTCCAAAAGCTAGGATAACGCCGTGATACTTATTCACCTTCTTCACCGCTGATGCTTCGATTACGTCTCTTCTCGTCACAGGTCCAATATCCGCACGCCTAATTGGGACCTGTCTTCTCTTCAGCATCTCCACAATTGCCTCGAGGGAACCCAAGGCATCCGCTTTGAGTATGACTCCATTAGTTTCAGATTCAATCATTACTTGCTTGATTTCTGCCTCTACCGAAGCCTTAGCCTCGTCAAGATGCATTTCCTCGGCGCCAAGGATTGGAGATCCAGCCAGTACTCCCTCGAGATCTGGCGTGACGATCTTCACCCCTGCTGCTGCCGAAATTGAATCCACTGGCAGAAATTTATCGCGGGGATCGCGCATTTCATCAAGCGGTTTGGGGAGAAAGATGGCCTTGATTTTCGTAGCTATGGCTCCTTCCTTCTTGCCTAGCACCACAGGCTCGCCTGTTTGGAGCCTTCCTTCCAAGAGTATTACATTCGCTGTTTCGCCAAGGCCCGGCTCTTGCTTTACTTCCAGAACTAAACCGCGTGCCGGTGCATTCTCGTATACCGTCAATTTCTTTTGTAGGTACACTTGCGCCAGACCCACTAGAACCGCTATGAGTTCGGGAATACCTTCACCAGTTCTTGCGCTCACGGGCACAATTGCGATTTCCTTCGTGAAGTCCTTCACTCTGTATAATGCTTCGGAGCTGAAACCAAGCCTTGAAAGGCCTCCTAATACAACATAGATCTTCTCGTCCAAGGCATCTTGAACGGACTTTTGTTGTTCTTTGACAGATTGCGTCACAAATTGAGTGGTCCCCTTTCTCCAACCTGAAATTGTATCGATCTTGTTTAGGGCGACAACGAAAGGAACTTTTCTGTTCTTCAGAATCTCAAGGCTCTCGTAGGTTTGCATTTCGAGTCCCTTTTGTACATCCACAACTAGGATGGAGATATCTGCGGCCGAGCCTCCCCGAGACCTAAGGTTTGTGAATATTTCATGTCCTGGGGTATCAATAACGAGCAATCCCGGAACTCTGATTTCACCGGAGCCCATCGATTTCAAGAGGGGGCCGCAGATTTTCTTCAGAGTCTCGGCAGGAAAGAAACTTGCGCCGATGTGCTGAGTAATACCGCCCACTTCTCTTGCTTGAACGGCCGTCCCACGAATCTTGTCAAGAAGACTGGTCTTACCGCTATCTACGTGGCCAAGAACAACTACGACGGGTTGCCGAATTTCGGGTTTCCCTGTTTTGGTTGACATTTATCTTAAGCCCGCCCCTACAAGAGCCAGTTCCAGAAAAAACAACTGCTGTGTATCTTCGGATTTGCCGCTGAAAAAAGATAGCGACGCGATCGGCTTGACCCTAGATTAGGTCAAAGAAGGAAAAAGGATCCCTGACTCTCTCTGGAAGCTCTCGGCAGAGTCAGAGGCATGAATCACGTTGTCGGTATATCCCAATGCAAAGTCCCCTCTAATTGTTCCAGACGCTGCCTCAAAACTCTTCGTTACCCCGATCATCCGGCGGACAACATCAACTGCATTAGAGCCTTCCAACACAGCAGCTATTGCTGGACCTGACGTGATAAAATCTTGTAGTTCTGGAAAAAAAGGTTTGTCAACATGCGGGGAGTAAAAGTCCTTGGCGAGATTCTTATCAAATGTTAGCATACGAAGAGCAATAATCTTGAAGCCTTTGCGTTCGAATCTCGCTATAATTTCCCCTGATAGCGAACGGCCAACTCCGTCAGGCTTGATCACGATCAAAGTACGCTCCATGCAGACCGCAACCCTTTGAGCGTTTAGCGCGACTTCTTTGCAGGGGTTTGAGGAGCCACTGCAACGGCCTTTTGCGCTGGCATGGCTTTCATTGCGCTAGCTCCTGCGCGGGACCACTTTAGTTTACGAGGATCTCTTTTCAAGTACAGCGAGTTTTTTCTGCATTTGTGGGAACAGAACCAAAATGTCGTCGCATCATTACGGACGTACATTATGCCCGTGCCAAGAGCGATGGGCCCGCCACAGAAAGAACATCTTTTTGAAGTATATGACAATTCAATACATCACAACCTTTTGAAATTGCTTTCTTAGCGAATCTTGCGGGCTTCCCTTTCAGTTTCGCGAAGCATTAGAACATCGCCCATTCTCACCGGTCCCTTCACGTTTCTTGTAAGAATCCTTCCTCGGTCTCTTCCTTCAAGAAGTTTCACGCGGACTTGTGTGATCTCCCCAGCAACTCCCGTTCGTCCCACAACTTGAATGATTTCGGCAGGAGTAACTCGTTCTTCTGCCCTTGTGCTCATTGATTGCTCAACCCTTCAAAAAGTTTCAGGCAGACTTTAGTTTTTGAACTGCGTTGATCACTTGATCGATAAGAGGCTGAGCTTCGCCAGCCTCGACAATACAAGCCGAGGCAGATCCAACATCAATTCCTAGTGCAGGCCCCATGTTGGCTTTTGTCGGAACGAAAACGTATGGAACTGTTCTTTCGTCACATATGATGGGAAGATGCGCTACGACTTCGGGGGGTTCAACATCCTCAGCAATTATCACGAGTTTCGCGATCCCTCGCTCGATTGCTTTAGTGGTTTCGTTGGTACCTTTCCTTACTTTCCCGGTCTGTTTCGCCTGCCTTAGGGCCTCATAAGCTGCATCGGAAATTTCTTTCGGCGTTTCAAATTTTGCAAAATATGGTTTTGACATATTCGTTACCTCAAACATGACAGCTAAGAAGGACCCGGGTTTAGCATAAACCCTCGGATTGGGTTCATCTTCGAAGTCGCCCAGACACTCATTTATTCACTGCTTTATAAAATCTGCTTCCAAGATCAACTTCTAGCGATGCGCGCGTATCGCTGTGCCAGGAGAGTCCATTCTGCAGAAACCAAATCGAACAAACTGGATTATCTCGCCGATCTTGATCTGGCCGGCCGCTGACTCCGCGATCCCGTTAATAGACTGAAGACTTTTTGGGTTAAACTCGTCATTCTGAAGCAACGGCCCTGGAAGTTTGACCATCATAGGGTATTCTTCGCCCACAGCGACCCATTGTAATTTTGGGACGTCGGCGGTTCTTTCCTCTCCCTTGTATGTTGCAAGGATTATGCCGCTCTTCTGGATTTCATTGATTTGGATATCATAAGCCTCGATCAGCCGGATCCTCGAACCAACTTTGAGACGATTTGCATCATCACTGGGGATAAGGAAGGTTCCATGGGTGGCCAACTCTCTTTCACCGTAATCTCTTTCGGGATGATACTTGAGGGTCACCTGTAGCTCGGGCGCGTCGGAAACCTGAACCTTCACGGGATCCGGAACGAAAAAATATCTTTTGGCGATTGGGTCTAGAAGTTTTCTGTTGAAGCTCTCAAGAAGATCCCATGTGGGCTCAGATTCTACTTTAGAAACACCCATGCTCAGGATGAATTCGTGTATCGCCTCAGCCAAAAAACCGCGTCTTTCTAGAGCAGAAATGGTTGGCAACCGGGGATCATCCCAACCTTGGACTTGCTTCTCCCGGATGATCTTCCCCAAGGTACGCTTTGAAAGCGTTGTATTTTGGAGCTTGAGTCTTGAAAATTCAATTATCCTGGGATCCCTTAATTCCAAAGAATTCAAGATTGCATGGTAAAGCTCGTCTCGCAGCTCGTACTCCTTCGAGCGCATTACATGTGTAACGCCGTCTAAGCTGTCCTCAATCGGTCCCGCAAAATCGTAAGTAGGCCAAACGAAGAACTTGTTTCCTAGAAGTGGGTGAGGAGTATCTATGATTCTGAGAAGGACCGGGTCTCTCATCGTGGTGTTCAGGCTCTTCATATTTCCTCGAAACCTGAAAGTCGCCTCGCTCTTTCCGAGATCTCCGGAGATCATTTTTCTCCATAGGTGTAGATTTTCTTCCGCACGCTGAGATGCATGCTCACACGCCTCCCCAATTCCTCTGAGCTCGCGCATTTTCTCTTGTGAGCAAGTACAGATGTAGGCGTAGCCTCCCTCGAGCATCTCTTCCGCAAGAGCGTAATAGCGCTCCATATCATCTGAGGAGTTCTTAATCAGATCAGGCTTGATTCCAAGCCAGGCAAAAGAATCTCGGAATGCATCATAGTACTCCTTCTTCTCTGCTGCCGGATTTGTGTCATCAAAACGCAATATGAATTTGCCCTTGTACATTTTCGCATACTCGCTTCCGAGAAATGCCGCTTTTGCGTGGCCTATGTGCATGAAACCATTCGGCTCTGGGGGGAATCTAGTAACGACTTCTCCTACTTTGGCGTCAACGAGTTTAGGCAGCTCAAATCCTCTTTCCGAATCTCTTTTCGATTGGTCCTTCTTCTTCTGGATTTCTGCTTGCACTGTCTCTGGAAACTCCCTTTCAAGAAGAGAACGCTGCTGACCAAAGGTCAAAGAATTAATTTCCGATAATACTTTTGCAGCAATTTCTGAAACAAGTTTTGATTCAGTTCTAAGATCGCTACACTCGGCCATTACACGACCGATCACAGCTCCCTTGTCAGCCCTTCCATCGTGAGTTGTGGCATTAAGTAAGGCATGTTTTTTGACCAAGAGTACTATTTCTTGATCGGTTGCCATTACGACTCTTTCCTTATGAGTTCTTAACACTAGACTGGCTTCTTAGTAATCTCTCTTGACAAGATATTCTAACAAGAGCCTAGTTGTTTCGAATGTCTTGCTGGACTCGAGACCATATGAGTGGCATAAAGAATCATAGATTGCCACTCCTCTCTGAGAATGCTCATGCGCGACCTCTGAAGCGTATTGAACGGATCCCGATTTCTTCATCAAATTGAACACTTCCTCTACTTCCGAAGGATCTTTCTCCGTCCTCGGTTTAGACATAATGGAAACAATCCTTTTCCTCTCGAAGTCCTGGCAGCTTGACAACAAATGAATCAACATCAGCGTCCTTTTACCTTCAAGAATGTCCCCCAAGATTTCCTTGCCGTACTTGTCCTGAGACGCCGTAAGGTTCAAAATGTCATCAACAATTTGAAATGCAATACCCATGTTCGTGCCCATCTCGACGATCTGTTTTAGGATCTTAGTTCTTTCATGGCTCTCTTGAATTGGCGATGCGGAAGCCAAGATAGTCCCTATCCTTGCGGGCGAGATGCACGTGTACCATGCGGATTTTTTTGTCACCATCAAAAAATACTCGGGTTCGGTTATTTCCCAGTCTTGCAGAGTGTTCCAAGAAAGTTCCATTTGCTGACCCTCGGTTGTCTCATTCAGCATCATGGAGAATTCTCTCAGAATCTGAAGAGTGATTTCCCCACCTAATTTCTCTTGGTTTGACAGTAATAGCTCCCACATTTTGCCGTGCAGAGCATCACCGGCATTGATTGATAGAGGTATCCCATATTTCTTGTGTAGTGCCGGGAGGCCTCGTCTTAGATCTGACGCATCTTCAATATCATCATGAATTAAAATCCAGTTCTGGTATAGCTCGAGAGCGGCAGCAGTCACTAGGGCATTCTCTCTCTTTTCGCCCCAAAGTTCGCACCACAATAAGCATAACGATCCTCGGAATCCTTTACCGCCTCGTGACGGATAATCTCTCATCATATCATACAGCGTAGAAATCTGCTTATCTTGACTTGTTTTGGGAAGGAAATTAAGGGCAATCGAGTCGAGCTCCTTTTTGTTAGTACTCAAGAGCTCAAGGAGCTTCGCAGAACCGATCTGTTGTTCCAAAGTTAATTTCCTTATCTTGTAAAAAACAAATTCGAATTAAGAAGCAATTTCAGTAGCCAATTTCTCGGGCTTTCCCGCTAGCAGGTTTGCAACTCTTATTGCCTTTGTCCCGTTGACATAAAAGACTTGACTACCGAGCTTGTGAATTTGTAAGCCTACATCTAATTTTGATCGCAGTCCCCCAGTTACGTCGTATAGCCTTAACTTTGTATTGACGCCATCAAATCCCGACAGTTTCGTAATTATTCTTCCTTTCAAATTGAATGTAGGATAAATCCCATCAACATCCATCGCGAAAAGCACTCTTTCTACCGGCATTGACTCGGCAAGAGCTTTGCAAATCGAATCACCAGAAACTATGAAGGCTTTATTGCCGTCGAGCGCGACGTAGCCGAAAGTAATAGGAATCAAGCCGTTAGCTAAGGAGCTTTCCAAGTGTCTCCTGCCTCGTTCAGACACAGTCAACAGTTTCGGATCAACCAGTTCTGAAGGTGGTATGGTCTCTGTTGCTATTCCATCCGACAACAGAGACTCCACTACAATGACGTGCAACTTCAACATGGCCTCAGCAGTCCAGGATATCCCGAGCGGTTTAATGCGGTCTCTTTCCGTTGAAAGATTAAATTTCTTTGCGAAATAATGGCCGAAAGATCCCCCTCCGTGAACGAGTATCAAGCCTCTATTTTTAGCTGGAAGACCAGATTCATGGATCGCTTTTGCGATCTTTCCAAGATTATTTTCATTCGCAGATAATGGAATATCTTTGTTTGTGATTAAGCTCCCGCCTAACTTCAGAATCACAAATTTTGAAGGAAACCTTCCGCTGACCGTCTCTTACTCCCACCTTAAACCCTCTTGAGGGATTGAGACTAGGAAGGAGCTACTGTATTGCTTTGATATTCGCGTGAGCGCTTCTCCAGCTTTCTCTGGCTTTGGCAAAGCTATTATGCTGCCGCCCCCTCCCGCGCCGGTTAATTTGGCTCCAAAACAGGACTCATCACTTAGGACGTTCTCTATAAGATTGTCCAGTTCTTTGGTTGAGCAACCCACCCAGAAAAGCGAGGCTTGAGCCAAATTCATCAAAGCTCCTAAATATGGAAGGTCACCAGTGCTCAACGCGTCAACGAGCTGGAGACTTGCAAAGGAGAAAGCATCGCTCAAATGAGCAAATGTCGAGGGAAACTCTTCTTTCTTCCTTGTTACCTTTGAGACCAGAGCAGAAGTGCTTCTTTCATGTCCTGAATACACTACAAGCAGCTGAATACCCCTGTTGAGAGGGATTTGTTTCGCACCGGTCTCGCGGCTGTATAGGATCATACCTCCAAGTAGGCTGGCTTCACTATCGATTCCTGATGGATTGCCATGAACGCTTTTTTCCCCAAATGATGCTATTTCGGAGATTCTGTCATTATCCAGTGTGTGTCCAATGAATTTGCTCAATGATGCTGCGGTTGCCACCGATATAGCCGCGGATGAGCCCAATCCAGAACCGGGCGGGATTTCCGATTCTATTTCTACCCTGATACCCTTGCTCGGCGTTCCGTACTCTTCGAAGATCCTTCTTGCTACGGCCTGTGCGGCAGAGAATTTTCCCTTTTCACCCATGACGCTTGTTTTTTCTCCATTCGATAGAATTACGGACTCATTTCCCTTTCCTGCAGAAACGGTAACTTTTGCTCTCTTGTTTATGGCAGCAGCTACAGCGTAAGAGCCATGAACCACAAAATGCTCTCCGATGATGATAACCTTGCCTGGGGCACTGGCAGTAATACTATTTTCAAGCGCACTCAAGAAAAGTGCACCGCTGAATAACCGACAACCGAGCTTGTATCTCCGGTTACGTCTCCGCTGGTGGCATATTTCAAGAGCGTTCCCTTTTTCTTTCCAAGCATTCTCGATAATTCCATGACAACTGCAATCGCTCCATATCCGCAGGCTGTGATGTGGTTTCTTTCGAGCGTTGTGTAATACGAGGGGAGATCAAGTGCCTCAATCCTGTCAATAAGCTTCTTATCTTGTGCACTAGCTTTCGATTGGGGCTCATAATGAGTGAGATCACTTGATCCCAAGACAAGAAATGATTCGCTAGCGTGATTTTCACTTTGGGTCACTTTGAAAAGGGCTTCTGCAACATCTTTAGAACTGTGCCGGTCTTGGAGCATCAAACAAATTGGTACAAAGCTAAACCCGCGAACGGAAGTTAATGCCTGAAGAAAGGGCAATTGTACTTCGATAGAATGCTCATACAAGTGAGACAAAGAGTTCACGTCGATTATTTCAGATGTTTCTGTAATTTCTTTGGAAAGCAACTTCTCAACATTTACTTTTCCCAGCGGTGTCTCCCATTCATCACTAGGCGAAAGTGCTATTCCACTACCTACTCCCTGATGATTAGGACCCAGGATTATTGCAACAAAGGATTCGTGCTTGGAAATAAAATTCTGATTAGCGAGTGCGTAAGAGTGCGCAGCCACAGGTCCGGAATAGGCGTAACCAGCGTGCGGAACTATGAAACACTCAATTCGATTTCCAGGTTTTTCGGTTTGAGGTCGCCACGAATTTCCGGGAATTGAAATACCGGGCCCGATTATCTTGTCCTGAAAGCATCTTCTTATTTCGCCTAACAGTCGATCCTTGCTAGCTGGATAGAAGGACCCTGCTACTGCAGGTGGTCTAACGTTAGAGTTCAAAAAGCCCCTGTAAGTTTTGATTGAAATTTAGTTTAAGAGCTTTCGTATCCGTCACCTTCAGCCTCCTCGCCTTCTTCTTCTACGAGTTTCGTCTCAAAATCCTTGACAGTCAGCTTCATCTGTTGCTCGGATGACAAGGCTCCCTGATGTTGCAAGACATCACGAGCTAGTAGCCAAAAAACTGCGGCAAGGGCACTGCGGCCCCGGTTGTTCGCGGGAACTACTATATCGACATTTTCTGTCACATTGTCAGTGTCGCAAATCGCAACGATTGGAATTCCCAGCTTGGAGCCTTCGTCCACAGCCTGAAAATCTACGGCAGGATCAGCGACTACAACAATCTCGGGATCCAAATGTTTTGGAAAGAGCGGGTTCGTAAAGGTTCCTGGCATAAACCGACCCGTGAGCCCAACGGCTCCAGTTACCTCGCAGAATTTTTCAACCGGAGTCTTTGCGTATTCTCTTGCGGAATAGACGACTACCCTTCCAAGCTCGGATCTTGCAATAAACTTTGCAGCATTATCTATCCTATTCAAGGTCTTTGAAACATCAATCACGTGCAAACCATTTGCTTGAGTTCTGGAAACAAACTGAGCCATGCTTTTTGTCTTGACAAGGGTTCCTATCCTTATTCCCGTCGAAAGCAGAGCTCGCTCCGAAAGGCCGGGTGCGACTGTTGCTTCGACCGAACCTTCGTCCTCGACTTCGTCTGTACTTTGCGCCAAATTGGAAAAACCGATGAGGATTAACTGCCTAAAGTCTTTATAAAATCCTTACCGTATGGCGAGGAATCGCGAGAAGGCCGATTTCATACAAATTAATTTCAAGGAATCATACAAGAAAACAAGGCGAATTGTCGCTTTATCACAAACTGGCTTCAATGACATGCCGGAGTATTACTAGGGTCTGTGGGACAGCAGAATGTCAGCCATTATGCCGATAAAAGCGAAGAAAAGGTAAGGACTTGAGAATTTGAAGACACTCCACGCTCTTGCAGTCGACGGTTCTTGCAGAAGCCAAATATTCAAAGCTAAGACAGCTCCGCCTAACACGCAAGCTGTGCCGATATAGACAAAATGTAGACCTAACTGTGGAATGAATATCGGCGCAAGGCTATAGACTATCATCAGTATGGACGTTATCCCAATGACCCTGACAGAGGTTTTCTCCGACACCACAACAGGAAGCATTGGAACCTTGGCATTCTCATAATCCTGCTTGTATCTCACGGCTAACGACCAAATGTGTTCTGGAATCCAGAAAAACACCAAAAATCCAATAAAAAGAGCCGTGGCAAGTGATATGACTGGAGTGCGGGTTGCGAAGAACCCGACGAGAACCGGCATAACACCAGAAAAACCGCCGAGGAGAATATTGAGCGGCGTTCTTCTTTTCGTCACGAGGCTATATACAATGGCGTAGTCAACAAACCCGATTGACATTGCCAAGGCGCTAAGCCAACTCAGGAAAACCACAGAGAGGCTCAGGCTCACTGTCAATAGAACAAGTCCATACGCGAGTGCTCTCTGTGGTGCGATCCTTCCTGTTGGTATCGGACGCTTTTTCGTCCTTAGCATAATGGCGTCAATGTCACGATCAAAGTAGCTGCCAACTGTATTTGCCGCGGCAGAACCACACCAGACTGCAATCGCAACCACAGCCAAGGTCACTAAGCTGGTATGCCATCCTGCTGAGGCAACATAACCTGCAGCACCAGTAAAAACAAGCAAAGAGATTACATTCGGTTTAGTGACATAATAGTAATCCTTGATTTTCTTATTAGTCGAGAGCTCTGTGCTTTGCAAGTCCAAGCCGCATCTTATTTCCTATCTGATTGTCCCATCGCCGAGCTCTTGAAGTTGATACAAAATAGAAAACATGCGAACCGTGCT
>JASHNZ010000085.1 GCA_030041355.1 Nitrososphaerales archaeon
GGCAGCTTACTCGGGATCTGATTTCCTACAATAATGAAAAGATAATCTCCGCACTCACCAGGGAGAAACAGAAGATAATAGCCCTTAGCCTGAGATGAGTTTGTGATGCTGATTGTGTACACTATGGAAACATTGAGAGATGGACCGTAATTGATCTCCGTTTGTGAGGAAGTTATGGTGATTCCGTTGCACGCAATAAGAAGTCCACATGCATAATATATCAAAGCACTAGAGTTCAATTGTATAGGTCCGTAGTCGGGCGTCATGTTCATAGAGCCAGAACTGCTATTCGACCAAAAGTCTAACAGGACATCGATTTCTCCGCTCGCTTTTGTTATTTGGTATGCTGAATAATTCAAAGGTTCCGAAGAATTGGTAACAAGACAGCAGTAGTTTCCAGTTTGAGGACCCGATAATGTCACCGAGATGGACACGTAGCTTGCAAAGACAAGAAGAAACATCGAGATGAAAATGAAGGGAAGAAACTTTCTCACTAACAAGGTCTTTCGCTACATTCAATTAGGAGAAAGGGAGCTCCCTCTATTTTATTCTATTTAGTACAAACAACGTTCTACATATGAGAACATGAAGGACTCGGGCCGCAAGCTGGGGCATCATACTGTCTCCCCGAGCGAATTTTTTCGAACTACAGGGATGAATGCAAGACATTTCTGCGGAGGTTCAAGGTAACTACGAAAGCAAGGAAGGCCTTAGGATCAAAGACTTTCCTGAACTAAAAATAAAAAACGGAGAGGCTATTTTCAAGAAAATTCCCACAATGGTAATCGTGAGAATCCAAATCCTCGAGAAATTCGTTAGCCTGTTGAAGTGAGAAGTTACACTTTCCAAGGGAGTGAAAGTTTGAAGACCTCTACCGGCTCATCCACGTTCTTGAGTGTCTGGGCACCGAGAGAAACTATCTGGTGTTCTAGCTTGTTACGGACCTGGACATAGACGGGTTCGGAGATGCATACCCCTCCCGGCTCTGCAAGAGGCTCGATCCTTGAAGCAACGTTCACCGCATCGCCCAATACGTCGCCCTCTTGGTGCACGACATCCCCGACATGGATTCCGATTCTAACTTGCAGCTTCCCCCCGTGTTCGAGGTTCAGGCTGTGGACACTACTCTGAATCTCAATCGCGCAGAGCACAGCCTCGAGGGCGCTCCCGAGCTCGATGAGAAAGGCGTCGCCGATGGTCTTCACCTCGCGACCCCCGTGCTTTTCGAAGATTGGGCGAACGAGTTTCCTATACCGCTCTAGAGTTTCAAGTGCAACAGACTCGTTCTTTTGGCTTAGAGCCGTGTACCCTACCATGTCAATGAACATTATGGCTGCTAGCCTTCTCTGTTCCACTTGCAACGATGTACCGACTAGTCTTACCTCGCCGTTGCTCCCAAGAACTATGCGATGCCAACGGGAATCGAACACCTTTCCTCTCAACATTCGAATCCGAATGTAATTCTCAATTCTGCCCCCCTCTTCTTTCGCTACCACATCTATGATCCCATCGCAAAGGGCCTCGTACTTTATGTAGAAGGCGTCCGATGCCACTCCTTTCACAAAGGCCAGGAAGTGGGGGGTCTCCCGAGCTCTGATATAGGTAACACCACCCGTCCTCCACATATCGACGAATTCTTCATCGTCGACGTACTGCAACATTATGGCGGTGTTATCATCAATGTGGAGCCAACGCTTCTCCTGATCGGGATATCCTGCTTTCATCTCCTTCCTCACTGCCTCAGAAGTTTTTTTCAGGTCAAAGGGTTTGTCGTGGGTCGATTTCCACGAGTTCAGTTCAGCACTACGTTTGTCTTTCATCGCGGCCTCATAATCTACAGTCCTACTGTAGCTGTCCCAGAATCTTAGGAGTCCCTCTTCCTCCAGTTTCTTTGCGTCGACTCCTAATTTAGTAAACGCCTCGACTGCTTCGCTCGGATAGTGCTGGAAGACATGGTATTCCGTCTTCACCCCTTGCTTCAGTGCCAAAGCGGCCATGGTCAACGATGTCTCGTACCAGAGCGAGTCGGGGTCGAACTCAACAATGTAGTGACCCCCGTAAAAGAAACCATCGGGGGCCAATTCGCTCAGTAATGGTACTTTCAGACTTTCGGGCAAGCTATGAAGGCGATGGCTTGGGACGAAGTTATCAAGGTTGCCCCATTGCTTAAGAACGCTCGCAACGAGAACAGCACTAGTTGATTAGGTACAATGCGGGCCCGGTGGGATTTGATAGATCGAGTAGCCCTTTTGGATATACAGATGGCAAGGTTTTAGTTCTTAGGACAAGCTTCAAGAGCTGATCATCTGAGAGTTGTGGCGACCACAAGAACTAGAGCTATAAAACCTCTAATTTCAATGCCCTAATAAATCCCTCGTTTCATATCTCTGAGAGCATAGAGTAGTCATATCTGTAAATCCGAGTCGAACCAGACTTCATCTAAAATTATACGTGCTGCTCGACTAGGATCGGATTTCCATCTGGATCCTCCAAGAAGAAACATGCGGGTCCGCTTTTCGATGCTAGTCCCTCCTCTTGCTTGAGCTCTACACCTTTAGCTTTTAACTCTCGATACAGCTCACGAATGTCGGTAAAATCTGCGAGAGCCTAATCTTTCAGAATAGGACCAAGAATTCCTTTGAAGTTAGGCCTTGGCACTTACTATGTCATCATCCGCCGAAGAATAGGCGGACGCACCAAGAACGACAAGACCCCGAAAGTCATATCCGCTGGCTAAAATCTTCGCGACACCACCAGTATTTGGTACGGACATTAACTCCTCGTTACCGCCGTCTGCAAAGAGAACGCTTGATTTGTAGGTGGCCACTCCTCCGTAAAAGGAGCTTAGAGTGCTGGTCAGAACCTCGAAGTTAGCCCCTGAAGTAGTGACAGCTAAAACCGAATTGTTCCACACGCCTCCAATGTCAAAATTAAAAGTCCAATACA
>JASHNZ010000086.1 GCA_030041355.1 Nitrososphaerales archaeon
TGCCACCACGCGATAAACGTTCAATGTTGCGCCGGCAATGGCCTGACTGGTATAGTTTGAAAAAACGCTGCCATTGATCTCTGGTGCGTAAGAAAGTGCCGTAACAAAGAGAGAGGAATCGTATTGAGTATTATTGTTGTTTGGTTTATTAGGATGCGGCTTAAGACCTTGTTCTTCAGCGGCAAGAGGCCAGCCCATTTGATTTGATAGAACCACAATGATACTCGAAAAAACGATCAAAGCGACAATTAGGATAATAGCTGAGGTCCGAGCATTTCTCTGCGCACTGACACTACCCGAATTTGACAAAATCTTCTTGTCCTTTCGCTATCTCCTTGATCTTTTCATTATGATGCGACATCGTGTCCGAGAATTACTGCTTGCGGACTGCTAATCCCACGACGCAGTGGCCGCTTCAAGCGATTTAACCTTAGCTACCAATGAGGTATCGGAAGAACAGTCTTCCTTTGAGCTGCAGAGCGTTTGAGCGCTTTCTCGATCAGCTGTTCCAAGAAAGCAAAGAATGACTGCGTGTAAGTAGTTCTTCTTTTGTTATTCCAAGTGGAAAAAGTACGGTGGCGCAGCAATCGGCTAAGAGCTCAACATATCTTTCCGAATCATACTCTTCCTCCAAGAGTTCTTCAGGGATCGATCTATCAATTCCGGTGCTTTTGTAGCGAGTGATCACGTAGGATACTGATTGCCCCGCCTGAAGCTTCAAACCCTGCTTTGCAAGATGCGATGCCGCATTCACCGATAGCTGTCGCGCTGAAGCATACTCATCGAGGTTCTTTGACAGTCTCCTTGTGATGATCAATTCCGTTGGAGGGACACTCTGTTCTTCGAGGGCCTGTGCATATTTTTCAAAGATCTCGACGCACTCCCACCTAGCGCAGTACCTCAGCTCTTTTTCATTATTGCATTTGGCAAGTTTGTTCAAAATCTCCCCTTGGCATTTTTTGAAATACAGAGGGGCATCGCGTCTACGCAGCTCAATTCCTCTTACCTTGAGCTGGTTGTCTTCAAAGACTCCAAAGTACCTGTTCGCGACTTGTTTTCCCGAGTAAGTTTTGCTCGGCAAAAATACGATCCACTTGTAGATCCCTTCGATTGCAAGCTCGAATCCAGTTGCATGCTCGATCTTTTTCTTCAGCTCTTCATAATCAGATCGGGTGGCATTTTCCTTTGAGAGCCAAAGAGAATCTACTATTCCATGAATTACTCTGAAACCGTTGTATTCTGAAGTGTGCATAGCTTCGAGAAGTGTTTTCCTAGCTAGGGCACATACTGCAATATGTGAATCAATTTTTCCAAATTTGGCATTGCGATAGGATAGGTATCCGAAGCAGTTGTGAGTAAAGACGGCTCCGTCTCCTGTAAAGAATCCCGGTATTTCATCATCAGCGAGCTCAAAGCAGTAAACATACTCATCGATTCTATCGAGCTCTTCGATTCTTCTTATTCTAGCAAATCCCAGATCCCCATGAAGGATGCTCTTTGCGTTTGTGAATGAGGTAACTGATTTTTCTGCGAGTTTCTTAGAAACAATAAATTTGGCATTCTGTACTTCAGAAGGCAATTTCTTTGCGACAGGAATGGAATTTCCTTCTTTGAGTTCGGAGGCTTGTTTAATCTCAAGATTCCCATTTTTTAACAGATAAAACGGGTGATTCGGGGTTGCGAGAAGCTTCCGTCCTTCATCCATTGTAATTTTGAGCAGTTTTTGCCGATTTGGAACCTTGAGAAGCCTCTTTACTTTGCAGAACTTGGATTTGAAATTGTGATCGACGCCCGCAACGAATACATCGTCCGGGCAATCTACAATACCTTGGTTTTCTTTTACAACGCTGTCAATGAAGGATCCGATCTTCACATATTGAATTACTCCGTTTTGTTTAATCAAAACCGGAGATTCTTTTGCAAGGCAGCACACTAGAATCCATTTGAGCGAACCGGCTCTTTCGTTGTAAACCTTCCTCATGCGATCATTTTCAGCTAAATTTCGCAGGCGTTTGTACTCAAATCTCTTACTCAGAGGCAACGCCAAACTTCTTGCGACTATTCCTTCCTGTTTTTCACAGACATGCATGTGCAGTTCTTCAATCTGATATCTCGAATAATCCCGGCAGCACGAGCAATTCACAGTCTCTGCGCTTATGTTGTATTTCCTGATGATCGACGGGTAGAGCGACGCAAAATCTAGCTCTCCGACGTGTTCATGCACTCCAGGCAGTGGTTTTAGTACCAGTCCACCACGATCCGCATTGAAAAGCTCGTACCCATTTTTGAAATCTTCAATGATCTCGGGTTTCCAAGGGATCAGAATATTCTCTTTCGCGGCATAATAGAACTGCAAGCTGCTGAGACATTTCCCGATGCTCGCCCTCATTGAAGTGTGAATGGGGATTCTGCACAGCCTTGAGACTTCGAAAAGACCCTCGAACATGCACTGGTCGTAAACAAAGGTATTCTGCTCGTCTAGATGCAGTCTTCCAAAGAGCCTGTGGGTGGTGGGCCGGTACAGGATGCGCCCGTACGAAAAGTAGGTCTTGCCTCCACTTTTCTCGTTGGAGGCGCTGTTACTTACTCCGCGATCGCGGTTTAATTTGGAAAGATCCACTGAAAATTTGCTTGCCTTTGAGTATAGAAACGGAAGTACGAAGGAATCTCCGTTCTGCGTGATGATGATGTCAGGATCGAACTTTCCTATTTCTTTCATTGCTTCACGCAAAAGGTCCGCTTCTGAAAGGCCTTCTATTTTCGCAATTTCTGCTTCTTTGTCATTATTATCTGCATAGAGAGCTATTGAAAGAAGTTTAGAGTCAAGCCTTGGAACAAGATCTGAGATTTTTATTTCCAGTCTTAACATTTTGAGTTTAGGCGTTTCGTAGAAATACGAACTCACACTGTCCAGCACGGTCCACCCTTTGATTTCGCCGTCTTCTTCTGCGTCGGCTTCAACGTAAGCCAGCGGAAAGAGTTCTTTTTCGTAGAAGTACTGCTGCTCGGGCAACACGTCGACGTTGTACAACTTTAGTGCGTCAGGATTTGGGAAGGCTTCTTCCAATACTTCTGCCAGTTTTCTGATCCTACGCGCATCTTCCAGCTCAATCTCAAGAACGCGGCTATTCTTTTTTCTAAAGATGTTATCTCTTTTGTATGCGTACTTTATGGAATGGATCAGTCCGTAAGAACTGACTCGCGAGCTAAGATAATCGGGATCTTCGCAGGCTATTCCACTGGCATAGATTTTTGCACGCCAATTACTGTCTTTGAGCTGGATGGCTTTTCCGTCCGGTGTCTTAACCCAGGCCGTCATTCCGCTAGCAGTCTTGGAAGGATAGCAGTCAAGCAACCAGCCTTGGACGCGCAAAGTGCGGAATTACTGTAATCTTACTGTAACATAAGCTTTCCTTTTCAAGCGCTTTTGTTACAGTAATTAGTTCTCTCATGTTGCAGTATAGCAATGGCTCGTTCATTGCATAGATGTCAAATTCTATCTAGACTAATCCAGAGATTGCAAGCGTGCTTCGCAATGCCAGGGCAATTATAGTCGAAGCTCCTGTAGCCCGGACCTTGGCGAGAAAAATTACGAGTCTTGAGGAGAGAATTTTGGATCGCGTGACCGACATCACTTTGAGGCCGAGGTACGGGATGAAAATGCAGCTCTTTGAAGAGATCTTGAGCTAGGTTGGATCAAAGGGCAAGATAGGCCTTTGTTCGCTAGCCTTTCTTGATCCTCTTTTGCGTACTTTTTGATTTGTTTTGGTGCTCCTTGGATGTCTAAGTTTTGTTAACAAAACTCTTCTTGCTGTTTTGCTGACAAAACTCTTGAAAAGCTTCTCTTTCTGCTCCGAAAGTCTCCTTTCCTAGTTGGATCTTCTTTGGTAACTTCTTTGGATATAACGTACCACGCTGTTTTTCTCGCCTGAGTTACTATACTGGTACAGTATGGGTACCATGAAAAATAGACATTTCAATTTCCGATATGGTCTATAGGGGGACAGGGGATCTTGGGAACTTACAATGGCAATTTCTGAGAGTAGCTAGCTACACACCGAATTTTTTTTTACGACCATGTAAGAGGCGGAAAACTAAAGCCATTGCAAACGTCAAGAAGTCGAATGTACTTGAAACCGGGATAACTTGACAAGCTCTAGCTAACGTAGCAAACAAGGCTATGTCAAGTCGTCCTTAAGGCTAGGTTACGAGATGGTATACACGGAGTACCATAGCTGGAAAATTTTCCAAAAAGTTGGTTACGCTTTGGTATCCCGGTTAAGTCAGCTTCTTGTCCTACGCGTTATTTCCTTGGGTTTGGGGTACAAATACCTCGGAACATAAGCAATGGCAATTTCTGAAGGTAGATATGTTCGCACCAAACTACTTTCGGTTCTAAGTTGTCGTCAGCTCAATAACGAAGACTTGAAAGGACCTACCACTTTGCTTAACAAAGCAATGATGACCACTTACAATGGCAACAGAACCACAAAAACAAACCGAGATCTCAAAATTAGGATCTAAATTACGATTCAGCTGTGCGAGTTCGTCTTTCATGAATTTCATCACATAAAGTATCAAGAGTCTCTATCGAGACTAGCTTTTCGAGTTTCGCTTTGCAATCGCTGAGTAGTGCGATGTCTTCAGCCTCGTATACATTGACGCCGTTAGCCTTGATGACAGGAACTTTGATCCAGTATTTGTCAAATAGAGAAGACTTCCTTCGATGAACCTGAATAGATTTATACGCGGTATGACTTTCATACTTCGCATGCAAAGACAGGAAGAACCCGAAATAGCGACCGTTGGAAGTAAAGGCCAGATTGTTATACCTCTTGAAATGCGAAAAGAACTTAGAATCGCGCCAAAGAGCAAACTTGCGATATATCGAAGAAATGACAAACTCGTCATAACTAGGTTGAAGATTCTTCCCATGCGAGAACAGTTGAGCGAGTTGCTTAACCAGATCGACAAAGGGTCGGCAAAACGAGGAAAAAAACTGACCGAGCGGGAGATCCTAAAAGAAATTCAAGCCTATAGACAAGAGAAAAGAAAGTAACTCAGTGCATTTGTATTGGTTCGTGTCGTTGTAGATACAAATGTCCTCATCTCCGCTGTCATGGGTCGTGGCAAGCCTAGGACTCTGGTTCTTGAGCTCTTTGAGGGGCATGTGATTGTATCTTCAGCCGAGATGCTTGCAGAGTTTACTGATGTGATCGAACGGCAAAAGTTCCGCCACATCAGAAGATCCCACATCCAAGGTCTACTAACCCTCTTAATCAATTACTCAAACGTCGTAAAGCCATTAGAGTCTTTTTACGGAACTATTCCAGAGGACCCCGACGACGACATTGTACTCAGTGTCGCTTTTGCGGGAAAAGCGGAATATATTGTAACCGGTGATCCTCATCTCCTCAAACTTGGGGAGTTCAAGAGAATTAAAATCATAAGAGTATCCGACATGTTGAGCCAAATTAGGTAGTTGTTCCTTTTTAAGTTACGAGCCAGGATGGAAAATAGTCACTGAAAAAATAAGAAAACCCGGCGGGAATTCGGATCAAACAAAGTTTCACATACGCTGTGATCACCGAACAGGTCCAGAATACAAACCTAATGTAAAGCATCAAGAGTCTCGGTAGATACTAGCTTTTCGAGTTTCGCTTTGCAATCGCTGAGTAGTGCGATGTCTTCAGCCTCGTATACATTGACGCCGTTAGCCTTGATGACAGGAACTTTGATCCAGTATTCGTCAAATAGAACAGGTTCTGCTTCGATGTTTATAATTGAAAGATCGAATGCGTATTTCGCTTTCAGCGATTCTAAGACCTCGATTGCCTGCTCACAGAGATGACAGCCCTTCTTTGAAATGACGGTTATCGAAAGATTGGGCTTTTCGGCCAAGTTCGCCTCACGAATTATGCGAATTATTCCTCTTCGAGGCAAATAAGCGATTTTGTCGGGAGCCTTACGCGAACCTGCCTAACTGTAGAGCGGAAGAAATTTTCAGCATAGATCTCGGCCCTTACCCAATTTTTGGGAAAAGAATATCTCTGATCGTTTTTGTGGCCTTTGCTCTCTTCAGTATTGACGAATTGAATGTGATACGCTCAAATACCAACATTAGCTAAAATTGAGAATATTTACACGCATATTGTCTCAAAGGAGAATATGGAAGGTCCACTTTCGATGTCTAGCGCCCTTGTGAAGGAAAAAATGGTTGATGAGTTCGAGCTCTCTTCTGGCAAGAGAGTTCAATATTACTCTCTCCTGGCTCTGCAAAAGAAACTCGGTTCTGCCGTGAGTATATCGCGCCTTCCGCATTCAATTAGAATACTTCTAGAATCGCTTTTGAGAAATAAAGATGCGGTAACAATAGACGATCAAGACGTCGATGCTCTCGCTGCATGGAATCCGAAAAAACCCGCTGATAGAGAGATTCCGTTCAAAGTCAGCCGCGTTTTAATGCAGGATCTTACGGGCGTTCCAGCTCTTGTCGATCTTGCGTCTATGCGGGACGCAATAAGTGCTCTAAAGCTTGATCCAAAATTAATCGAGCCCGAGGTCCCGGTGGATCTAATAATCGACCATTCGGTTCAGGTGGATGCTTTCAGAACTTCGGATGCCTTTGCGATCAACGAGTGGATGGAAATTGAACGTAACAGAGAACGCTACATATTTTTGAAGTGGGCGCAGCAAGCCTTTAACAAACTGAAGCTTGTTCCCCCGGACACTGGTATTGTGCATCAAGTAAATTTAGAATTCCTAGCTTCAGTAGTGACGCAGAAACAAAACAGCGATGGATCTCTTCTCGCTTTTCCTGACACTCTCGTGGGA
>JASHNZ010000087.1 GCA_030041355.1 Nitrososphaerales archaeon
TTCCCTTTCTTCCGATCATTGGTTATTTCGATATGAAAGGTGCCAGTAGTTTGAGCTATAAATAAGGTTCATTCTTTTTTTGTTCGCATACTATAGTCTGTATTCTGTTCGGGAGGTAAGTAAGAAAGAAAACGCCTTTATAATTTGAGCTATTAATCTTGGAGTATGGGCGTTGTAGCTCCAGGCAAGTCATACCGGTGTCCCAAGTGCGGGAGGTCCTTTGCGAGTGAAATGGACTTGAAATATCACGAGTGCACCGGATCTTCTTCAAAACGACGCATTGACGAAGCAACAGGCATTGGATAGCACTCTTGGAATAGTGCCTATCAGACCGCAACTCGTAGCGGCTCGCGCTCCTGCGAACTTTCGAGAGAGACGATCAAGCAATTTCTTCTGCTGTAAAGAGGCAATTGGTCCGCTCTGGACAAAATTCGCTGACTCCAACGATGTATTTATTATCCTTAAAGGATAATGTCTCAACAGTCATGAACCGACTGGCTCAGCTCCTTGGAAGCTCTACAAGAGCAAATATTGTCGAGCTTCTGGCGTCAGCTGAGAATCCGTTGAGCGCATACCGGGTGGCTAAAATGTACAACATGAATGTTGCCAAAGTCTATGTTGAAATGAAGAAACTGGCTAACCTTGGTCTAGTGTCAACGATTACCGGAAGTAGAGGTTTGAAGTATACTCTAATTGATGAAAGTCTTAGATCGCTTGCCTGGAAACTATCCCCGCGGATAGTCGCATATGATGACTGGCGTAGTCCCGAAGCAAAAGCCCAAAGATTCAGAGATGGATTGATCAAGGTTCCCAAGTTTTCGCTGATGGACGGACCGACCAGAGGACGTAACAGAAAGCCAACATGGATGCCGGGTGAGCTTAATGCTCTCGCGATTCTAGCGCGGAGCAAATTTGACAAGAAATACCGCAGAATCGGGGATCGCGAATATGCTCGGATATGAAAAAATAAAGCGCATCATTTTGGAAACCGATGATCCCACCGAGCGAAAGATCAGGTTTCTTGCCCTGCTTACCTCTTCTCTTCCCAAAAAAGAACCAAAACCCGTACTAACTGGAGGTTCCGCCGTTGAGATCTATCTTGATGGCATCCTGAGAACTGGTGACATCGATGTGGTGTACAACGTCGCAGAATTAAAAAAAATCCTGAAAAACTGGCGCTTCAAACTCGGCGGTATTCTTAGGAGCTACATCAACGAAGAGCTGGGGCTAGCAGTAGATCTTGTCGGAGAGCAGCTAAGCGGTTCGTATGACAAGCTTACCACGATTACGACTGACTACGGCCCCGTGGTCGTCATAGGCATAGAGGATTTGATCTTGAAGAGACTTGCTTCAGCGAAATTTTGGAAAGTCACAACTGACATGGAACAGTCGTATCTCCTCGCAAAGTCGCAAGAAACCAAGATTGATTGGGCATACTTAGAAGAAAGAGCTCGAAAAGAAGACATACACGACTACCTGAGCAAGCTGAGAGCTTCCCTAAAGGGAAAATAGGTAGGAGGGGTCGCTCAAAGATCGCCTTTTTTGGAGCACCCGATCCAGTAACAAACGAATGAAAATTCTTTTGTCATCTACCCTGATCAATAAAGCCTAACATTATGCCTTTTTGCTTGAGCGTAGAGATCCACGCGATTGTGTTTTTGAACCATTTTTGTTCGTTGCCCAAACCATACTTTTTCTCGGCTCCTTGAATATCATTCGTTCCGATCAGAAAAGCGCAGGGAGCGTCTCCGAACTTGGTCAGTCTCTCTCTGAGCCAGCCATCATTTCTTGGGCTTGCTAAAGTGACAGGTGTATTTTCAAATTGTGCCACAGTTGCCCCTTCTAAGGCCGACTCACTTCTTTGCGGATTTCCCCATCCGTACACGGTTTGGAAGAGTTCGATTTCTTTTTCCAAATTCGTGACTCCTAACACAACCTTTTCGAGACCACTTAATCTACTAGCAGCGGCTTTCCCTTTTTGAGAGATGCTTGATGAAGGTTTCACCCTGAATTCCCTTAGTGTCTTGTCTTTGATCAGAAATGGCAGAGTGGCACCAGGTGCCTTGTCTCCCGTGAATCCGAGCTGCCATTCGACAAGAATTCCGTCAGGACGCTTGCGACTATAATCTTCTGGACCTGTTGCTGTGACTCCGAGTTTTCTTATTCTCGCTACTTCAGATGTAATGTCGTCAACTTGCACCGCCCATGCACACGGGCCGCCATCTTCCTCGATGAATTTTGTCCACACTGGAGAGGGACCAGTCTTCATCACAGAAATTAGCTCAATGTACGAACCATCATCAAAACCAAGTAACGACATGTGCGTGACCCCGTTGGAATGGGGGCCGCCATAATCAGTTTTCATGCCGAGATTTTCAAATTCAGCTTCCAATTCTCTAAGATTTGACCCGGCTATTGTCACGTGGTCTATTTTCATTTTCATTAATCAAAACTATAACTCATTTTTGTTAAGTCTTTTCCATCCATAGTTGCATACCAGTGAGAGACAAAGATTTGCCCGGGCCAACATTTTAATTTGGCACAATTGGAAGCACGATGTGTGAGCTGTACTCAGAATCATGGTAAAGCTTCTGATGCGCTACAACAGTTTCAGAATCAGATCCAAATTTGTGCCCTGTGTTGGGGTTACGATCGTACTTCGGGAACGAGCTACTCGACACATCCACCCTAATTTGATGATCTTTTAAGAAAACATTGCTTGTTATCCAAAGATCGACATTGAATTCGTAGATCCTTCCGGGAGAGAGAAGCTTTGGTCTTTCTAGCGATTCACGGTATCTGCCCCTGATTATCCCCTCGGTCAGATGCATAGAGTATCCGTTGGGGAATTCGTCAGTGAGTTGAACCCAAAAGTCAGTGTCCCTTGCAGATGTTGAGCAAAACAGTTTAGCGGTGATTCTGCCTGAGACTTCCAAAGACGCACCAAGTTTTGGTGTGCTGTATACTAACACATCCTCTCTTCTTTCCACAGGCCTCTGGTCGTAAGGGCCTTCGGCAGCACTGAAAGAGTCGTCGTAGATGTTAGGACAAGGATTCATGGGATCATATTCAAAATGGTCAGGGGTTTCGTTGTTAATCGGTTTTGTGGTACTCAGCGTGCCATCTCCAGTTGATGTATTTGCCTTTCCATTACTGTGAAAGAAATATTCCTGATGTTTCGCTCGCTTCGGTGGCCATTCATTTTCTTTTCTCCAGATGTTTTTGCCCATTACAAAAATGTCAACTGGCGGTTCATCGCATATTCCGTTATTCGATCCTTTGAGCCAATAATCAAACCACTTTAGTTTTAGATCCCTCAGGTCGATGAGCGAAGATTCTCCGAAATCAATCTTGCCAAAGCGTCTTGACGCATTGACATGATGTTGCCATGGACCGATGATCAATTTCTGAGGCGACCTAGATTTTTTGCCATTTGTCATTCCGACATAATTTAGATGTGTTCCAATTAGATCATCATCATACCAGCCGGAGATGTGCATTACGGGAACGTCGATTCTGTCAAAGTTGTTCTCGTAGAACGTACTTTTCCAATATGCGTCGGCGGAAGGATGTTTGATCCACTGTTGCCAGAATTCAGATCTTCTCCCAAATGCCTGATCCATCGTTTTCAACGGCAGGTGATCGTACAGTTTCGTTAAATTATCGTAGATCTTTAGGCTAGTATTCTTTTTGCCTTCGACAAACGCCATCCACTGAGCCATCCAGAGCACTAAAGCTCCGTTTTGGAAAGGCACGTTGATTATAGGATCTGGAAGAGCAACAGTGCAAATCATCGCTTTAAGATGAGGCGGTTTTAGTGTTGCGGTGGCCCATTGGTTCCATGCAGAATAAGAAGCTCCTATGGTTCCAATTTTGCCATTGGACCATTGCTGCCTTGCACACCATTCTTGGGTATCGTAGCCATCTTGCGCGTCGTCGCGAAAAGGATGATACTTTCCTTCAGATCCGTTCTTTCCTCTGCAATCCTGAATGACATAAGCGTAGCCTTTACTCGCAAAAAATCTAGCTTCGTCAGAAAAGACTTTTTGGAAGCCTTCAACCGTACTGTAAGGAGTTCTCATGATTATAGTTGGAAATCGTCCTTTGTAATCGGGGAAGTAGAGATCGGAAGATAGTCTTGTGCCATCTCGCATCTTCTGCTTGATCTCCAGCTCTAGCCTGACAGCATTGGAGCTATCGGTTTCTTTCTTTCTTGATCTTGAAGACAAATTGTTCAACTCTACATTATCAAAAGGATGAATTGATCGAGGTACGATTTCGGCATATAATATCTACTGCATTAGCTTCCCACAAGCTTCTTTACATTCAGCTAATTCTTAGCTTGGTCGTATGACGTATCTCTCTCAGGTACCATATGGCTGGGAAATCAGGAAAAAATACGTCGATCTTCCATTCCCGGTCTCAGAATATGAATCCAGACTAGAAAGGATCAGAAAGTCGATGGAAAGCAATGACCTCGACTGCCTTCTGATCTTCGGTGATTCTGGAGACCCGGGAGACCTAGTTTACGTCTCGAATTTCATTCCATTCGGGCGAGCTGCAATTATTATTCGAAAGAGTGCCCAGCCGATCCTAATCACTGACGCAATTCTTCATGGCGAGCCAATCAATTCCTACGCTTGGATGACCTGGATCAAGGAATTTGTCGCTGTTAAGCACAACGACGAAGAGTTCGCTGCCGTGCTATCCAAGGCCCTGATTCGAGAGAAACCAAACAAAATAGGAATCGTAGGAATTGACAATTTGCCATTCCCAATCTGGGAAAAACTCAGAAGCTGTTTACGATTTTCATGGGTGGATTTTTGGTTCGAATTTACCAGAATTAAGAGCATCCGAAGCAATTTGGAGGTCAAGTTATGCAGGGAGGTCGGATTAATTACTGCTGAATCGATGAAGTCAGCCGTCGAATCCATAGAAGAAGGAAGAAGAGAGAATGAGATTGCGAGTAAAGCTCTGAGAACCATGTTGGAGCTAGGTGCGCATGATAGGAGCTTCCAGACTATCGTGAACTCGGGGCCCAAGGCTGGATTGAAACATAGCTATCCCACGGACAGGAAAATAAAGCGGGGAGACCTCGTGTACCTTGACATGGGAGCGATGAAATTTGGCTATCAGGCTGATATGTCTCGCAGTGTTGTCGTTGGAGGAGCGAATTCTGAACAAAGAGCTGTGTTGGATGTGGTCCTCAATGCTTACAATGTCCTTACAAAAATGATGCGTCCAGGCGTCAAGACCTCAGAGCTTGCAAATACTGCAAATAGGCTCGAGAAGGAGTCGAACCTCCGATCAAAATATGGAAATCTGATGTATCTTGGATTGATAGTCCATCATGCGATAGCTACTTCTTTTATCGAACTACCATCACTAGGACTTCCGGATACCGTTCTTCAAAAGAACATGTCTTTTGCCTTTGAGCCTATGGCTCACATCCTAGATTTTGGTACGGCGGTCATTGAGGATACTCTGCTTATAACTGACGACGGTGAGGAGTCTCTAACTCCGTTCGAGATCGTACATTGGTGATGCTGAAACAAACTGATCTATGACCGTTTCTGAGCAAATTCACCGACTCCTTTGAGAGCTTTTTCAATCTCGCTTTCGCTGAGGACGAGGGCGAAGCCACGCCTTAGTGTCTTGAGCTCAGCATCCTGGATCTGGGGATCATCTGTCGAATTAATGTCGGAGCCGAAAACCACCTTGTAACCTCTGGCGTGAGCGTCCCGCGCAGTCGTCCCGCAACAATAGTTTGTCATCGTGCCACATATTACTACCGTATCTACTTCAAGATTCTTTAGGATATATTCAAGGGAAGTGTTGGTGAAGGCCCCGTAGCTTGGTTTAGCTATGATGAAATCCTTGCCATATTCCGGCTTGATCATTTCATCTATGCTCTCTCTTGTAAATAGAGGGGGGCCATCGTAATCCTCAAGTTTGTCAATTGGGGTCCATCCATTTCTAAAGTATGGATTCGCATCTGCGAAAGTACTATGCATCGAGTAGCAAGTATAGATAATTGGGACTTGTAATGATCTACAAACATTAATCAGTTGCCTTACTTTGGGAAGCTGGGCCGTAGCATCTGGAATCCACGCCGGGCAATATCTTGGCTTTGTGAACTCCTCGATCAAGTCAACAACAATCAAAGCAGTCTTTGCGTAGTCGATCTTGAAACTCGCGATGCCTCCTTCATAGTCGCGTCGAGCTTTTGTTAGAAGATATTCCTCTGTAAACTCGCCTGATTTCTTTTTGGAATCTTGTAGCATCCTTGGATTATTCTCCTAAACCTTATGTGCAATTAGATCTAGGCGCTTTCGCATCCGAGCCCTTCGATCCCTTTCTACCTAGTTTCGCTTGCCTATCATTGATACGATGGTAGAATCTCATTGAATCTCTTCAACTGTTCCATTTGATCCCAAGCCACAAAACGGATATTGAAATCTTGCACTCCTGCCCGGATGAAACCTTCTAACTTCTTTGTTATGTCGCTTAAATCGCCGAAAGCTACCCATTTGTCCAAAATGCCTGAAGGATCTTCTCTGTAATATTTCTGAAGGAAATCTTTTGACTCTTCAGCTGCATGTTGTTTATCTTTGTCAACGTTCACGTTGTAGTACAAAGAGGTCTTGAATTCGGATTGGCTTTTTCCATGCTTCTTTACATAAACCAAAACTTTGTCCAAGTCTTCTCTGTACTCTTCAGGAGTTACCATGGTCGTCATCCACCCATCTGAATATTTTCCGACACGTTCAAAGTTAGCTTCAATATTTCCGGGCGCGCCCTCTAGCTCACCTGTTGATCTGGGATTGGATGCGATCCAAATCGGAACATCTTTTTGAGCCGGTTTGGGCTGGACGGTTACTTCCTTGAACTTGAAGATTTTACCATCGTAACTCACATTGTCTTCTTTCCAGACTTTTCTCAGAATTTCGATTCCCTCTTCAATTCTTGGGATCTTCTCCTTAGGAGAGATTCCAAAGGCATCGTACTCGTTTCTATAGATTCGTCCATGTTGCGTAGGCGTTCCTTGGCAAACGACAAGAATTGTTCTTCCGCCTGATAACTGGTCGAGGGTAGCCCATTGGTATGCCAATAATATTGGGTGCCTTAATGGAAAACTGGCGAAACAAGACGTCCCAAGTTTCAGTCTCCCCGTGACTCCAGCTACAGCGGATAAAACTGCTATTGAGTCTAATCTCGGTTTTGCAAGGATACTGTCCCCCGCCCAAACTCCATCGTAGCCAAACTCTTCGGCCATCTTGCTGAGCTCAATGATGTCTTTCTTCGGATCAGCGCCAGAGAAGAGAACACCCCTCGTGGGTAGCACTATGCCAAAAGTAATCTTAGCCATATTTTCCATTTTTTAGGAAAGCTATGATAAGTGTTCTGAAATGAAAAGAGAAAGTATTATGCTTCGCACAATTCGATTTTTATGCGATAATTTCTGGCAACCTTCATATATTGGAAATCTGGGCAGAAAAAGTCTGAATTAGTCTAAATGGCGAAGTCAGAAGCGAGCCAACAAAAGACCCCGGTTTTCGTGCGAGACGCGACCGGACTTACCAAGCAGATCTCAGGCCTCGATGCGCTTGGCATGGTTTTGTCTGCGATGGGATTGCTTTATGTTTTCAATGCCGTTGCTCTCTTTCCAGCAATATATCCAGCCGCGAATCCAATTGTGACCACCTTCGTTGGTTTATTGCTGATTCTTCCATTTGCAGGGATGTACATCCTGCTCTCTCTTGGTATGCCGAGAGCCGGTGGAGATTACGTGTGGGTGAGCAGAGTTTTCCATCCAAGTTCAGGTTTCATCATTAATTTCACCATAACAGTTCTATCACTTTCTTTCATTGGGTCTGTCGCGCCATGGATCACTCAATGGGCTATCTCGCCGATGTTTTATGATCTTTATCTTGTTAATCACAACGCAAGTTATCTGAGTCTCGCTATGTATCTTTCAGGAGATACTCCGACCTTATTGTTGTCGATTTTTTTCATTCTTGTCGCAGGAGTAATAGCAATCGTGAGTTCAAAACTTGCTTCAAGAATTGTACGTTATTGGACTTTCCTCGCGTTAATAATTGGGGCGGTATTCGTGGTTGTGGCACTTTCTGCGGGGCAATCAACCTTTGCAAGTAACTTTAACAGCTACTCGGGCTCCAACCTGACATACGACCAAATAATAAGTGCGGGACAAAGCATAGGAGCATACAACGGTATACCTTCGGTCTTCTCGTTTGCAACACTGTACGCCGGTGCACTTGGTCTTCTTGGCTATCTTGGGTTCTTCTACTCCGCTTATTTCTCAAGTGAGATAAGACAGAATCGTCGATCCCAAATTCTCGCGCAGTTTGGTGGATGTGTAATTTTTGGTGTTTTCGTGACACTAATTTTCGTCGCCGAATACCTTGGAGAAGGGCCTAAATTTGTTCAATCGATAGCCCTGCTCTGGTACAACGGTTCTGTAAAATTTCCATTCTTTTTTCCTCCGATGGGATCAACGCTTTCCGTATTCTGGACGCAGAATCCAGCTTTAATTATACTATTCAACTTGGCATTTGCTATGACGATATTGGCAATGGACATCTCTATTCTTTTCACAATGAGCAGAAGTCTATTCGCTTGGTCCTTTGACAGGCTTCTCCCAAGTACGTTCGCAAGTGTCAACAACAGAACAGGAACTCCGCTTAACGCAATACTTGTGCTGACTGGCGTCGCAGTGGTTTACGCATATCTTGCGATATACGTGTACGGTTTGTTAGCCTCTGTATTCTCTTACGGAACCGCAGGAATTTTCATAGCTTTTCTGTTTGTTTCGCTCGCTGCGATATTCTATCCTTACAGAAGGAAAGACATCTTCAGTCTGTCTGAGCCTGCGGCGAAAATGAAAATAGGTGGTATACCCTTGGTATCAATTTTAGGTGGTATTTCATTTGTGCTATCTATAGTGATCGTGTATGCCATAATACTACCTTCAATAGGGGTAGGATTCGGGGCGATCCTTTTGGAAGGTATAATTCCGACTTTCATAATTGGCGGCGTGATCTATGGCATTGTCTTTTTCGTTAGAAGAAGACAAGGCATTGACCTTTCTCTTGTAGGTAAGGAAATTCCTCCAGAGTAAGTTCAGTGTCTACTCTTATTCGTTACGCCGCTCACAAGCCCATGCGTGAGTAAGCGTGGGCAGGAAAAATCATGGCGACCAAACTTGGAAGCCTGACTGGCAACGTATTGCACAAAGAATTGTATTTGACACATTTCGGCTCCAGTCTAGTGAGCGCATTGTCTATTTGGTAGACCCATATATCTATCCAGAGTTCTTCGACGAAATCCGAACCGCAGTTTGAAAAGCTGGGGTACTCGCATTTGACAAATCATCGCCCAAAAATTGGCATTCTATTACCAACTAGAGGCGAGCTAATCTATTCCCCAAAGGAGCCAAACTTTCAGAACATTCTAGATTTAGCCGAAACGATTGAAAGTCACAATTATCATTCTATCTGGGTTGGAGACAGTGTTTCTGCCAAGCCACGAATAGAAGCTCTCACTACACTCGCAGCCGTGGCAACGAGGACAAAAAATGCCAAGTTAGGTACTGCTGTCTTGCTTTCTGGTCTCAGGAATCCCGTAGTTCTGGCTCATCAGATCGCAACCTTAGATGTGATTTCAAAAGGAAGAGTATTCCTTGGTGTCGGTGTAGGAGGCGGAGAGTCCAAGAATCTCATAACGGAATTCCCTGCATGCGGTGTCCCATATTCGCGCAGGGTGGATTACTTTGAATTAGGTTTAGAAATCATGAGAAAATGCTGGACTGAAAATAACATTTCAATGTCGAACGATCTGATCACGCTTGATGAAATTACGGTTGAACCCAAGCCCGTTCAGAAGCCGCATCCGCCAATCCATATAGCCGCCGCACACTTTGGTATACCCATCAAGAGGCAGCTATTTCGAGTCGCGAAATATGGAGACGGATTCATGTCGACTTTAATAACGCCAGAAGAATACGCCTCAATTTTTGAGGCAATTTCAAAGCTTGCAGGTGAAATGGGAAGGAATCCGAAATCACTGGGCAGATCGCTCTACATGTCAATCAACCTCAACCAGGATAAACAAGAGGCCACGCAAGAAGGTAACGACTTTCTCATGAAGTACTATGGGTACAATTTCTGGGCAGATAGATGGGGACCTTTTGGATCAGGAAGTGAGGTTCTGAAATCCATTGAAAAATTTACGGATGCAGGCGTCGAAGTTTTGGTTGTTAGATTCGCTGCGAAAGATCAAAAGCGGCAACTAGAATTATTCACAAAGGAAGTATACTCAAGTTTTTAGATGCTGACTTTGTCAGCCACCGGATTTATGCAATGGAAGTTCTCAATTTTCGAAGCCCCTTCACAACTGGCTAACTTGAGATTCACGTTTTTATGCTAGAATTATCCGGAGCTTTGCCAGATGAGCAATCAGAAAGATTACCCTTTCGAAGTTAATTTTTCTAGCGTGATAAATTCGCTTCGTGACCCACTCTCCAAAAGGGGATTTGCCATTTTTACTCGGGGGAATCCTAAAGATCAGTACATTCGCCTTGTCAAGGAAGGTAACGCCGAGATTATTTTCAGAATGCAGCTTATGGGTAAGCAGAGCAGAATTTCACTCGTATCTTCAAAATTCACAAATATTGAAAGTACCCAACAGCAACAATTCATTCAACAGCTGTGGCAGATAATCGATTCGGCGGCACCGCAGGACGTGAAGGCAATCGCCAGATCTCCTTCAGTTGAAGTATTGATTCGTGACAATTTAGCAAGATTTGGCATCTTGGACACTGAAAAGTTTGCGGCGGATACTGGTAACGATCTAGCTTCGGTTATCCAAGTGGCAGAAAGTGTCTCCGATGGAAAGCAGTTCATTCTAACCGAGGATAAGAGAAGGATCGTAGCCCGGGGCAGAGTGAGAGAAATGATGCTTGGTGGAGTAAGACCTGCCAAAAAAGAGCTCCCAAACGCACCCTCTTCACCTATATGTCCGAAATGCGGACAGAGATCAAGGCCAAATGCCTTCTTCTGTTCAGCCTGTGGAACCAGATTGAAATGAGTTAGAGGCCTCTTTCCTAAGTTTTCTCTGCAGGCATGAACCAGAATGCCCACTTTGCGTGTTCTAATCTGCAAATCATCCGTTCAAAATTTTAGAACAGTTCGTTCAACAACGAACTATTAAAGGTCAAGGCCTTCTTACCTCTCTCATTCCGAGGAAAAAGGGACTGTTGAACGGAGACGAAAGGGACATACCGGCGAGATCATTCGAAGAGAAGACTCAGAATCCCAGCGCATACCAAGAACCGTACTCGAATTTTGATTCTCTGATTCAGTTAAGAATGAGGGCAAGAAAAGGGCGCAAGATCCGCCCCCGAAACAAGATTGTAATTGCGATCCTTGAGGCATGCCGGACCCCCTCGGTCGAACACTGGATCATGATCAAAGCCCGTCTAGGTTACGAAACTTTCTGGATGCACACCAACACACTCTTGGAAGAAGGCAAGATGATCTGCTCCTTTGGCGACCAAAAGCAAGGAGGCAAGTCGAAGACTTACTATTCGATCACCAAAGACGGTCTTCTTATGCTGGATAAGCTACGAGAAAACCAAGAATAATCTCAATTTCTTTTCTTACTTCAGTCTTGAGAGCAACAGGAGAGCATAGCTCTTTTGAACTAGTATCAATATTTCATTGTAGGCCCAATTGTTTCATACAGATCCCACGAGAGAAAAGTTTCGCAGCATGATGCTTACCCAAATTGCGAAGGGTGGGCAAATCGCCATTGCCTCATTCATCGCCAATACTCTGGTGGGGGTCTTCGAACTTGGATTTGGGTTATACTTTGGAAGTCTAGCCCTTTCAGCCGATGGAGTGCACTCTTTCGTAGACGCAATAGTTTCTCTCACAGTTTGGCTTGGAATCCGGTATTCCCAGAGAAGAGCTGACGGCAAGTTTCACTATGGGTACTACAAGTTTGACGCCATCTTTTCATTGTTTGCGGCCATAATCATGGTCGCCTCCGGCGTGATAATCTCGTACATCGGTCTAACGGGATATCTTACCTCATCCTCACATCATGCTATATCGGTGTACGCAAGCGTAATCGCAGGAATCTCGATAGGCATTGCAGTCTTTCTCGCAGTCGGAAAGAACCAATACGCGAAGAAATCAGGCTTAGTTTCGCTGAAGACAGATGCGTATAATTCGATCAAGGATGCCGCCGCTTCGATCATCGCTCTTGTAGGCATAGCAGCTACTTGGTTTGGTTTCTATGGTCTCGACTCTCTCGCCGGACTAGTTATAGGTGGGTTCGTCGTGGTCGCGGGGTATTTTTCAGTGCACTCTTCTACTCTCATTCTTGCTGACGCATACAACAATCCCGAGATGCTTGAGACCATAAAACGCATTGCAACATCCGTTCCCGGAATCCAGAGTATCGATGATCTTCGAGTAAGGAGGAGCGGTCCTTACCTTGCTGTTGAGATGCACATCAGAGTAGATGGCAACATCACTGTCTTTGAGGCAGATCGAATTTCAAAAGAGGTAACTCTACGAATGAGAGAAGGAATCTTATCGCTAGGCCGCGTGACAGTGAAACCAGAGCCTGTACAAACTGCTTCTCATCCGGCAAGACAGTAATCAACAAGCATGCCTGGCTGGGAAGATGCATATTTCGCCTGTAGTTAATGTCAAAACGATCTTTGCATCCCTATTCAACAGACACTACACAGCATTACTGAACCTTAACGTCTTCTCTTAGATGTTACATTTAGTTACCTTGCAAGTTTGTCTTGTTGAGGTTTGACTTGACTAATTTGCGTGCCTCTCAGCAACGCATTAATGATCATGTAAATCTCTTCTCAATTATTTGCCTCGCTCCATCTCAAAGTTCATCAATAAAGTGTACCGGATTGATGTTCTCCAGCTATTGAAGAAACTTCCCGACAACTCTGTTGACTGTATTTACGCAGATCCAGATTATAACGTCGGAGTCAAATACAACAAAAAATCCTATTCAAAGTCCTTCAATGAGTACATAGCTTGGTGCGTGTTGTGGTCCCAAGAATCAAAGCGAATTCTGAAGGAAGACGGCAATTTTTTCATAATCAATTATCCAAAAAATAATGCGCATCTTCGCGTAAATTTTCTAGATAATGAATTTGAGAGCGTCAATGAATATGTTTGGGTTTACAACACTAACATCGGTCATAGTAGTCACAAATTTACTACTGCCCATCGCTCCATCCTCCATTGCACCAAGACAAAAGACAACAAATTCTTCAAGGATCATGTCGCAGTTGAATACAAAAATCCCACTGATAGAAGAATCATGAAATTGCTTGGCGAAGGCAAGAAAGGTCGAACACCCTACGACTGGTTCTATTTCGATCTTGTAAAGAATGTGTCGCGCTCAAAGACATTTCATTCTTGCCAAATCCCTGAAGATCTCTCTCGCACACTGATTCTCTCTTGCACAAATCCCAATGATGTGGTGTTGATCCTCTTTGGAGGAAGCGGATCCGAAATTGTCGAATGCAAGAAATTAAATCGGCGTTACATCGCCGCTGAGCTCGACAAAGACTACTACCAGCTAATTAAGAAAAGACTAGAGATAGGTGGCGAAGTTCCAGAACAATATCGATTGCTATTGAAATAAAGTGCCTGGAATCAAGCATCCTGCCCAGCTGTATGGAAGCACTATCTTAATTCTAAATAGGGCATTCAAAGACAGTTTTGCTCTCCATTAGCTCGAAGAATGCGGCTAGCCAAATACCCTAGGCCACAAATCCTCTGCGGAAGCCCAAAATATAGGCAAAACCCACCTTTAAGAAACGTGTACTCTTGAGCAGTAAAGGGAGACTTTCTACGCGTGAAAAGCTAGGCAAACTACACACTGGCTTAACTTTTGATGATGTTTTGCTTGTTCCTAGATATTCTAGAGTGAGATCTCGGCATGATGTTAACATCTCTACAAAACTCACGCCTAAGATCACTTTGAACATTCCGATTATCTCAGCTAACATGGACACCGTGACAGAATCCGAGATGGCAGTTGCCCTAGCTCGGGAAGGCGGTATTGGGATTATCCACAGGTTCATGGGTCTGGAAGCACAGGTTGCTCAAGTGCAACGAGTAAAGAGAATGGAGAGCATTATCATTGAATCCCCGTACGCTTTAGGATCGAACGCGAAGATCTCTGATGTGCGCAAGATGATGCGGGAGAAAAATGTCGGAGGCATCTTGATTATAGATGATGAAGGAAAACTCGAGGGTATAGTCACAACTCGCGATCTTCGTTTTGTTGAATATTCGAATTCGTCAGTAACCGCTGTAATGACAAAGCGAAAGGATCTCGTCGTCGGAACTTGGGGGAAGACCACTATAGATAAAGCCAAGAAAATCATGCAGGACGAGAAGATCGAGAAACTGCCACTTGTCGATTCAAGAGACAAGCTCAAAGGGCTTGTAACTGCTAAAGACATTTTGAAAAGGAAAGAATTCCCAAATGCAACCAAGGATTCGAAGGGAAGGTTACGAGTAGGAGCCGCAATTGGAGTAAGAGGTGATTTTCTGGAGCGAGCGAAGAAGCTTGTCGATTCTGATGTTGATGTTTTGGTACTCGATATTGCGCATGGGGACAGTGCATATGCCCTGGAAGCCATCAAGAGAATCAAGAAAGCACTTCCTGAAGTTGAATTGATAGCAGGCAACATTGCCACGTCAGAAGGTGCAGCTCATTTGATCAAGTCAGGTGCTGATTCAATCAAAGTGGGAGTAGGAAGTGGCTCAATTTGCATAACGAGGATTGTCACAGGGTCGGGAGTGCCGCAACTTACGGCCATCAGCGATTGCAGCCTGATCGCAAAAGATAGCGGAGTAACGTTGATCGCGGACGGCGGCATTCGGAACTCCGGTGATATCACAAAATCTCTTGTTGCAGGAGCTGATAGCGTGATGATAGGCAGTCTTCTCGCGGGAACAGATGAAAGTCCAGGCGAGATTGTGTTTCGAGGCACTCAAAGGTACAAAGTGACTCGTGGAATGGCGTCAATGGCTGCTCGAAGAGATCAGCTACAAAGAGAAGGGAGGTTAGTGTCCGAGTCGGAAGTTCAAAATCATGAAGATGGGGATCTTTCCGATTTCGTTCCAGAAGGTGTTGAAGCTATAGTGCCTTACAAAGGTGGTGCAGTATTCGTGATCCGCCAGCTGGCTGGAGGATTGCGTAGTGGATTGAGCTATTGCGGTGCTTCAAACCTAAAGGAATTGAAATCAAACGGTCGGTTCATTAAGATAACTGATGTAGGGTTGATTGAAAGCAAGCCTCATGATGTAGTAACGGATCTCTGACTTTTTAAGCGCAGAACAGATAGAAGAATATTAGGATAGAGCAATGGGTTCGCTCAGAGATGGAGCTCGTAACGCCGTCAGAACATGTATGGGCGTAGGTGGTAAAGACACCGTCCTAATAGTTACTGACAAAGAGGAGGTAAAGGTCGGCGAGGCGTTAAGGAGCGAAGCTATGGAGTTAGTTGGAGAGCCAAATGTTAAATTATTTATTCTTGAGGAGCTAGCACCTCGCCCTCTAACCAAACTGCCAGAGCAAATCGAAAAAGAAATTCCGTGGGCTACTGTCACCTTCTGGGCTGCCTCAAGTATGCCCGGGGAACTTGTTGCAAGAGGCCCGTTTATCAGAAAGGCTACTCAATACGCAAGACATGGGCATATGCCCAACATCACGACCCAATTGATGGAACAAGGTATGTGTGCCGATTATGATCTAGTGTACGACCTAACTCACAAGATCCATGATATAGTAAAGAAAGCAAAGAAAATCGAAATACATAATGATCTAGGCGCAAGCATAACCGGCGAGTTTGACGAATCCTGGCGATGGATCCCAAGTGATGGAAGATATCATGAAAAGGGCAGATGGGGAAATCTTCCAGAAGGAGAAACCTTCACTGCGCCGAAGATTCTTAATGGGCATTTCGTTACAAACCTTCTCGGCGATTGGTTTTCCGAGAAGTATGGGAATTTTAGAGAGCCTTTGACTTTTGATGTGGTAGCTTCTAGGATCGATTATGCATCGATCAATTGCGACAACGAGCTTCTAAAAAAGGAAATCGCAGCTTATCTTTACACCGATGAAAACAGCAACAGAGCAAGCGAATTTGCTCTGCCAACAAATCCTCTTCTAATTTCGACACCCACAGTTGGAAACTTGCTCCAAGATGAAAAAGCTCGCCCTCATATTGCGTTCGGCGATCCTTACCAACGCGAAACTGGCGCTCCATGGGCTTCAAAGACGCATGTTGACATGTTGTTAGAGCATTGCGATGTAATTGTTGACGGCAAAAAAATCATGGAAGGAGGAAATTATATTGTTTAAGCTTGAAAACTACCGTTACTCCTCTTCGCGACATATCGAGCCTCTGCAAAGAAAGCTACAAGCGATGGAGCCATTGATAGAAGGCTTGCCAGAGAGATTTAGAGGTTGCGAAAACAAAGATTAGAGCAAGTTGTCTGATGAGCTCGAATCCTTAGTTGAATTCCGCTTTCAGCATAATGCTTATGAGCCAAACTTTCTTGGCTTGCCTAACATGGCCTTAGACGATCTATTTGTCTGGGTAATAATCGGTTCGTTAGTCATCTTCCTTTTTGGTGCAAACAAACTTCCAGGATTGGCGCGAGGCTTAGGACACGCTCGAAGAGAATTCGAAAATGCTAGCAAGGGCATTACCACAACAAATGCCGTTGCACATTCGCCTGATCCTTTAATCGAGGCGGCAGAAAAGGAAGGAATTGATACAGCTGGGAAGACTCGAGAGCAAATAGCTTCTGAGCTTTCTTGGAAATTGAACAAGAAGTAACTGCACAATCTATTTTTTGTACGTCTCTGGTGCAGAAAGGAAAGAGTTCAGCCCAAATTGAGCAATACCTTGAGTGAAAACTTCCGTCAAAAAAAGTTAAAGAATGGCTTTTTCGGGGTTTGACCTATTAACCTTTGTTACCGTACACAGGAGCTTTCTAGCTTTGCAACGCAATTCGATTCTTCCCACAGTAAAGAGCAACTTCTACATTTTAGCGGTCTCGGCCTATTCCGTGGTTCTTGTCTACAACTATATCAGAGAAGGCGTTTTGTTTCAATTTTCTCTTGGCGCACTTGCCCTAGTTACTATTCCCGCAGTTCTCTACGTCTTACACAAGACCAAGAGATCTGAAGAACAGCTTTTCCTGCGACAATGGATCCCTTTCATCGTCATTTTGCTTTCTTACGAAGCCCTTCAAGGAATAACCGGCTCCGTGTATAATCTTGGGAATGGAATTGTGAATCTTTATCCAATTGATAGAATGTTCTGGAGTGTTGATGTAACCGGTTTAATCCAGAGAGTCTTCTATTCCGAGACCATGACCGATGTGATGCTATTTTTCTATACTTTGCATTTCTACTTGATAATTGTAGCTTCTGTTGTTCTCTGGTTATTCCGGCGAGTCCTTTTTACTAGATACGTTATAGCGATGACTATAACGTCGTATGTTTCGCTTCTAATCTTTGCAATTTTTCCCACCGCTCCGCCCTGGTACTCCGGAGTGGCACTCAACTTGGCCAGCTCGCCAGCTTCCGTTAATTCAGCGCCTCCTGTTCTTGCGCAGATGGCACGTTTTTCTAGCATCATCGAGTCTGATAAATTCGCAGCGTTTCCCAGCCTTCATGCGGCTTACATCACCTTGTTCTGTGTGTACATGGTGAAATTCAAAAGAAAACTTCTGGCAATCGTGATTCCTCTTGAGTTTTGCGTATTGTTTGCAACTTTGTATCTTGGACAGCATTACCTAATTGATCTGATTGCCGGAGTGTCCCTTGCATTGGTAAGTGTCTATTTGGCAGATGTGATTGCAAAGAAATTCAAGAATAGCTCATTCTTCAGAGAAGCGGGACTTGAGCCTTCGGCACAATATCAAAAGTTAACCCCTACCGAACGGGGGTAGCTCAATTTAGATATCGTTGTTAGAGCCCAAAATAGTATCAACAGCTCCATTCGCATGCCCTTCCAGCCCAAAACTTTGGAAGAGAAACGTGTCGTTCAGATCCTGTTGATCATAAGTCTCATAGCTATTTTGGCTATATTGGTTTTTTATGTGACTGCGCGCAATCCGAGCCATATCATCGGAAATCAGTTGGTGAATAGTCCGAAGGGTGGTCCCGAAGAGTTTCCTTCGCCTAGCATTTCACCGATCTATGCAAAGCCAATCACTACCTCTTTGCTGCTGGCATCGTGTTTGGATATTGTGTCTTCTCTTTGGGTCAGGGATTTATCAATAAAAAAATCCCGAGATTGCTTAGAACCCTGATTCTCATTGTCTCCATATTGCTTCTTGCGGCGGGCATTTATGAAGTATTTTTCAACTTCAGCCTGTGGAGTTCAATGATGAGCAATCAAGATCCTGATTTGGCAGTCAATATGTGGCCTATCAATTCTTACAAAGTCAATCTTGCTTACGCAACGAAGATGTGCTTACTTTGGGTAATCGTCGCGTTTTTTTCCACGATGACTTTCAAGAGCTCGCTAGAGTCCGAGAACCCATAGCGATCTCTCAAAAAATAGAGCTTACTTTGTCAGCAGTTTCCACGACATTATAATTCCAAGGACTGCAAGTCCTGCTGCAAAGCCTATCAGAACAGTAAAGTCCATCCAAAGAGGAGCGAGCTTTAGAGTTGAGCCAAGTAGAAGCTGTCTTGTTGCATCGTTTGCATAGCTCACTGGATTGAATCTCACGACTGTCTTGAGCCAAGCTGGCATTATCGAGGTTGGAAGCATCGCATTGCTTGCAAACAGCAGCGGTAAGTTCAGCAGATTGATTATCGCCATCTGCGTCTGCCAGTCGCTAGATCTCAACGCGAGCATTACGAAAAGCGAAGATAGACCAAACGCCATCAAGAAGAGTATTGCGAATGATCCTGCTATCGTCACTACCGTCAAATGTGATGTGCTCATTCCTAGAATGATTGCGATGATCAACACCATTGCAGCTTGAATCAAAGATCTGATTACGCTTTGGAGAATTTTGCCTATCACAATCGCGCCTCTGCCCACTGGTGTGCTTAACGCCTTATTCATGAAACCAAATCTTCTATCCCATACAACAGACATTCCTGCAAAAGCTGCGGTAAACAAAATGATGAACGCAAGCATTCCTGCAGAAAGGAACGAAAAGTAGCTGGAGACACCAAAGAATTGCTGATATGCCGCTGCTTCTGCTGCTGATTTGGCAGCGGAACATGCAGTTGCCGATAATCCAGCGCATATATTCGAAGAAGAAATGCCACTAGAAATGAACGAACCAAAGTTTAGGGCCTTGCCAAATAGTCCGAGCCAAACGACAGGCTGAATCAATGAGATGATTAGTTGAATGGGATTTTTGTACCACTTTATCAGGTCCCTGTTTGTCAGAGCCCAAAGTCCATGCAACGGACTCTTGTTCAGACGTGGAGCTGCCCGGAACGCTCTCTCCTGTTTTCTTTCCTCCTCTTCTACGGCTGTTTGTTCAGCTGTCGTAGCAACTGATCTTGCAGGAATTTCTTCTACCATTTTTCCATTTCACGCTCTCTTGTTTTTCATATTCTAATTTACTTTAGCTGCGGGCTCTCCTCATAGTCACCCGTTGGGCGAACATTTGCATCCTGTTTGTCTCTTCTTCTCTCAAAGTGCGCCCAGTAAATTCAAGGTACGCCTCATCCAGCGTCGGCTTGGTAAGTGAGATCTTTGTAACATGAAGTCCCTTCGATCTGATGATATCAATAATTTGAATCGAGGCTTCTTCCCCGATTTCGGATTTTATCCTGTATTCGTTTCCGTTCTTCTTGACATCTTTGACCAAATTGATCTTTGCAATGTCCGAAGAAATGTCTGGTTGCGCTTCAACAACCCCGACTACAATAATATCTCCGCCAATGCTCGCTTTGAGCTGGTCTGGACTTCCTATCTTGATAATATGGCCGTGGTCAATGATTGCAATCCTGTCGCAGAGAGAATCAGCCTCTTCGAGATAGTGTGTTGTCAGGAAGAGTGTCATGTGGTATTCCTCTTTGAGCATCCTGATGTAGTTCCAGACTGCCGTACGAGTTTGGACGTCCAGTCCCAGAGTTGGTTCATCTAAGAACAGCAATTTCGGATAGTTGATCAGGCCGCAGGCGAGTTCTAGTCTTCTTCGCATGCCTCCTGAGTAAGTACTGACCTTTCTGTTTGCTGCGTCCTCTAGCTGAACGAGCTTCAATAGCTCCATCGCGTGGGGCCTGGAATTGCTCCGCGGGATGCCGTAAAGGTCGCCACACAGAATGATATTTTGAAAACCTGTCAAATCCTCATCTGCGGTGTATTCCTGAGGAACCACTCCCACATTCCTTCTCACTTCATTTGGATGCTTGTGGATGTCGAGACCTGCAATTTCTGCCGTTCCTCCTGATGCTCGAAGAAGAGTCGTGAGGACATTGATGGTTGTGGTCTTCCCGGCTCCATTTGGTCCTAGGAAGCCAAAGATTTCCCCCTCCTTTATTTCAAAGGATACGCCATCAACGGCTTTCAATTGCCCAAAAGTCTTTGACAAGTTCTCTACCTTTACGACAGTCGGTCTCTGACTATAGTCTTCGTTTACACTTAGCGCTTGTTGGTCAGACATTTTTTATTCAATCCTTTTTTCTAAATTATTACCACAAATTTACCGATTAGGTCTCACTTGAGCTGTTGCAACTGCTTTCTTTTCTAACTGTGCGAGCCTGTTCTTTGTCCAGTCGAGCTGCCTTTCGAGATTTAAAGCATATTCCTTCAAAGTATATTCAGCATCGCTTTGCGACAGTTTCAAAAGTTTCGTGTCGACTATCTCTTGGACCATCTCAATTTGGCGTCTTGATCCCTCAGTGAGAAACCCAGAGAGTTGAGAAGGATCCATTAAATCAATGAAGATTCGCCGCATAGCGGTCCATCTCTCTCCCGCATTTGCGAACATATTTTTCCCTTCCTTGAGACACTTTGAGCCCTCTAGTGTGATCTCGTAAACTCGTTGAGCTGTTTCTGAACCTCTAGATTTGGAACTTGCGCGAATAAGTCCTTCGTTGGTTAGTTTCTTTAGCATCGGGTAAATTGAACCCGGCGCAGGCCTCCAAGCCCCTTCGGTCTTTTCTTCAATGTCCTGGGAGATTTCGTATCCATGAGTCGGTCCTAGCGAGATGCGATGCAGAATGTAGAAGAGCAAAACTCCTCTCGGTGCTCCCTGCGGCCTTTGAAGGAAATGAGCCAAGGTTCTCGTAGTCCGCTTGTTTGCTTTTGAGACGCTCTGCTGTCTTGAAACCGCCAACTAAAACTCGACTTTCGGGGAAGTCTTGAGTACCCGACTATATATCTATATCGGATGCGATATACGAAATACTCCCGTGATTCATAGTCGAAGCTCATAGATTCCTGAGCAAGTGGGAGAATCATTCGCAAAAGTAGGGAGTTTGCACACGCATTTTGCAAATCAGTTTGAAACCGTAAATTGCCTACGAGCAGAAGACAGTTTATTTAAGAAGAGAGCGTATGTGTCCTGAATTCTAGCTGAATACCGTTCATTGATTACCTTAAGCAGCGTGCGTGGGCATATTGAGCGCCACAAGTCTGCCTATTTCGATGCCATAGTTGGGTTATTCTATGTTTGGGGCGTGTGGGAGCATCTTCCATACGCAGGCGGAATGATCTATAGTGATCTCGATGAGGTGTTTCAGTCTAGATTTTGTCCTTCTCTTTTTCCACACTGTTACTTAGGGATTCCTTACGTAAACGTCTTTGTGGAATATCCACTTCTCACGGGTTTTTTCATGTGGTCCATGGGCCTTCTTGCCAAAGTGTTTTCTTTATGGCCATTTCAATCATTCATCACTAATTATTACGGCTACACCGCCATCCTCTTACTTATTCCCACTGTTCTTTTAATTCAAGACACCCTCAAAATCGCAGACACTCTTGGGATAAGACAAAAACACAAACGAACGCTACTTTTCCTTGTAGCGACACCGTCTTTCGTGTTCATGCTCTTACTAAATTGGTATATCATAGGCGTCTGGCTGGCCACTTTCGGACTGAGAAAATTCTTAGAAGGTAGCAGATGGTCTAGTGGAATTCTTCTCGGTCTATCTGCGGCAGCGAATCTGGTTACGGCTGTACCGGCTCTTGGAATGCTCTTTGGAGCAAGGAATTGGCGCGAAAGGATCCAATTCCTAATAGGAGCTGCGATTTCTTGGGGAGCGGTTTATGGAGCTGTTCTGATTCTAAACAGCTTTCCGCATTCCTATTTGACTACTCAAACAAACTCTTCAGGAGTTGTTCAGAATTTTCCATTCATGTTTCCAAATACGAGCTTTATTTCGAATTTTTTGAGTTATAATTACAACTGGTACATTGAAGGATCCTGGATGCTTGCCTTTATGTCTAATTTAAATCCGCTCAGACATGTGATTTTCCCGGCGTTATTTCTTTCTCTTTGCGGCATAATTACGTTTCAAGGGATCCGAAAATACAGCAACGCAATCAATACCGAGCTTGACAGAGCACATCTTATCCTCACAATGAGTTGGTTGTTCACATTCGCCTTTTTGTTTAGCACGTATGTGTGTACGCCTCAGATGAACATGATACTTCTACCATTCTTTGTTTTGATGCCTGTAGTTAGATACTATCCAGAGTTTCTTGCTTTCGACATTGTGAATGCTCTTGTAATAGTCTGGGGATTTTCTGCACCCCTACACTTCATTGGACTCAGCCTTCCTCCTCACACAGATTTTGGTCCTATATGGGTCTCCCAGATTCAATTTTTGGCTGTAGTTAGGTCGTTTTGGCTAGGCAAATTTCTGATCTTCGATGGGTTGCTCTTTCCTCACAAGTTTCCCGCTGAACAACTAAGCGGAAATGTTTTTCCCAAAGCAGTTCCAGAGTAGAGGTAGGGTTACGTAGGCAATTGTGAAACTCGAAATCTTTACGAGATGAGTTTGTTATTGGAAAGAATGTCTTACTCTTCCAAGGACGGATTTTATGATGTTGTAATTATCGGCGGAGGCATACTAGGAGTTACGATCTCTTATTGGCTAGCCCAGCTCTATGATTGTTCAGTGGCATTAATCGAAAAGGAAACTGAAGTTGCAAAGCATGCTAGTACTAGGAATACTGGGTTGCTTCACAGGCCTTTCTATCTGAACCCGGAGAAGAAGAGAGTATTTTCGAGAGCAGCACAGAAATCCTATTTCCTATGGAAGGATCTTGCTACCAAGTACAACTTGCCTTGGAGTCCCATTGGAACCCTCGAAGTGGCTCTAGACGATCAGCAAGTGCAAACAGTGAATCAATACAAGGAATGGGCGATCAAGAATGGTGTCGAGGAAGACGAGGTAGAAGTTCTTGATTCCAAGCAAGTGCAAAAATTGGAGCCTCAAGTAAGATGTGCCGGTGCGATCTTTTCAAAGACTGACACTTCAGTAAATTATGGCGAGTTCACAAATTTTGTATTTGAAATGGCACGGAAAAACGGCGTAAAATTCCTCGGTGGATCCCAAGTCCAAGGAATTAAGGAGACCGGGGAAAATGTCGGGATTCGGTTAAGAGGTATTGACGGACGGAGCAAAGAAATTTCGGGGAAATTCTTGATCAACGCGGCTGGAGGAGGTTCTGTAGACATTGCACACGAGCTTGGTCTTGCAAAAGAATACACGGATCTTCACTTCAGGGGAGAATACTGGATAGTGGATGAGCCTTTTGCTTCTAAAATTACGAGAAACATCTATTCCGTGGCAAGGTACAAAGAGTTCCCATTCCTCGATCCTCATTTTGTCATCCGCACAAATGGGAGAAGACAAATAGGACCCAACGCAACCTTGGTTTCTGGACCCGGAGCGTACAAAGGACTGTCTGAGACTAGGTTTCAATTAGTTTCAAAAATTTTCGAGCGACCGATCGGTCCAAAGCTCAAACTCTTTACCAATGGAATGTTCCTTTCGCTAATTTGGCACGAATGGCACAGTTCAATTTCAAAAAAAGCGATGTCAGACCGTGTCAAGGCATTCATTCCATCAATCGATGTTTCGTATCTGAACGAAAGGGGACTGGCAGGGGTGAGGAGCTCGCTGATTGACAAGAATGGATTTGTTCCCGAAGCGATCCTGATCAGCGGAAAACAATCAATGCATATTTTGAATTACAACTCACCTGGTGCAACTGGAGCCCCTGCTTTCTCTGCATACGTAATTTCAAAAATCATGCAAGAAGGATCTTTTGAGCGTTTGAAGAAAAAACCAATATCTTCTGAGGATCAGCTTTGGAAGTTCGATGATGCGTCAGATCTTTGAACGTCTGGTTTAGCATTCCAGGCCAGTCTTTGCATCAAAAAGACGAACTATAATGTCAACAATCTGAATGCTTTCAGTGTCTGAAATACGATCGCTTTGAGCCAAATCAACCTTTGGCAAATCAATAAGCAATGCATTGATCTGATCAAATTCACTTCGAATTTCTTTGCCATCTGATGATCGTTCGATAGCCTCCTGTATTTGTTTTTGAGGAAACGGCACTTCAGCCCATTCAGAGGCAATTTTGTAATATGATATACCTGCAGTTCCCCAAAATCCCATTTGTGTATGTAGGCTAGTCAAGGCATCGCTTGATTCAAAGCGTAAAACTATGCTGTTCCTGCGTTCATCGGCTTCTTGAAATTGTGAAAATAATAGCCAACTCGCATACGCTTCAGAGACTACCGTCAGAGCTGAATTTGCATCCCGAATGTATTTTGGATCGTTCTTCGAGCAATCTCGAATTGCGTTAAGGGCGGCCACCTCAATGGTTGTAAAGCCACATTCGTTTAATTTTGCCTTGCAGAACTCGTGATAAACATCTGCGGGATTTAGAGATGGTGCATTCGAGTATGTGATAGTATGGGCGAGTGTCACAGAGTTGGTCGTCGTGCTCAAGAACTCTGAACCAATTTTCAGATATGCAATTTGACTTTTGGAAACATGTTCGAACTCCACGCTACCTTTTAGACCTAGTCTGCGCCGAGCGATGGATTGTAATTTCTTTAGGTTAAGGGCCAAAATGCAAAAATGCGATGTGATTTTATTGTTAAAAAATCAAGCGTTATCACGAAATTACTGAAAAATGAAGTTGCAAAGGGTCTATTGTGACCTTGCGAATCTTTTCAATGCTTGTTCATAGTCTAATTTCATTCTGATAAATTGGTCTTCGGCGTTTGGGTTCCGATTATGGTCGGGATGATTCAGGAAGGCCAGTCTGTGGTATTCAGACTTTAAGTCTCTGAGTGTGTGAAACTTGTCGAAGTGATTTTTCGTCCTTGATTGTTGACTATGAGAATAGCGTTTCTGGCGAGGTCTTCGGTTGGGCTTTCCTCTTGACACAAACACGTGCCACTGTCTTCCGTGTTCAAAGAATGGTTTGTTACAAGTAGCACATCGTTCATTGTACCAAGTTTTCAAAATAAATTATACGACCCGGCCCAAGATAGCCAATCACCAGATGCATAATTATTAAGAGAATTCCCCGAGGAGGACCGTCACGAGCGTGGAGAGCGTAAGAAGGCTGGAGTCTAGCACTTCAAACTTGGTCTAATCTAGACGGTAATGGTCTAGATATTTAGTTCCAGCCCTTAGAACCATCCGACAAGAACCTTCGAACCAATGTTCAGATATGCGATGTGGCGATCTCGCCTCAAACAGTTCTGACGGAACGTAATAGAGTGTGGTACAGCGCGTGATTGTTCAGCGCTTTTGCGTGTGGAAATCTTTTCGCATTTCCTCAGCGAGCAGTGACCACATCCGCTTATCATCGGCCTTAAGCTCTTCTGCCACCCTTGCGATTCTCGTTGATGAAGGACGCTTCTCATAGTTCACTTGAAGACCGATGAAATCTAATCTGGACTTTTCATGGCCTCTTCCGACAATCTGATACCAGAACTGCGAATGTTTGTTCGGTCCCGCGATGTGGGTGTTTGTCCAGGCCAGTCGCTCCGAGTTGAGTCTGACGAGCCTTCGTTTAGTCAGTGGACCGTCCTCGCCCACGACAGTGTCGGTAAGAATTAAGGTGTCTTCGTTTATGCGTTTGATGGTCCTTATTCCCTTCTTCCCCATCCTTCTCCAGTCGTCAGGCCTGTAATCGATGCACCAATCGAACGCCATTTTTGCAGAGACGTCAAATGGCTGATTGAACGAGTAATGTATCGAATATGAATCCATATTTCGTAAATTCAGTTTGAGCGCTTGTTGATAAGAAGATTGCTGAGAATTCCTTAGAAGCGCTCTTCCTTTGGTCCAATTGAGCACTTGACACGTCTTTGTTTATCGTGGACAAGAAATAAGTACGAGCTCTTCTCACAATCTCGCTGCTCATGTACGACGAATTCTTGTTCGGGATCCCTAGGCATGTTTATTCAAAACTGCCTTGCAAGAAATGCAAACTGAGGACCGAACATGTGAAGGTATCTCTATCTAGCGGAGCTATTCGTTACATATGTCTGCGCTGTCGCACGGCCCGCACCGAGATCGAGGTTGCCCATGATTTCACGCTAGACGAATTGCTTGACCTACGTACTGATGATAGAATACCTATTGGGGTCGCCTGAGAAGCGGCGAACAAATTGGTTGTAGACAGCAATTGATTGTTTTGGGTAACCCATCCTCTTTAACAAAAACAAATCGCTTAAGAATCACGTCATTACGATGCGTATTATGAAATGCTGTGATGTAAGGACATTTCTTTCTCAGATAAGCGACCGACAAGACCTTACTCCCATTCCACCAATTGATTTGGATTACCTATCCACTAATGGTTATGTTTTGAGGACAACTAAGGACGATTATGATAAGGAAATTGATGATGTTTCCAAATTATCTCAGCTAACTACCCAAGTCGACACTGAAAAGACAGAAGAGGAACAAGCAAACGCAGCCTTACAGCAAGATGAGCGAAAAGAACACTCGTTCTTATTTCATTTTGAAGGAGAAGAGAAGAAGGATGAGCTGCAAGAGAGGGTTCAGACCGAAACAGCTACTGTCTCTCGAGAAGAGTCTGAACTTAGTGCAATGGAGGCTAATGTGAATGAGCTCATCCAGAAAAAGTCCATGATCGATCGTATGGTGCCATACGGTGAAGGATATCTATCTCTTACCGGTCTCGGAAGTGTTACATTATTCGATCTTAATGTCAGGAACTATCGAGTAGCTGATGAAGAGTTTGCTGATTTCTCAGCAGAGATCAAGGCAACCTATGCTGAATTGCAATCCATAGCTAACAGCGCTGCTTTTTATGTGAGCATGCTCAAACTTGAGTTCCCTAAGATAGAAGGTCAAGAATACTCAAACGATGCCAATGATAATTACGAGAATGATGGGGGGCATCCTGTAGTTCAAGCTCCATCGTTGTTATGGAGCATAGCAATCGGGCTAGCCAAGTTTCAGGGTGACACAAACCACATCACAGAAAGGTTCGTTCAAGCCCTCAACGTTCTTCAGAACTTCAACTCCACAACTTCTAACAAACTAATGGCTGCCGAGATTATGACTGCAACTACTGGTCAGGACGTTCAAAACCTTGAAGACATCTTGAAGAGTTTGGACAAACAACTAAGAGATCAGGGTGTTCCAAAAGAAGTATCTGCTGGAGTTGCTGCCACGATTATGGCAGGGAGGAGATTTGACGGAAGCTATCCAATAGATCGATTTACTCAATTTAAAGAAATTACTTCATCATATGAAGCTGCAGGAATACTAGCAATAATGAATGTTCCTTGGGACCAACTAGCCCGTAAATTCCAAGGATTCAGATACATGTTTAGTTCCTGGGGTTACATGACCTCGGAAGATACGGAAATTGCTTCAGCTTTCTTGGCGATTGGAGAACTGAATCCAGATGAAGTAGAGGACAAGTTGAAGTACATCGTAGAGCAGTTGAAGAACTACTTAGAATATCCGTTAGTAGCAGCTGCGATACTTGCTTCCATACCCGTATTCGAGGCCCACGAGGTCCTTGACTTGATGGAAAAAGCAGTCAATTTGCTCTCTAGCTACGCCACAGTATTGGAGCGGTCTGAATTAGTTGCCTTGGCCGTCCTAATGATCCACGGAGTACGAAATGAGCTGGTAAAGGAGATTGATCCTACAACGAAGATTACAGAAACTCCAGTACAATTCACGTACGCTTCGCATCCAAACTTTTTCCTCTGGTATTATCCGATGATCGTAGCTCATTCGTCCTATCATGCAACCTTTAGTGGGATGGGGGGTTTTCATCCGGCTCACAGTCATGGGATTGGAGGATTTGCGGGTTGAGCTCTGTTAATAGACAACTGGACTAGAACAGGCAAAGAATAATGAGCAATAAGAACGCCTTTAGAGCAATGCTGTTGGCATTCTTTCTTGTAGCAATTTTAATTGTAGCTAATGTCCGCTTAGTTTCAGGATATACACCTCACAAAGGTGATTACTTCAATTATTCTGAAACAATCACTGTGAACAATGGTGGAGGATCGTATTCAGGTTATTCTGACCAGACACAAGTAACAGGGATGGAGCAGACGAATTCCGTTAATGGGAGCATTGTATCAGCTTCCTATAGTTATTCCTATCAATACAGCAATAGTCAAGGGGTCTCCAGCTCAACTTCTATGGCTGGCGATTATACATGGTCATCCAATAATTTCACCTATGTGAATGGAACAGACAATCAAGTAGGATACGCTAAGCCTATCGGCGTCTGGTTCGCAATAAACACCTCGCTTCCGGTTGGAGCTTCGTTTGCGGTTTTGAATACTGGATTCATAGTGCTATCGAAGAATTACAGCTTGCAATTACCCACAGAAGGCAAATACGTTCAAACAATTCGTGCCGAGGGTACCGGCGAATATCAGCGCGAGGACTCTTATGGCGTCTTTAACGCATCGTATACGTGGTATGAATACTTCGATCCATCTACGGGGTACATCGTTGGCTACAATTATGTCGAGCAGGATAATGGTCAATATCAGGGCCAGGCTGGCAGTTTCACATACATTGACAATCTCTACGTAACTTCGACCAGCTATGCGTTGGCAATAGGTAGTGCTCCTCCCAGCAGTAGCTCAACTACAACAACTTCAGCTAGCAGCTCAGCTACAACTGCTGCTAGTGGTTTTTTGGGATTAGGTCCATATTTTGGTTATATTATACTGTTAGTCGCAATCCTGTTCATTGTTGTAATCGCTGTTTATATTGCAACTCGAACAAGGAGACGCAGAGATACTTCCCTTCCAAAGCATTCTCCATACACACCTCCTCCTACTCCACCTTCTACTCCACCTTCAACCGCAACTCCATCGGAATCTAAGATTGACTTAGGTTCACAGCCTTCACAACAGGTTGTGATAAGAGATGTCGCTATGGTGAATTGTAAATATTGTGGCACGCTTATTCCATCAACAGCTTCTGTTTGTCCTAGATGTGGGGCTCCCAGACAATGACTGTAGCGATTACAAAACCAGCGGCCATTCAGCTTAGAGGCATGCCTATCAATCTCAATGTTTACGATGGAGCCGGCACAATTACTAACAAGTACTTCGCAAGTTTCCAAATGCGAGAATTCGAGAAGATTTACCTCCCGGATAGTGTAAAGCCGTTTAGAGATGTGGATCCTATAGGAACCAAGGAGCTGTTGATTGATGATAACCGGAGTGCTGTTAGTAGAGAACCCTGCATGACCATTGATGGCATTGATTTTTACTTCTCCGTGAAGGGAATAGGATCAACTACCAGCCCGTTTAGCCGACAACTCTTCAAGAAGGAGGAGATTAGCAGCCTTCTGAAAAATAATAGTGTGAAGGAGAAGATCATGAGTGCCAAGGAGAAGGAGAAGTTTCCAAGGTATCTTACCGGGGAGTTGTGGTCAAGGGGATGTCCTTACGGCTCCCAAGGGCTGGAATTCGCGTCCATTGCAATGAAAGCAACGGAAATGTCAGATGCTAGCACAACATCGATTCATGGATTTAGGATTGCCCCTTTAGTGAAGATCGTCAAACTGCCTAAAGCTCTCCAACAAGAGGTTACTCAGGTGTATTGGTACAGGAGGTTCAAACAAGAAATGGTTCAGGAAACAAGGTTAATCCCGTCCAACATCAGGATCTATTTCCATTCAGATTGGACTATTGGTGATGATACGGGGGAGCTCTTTGGCTTCTTCCATATAGACAATAACGACAAGGCAATGAATTTTCTCAGGAACTTCGTTGAGAGCGGAATTGCGATTCTTACCTTATTTGTTAGATCCATGAGCAACAATGATAACGGCACGTACAGTGGGCTGGACTTCTACGATGTTTGGCTCGATAAGGATGCAGTATTGGCTCCAGATGGAACTATTTTTTGGGCGGATCTAGAAGGGCTCCAGGCAATAACTGTTGGGGGAAAAGATAGAGCTGATCTCGAATTCAATATCGAAGAGAACATGGAGCATCAGATCTACAGATCACTCTATGAATTCATGTATGCTTACGAACAGATAGAAAGGGAACGGATCAAGCGCTTTGGTCACATGAGTGACCGAAAAACCCAGTTCGAATATCTCCTTAGGGATGCCCTGAGGGACGATGAGGTTGTTGATCTGCATCGCAGCTCTGATAGTCTTGAATTGGTCATAGGCAACATCCTTGGAGAAGAGAGACTAACTAAGAAATTTACGATTTTGGATTGGTAATGATAGAACTAGAATTAGGGCGTATGGCAAGAATTTATGAGCGATAGCGTTCGGGTATCAAAGATAACGATCATAGATGAGCTTAGTGGTCTACCGAAAGGACTATCGTTCTTTGACCCACTCCTCCGTCATGAGGTCAAAGAAGCTCTTGAAGCAGGAGGCGAAGCTTATGTTTCCCAGAACTCTGAGGGAAGCAAGAATGGCCTGTTCGTGTATGACAACTACGAGGAAACAGGAACCATCTTTACGAAATCCAACGAGGCGTTCAATCACTTCTATAAGCTGAAGCCTTCCAGTTACATTTTCTCGGAGCTTGAGGTCGCAGAATATCCTAAAGAAGTTTGGAATATCTGGCAGCTGGATATTGACAAAGTTTCTCTGGACCACAAATTCAGGCATCAAGTTAGCATGGATAACAACGTTGCCGAATTAGAACGCTTCATGGCCGCCACGCAGCCTGAAACAAATAGGCAATGGGTCAGTGTTGCTCTAAAGAATGGAGACAAATGCTTCGTTGTCAAGATAGCAGATAGAATCGTGGGCATTGCTTGGATGACAATTGTAGATGGCTATGCAAGATCGCATGGCCTCTACGTTGAGCCGCAGTTCAGAAAAATGGGAATAATGAGAGATAACTTACAGGCTAGGCTTATCTATCTTAAGTCAAGGCACGTTCATACCCTAATCAATGAGATCGCAGAGTCTAATGTAGCATCCTCTCGCCATGCTGCAAAAGCAGGGGAGAAAATTGTCGGAAAGATCTTTCTCTATACTAGCCCTGATCCTAATGCGCCTATTTTAAGTTGATTCTCCTTTAATTCTGTGATATTCGTCCTCGGAAATTTCCTCCTTGTCCTCATCAAACGGGTTCCAACCAGTCACTGGCGGATCGATGTTCAGTTGCCAGAATAGGGCATTCAACTCTCCTCTATGCTGCAGGTCTTCTTCAACCATGTGCCAAAGCATGTCCCGTAACTTTATTTTACGAAAATCTTGTCTGCCTTTGAAAGCGATCCATTGTTGCAGATCGTCTGGAGTTAGAGCGTTCAAGAAATTATTGAGAAGAGTGTCCAGTTTCTCTTCCTCGGCTTCGACCTCCTCTTTGGTGTATTTCTTCTTGCCCCTTAGCCTCTCGAATTCGGACCACCGATCCTCGTAGGTATAAATGAACCAGGACCGATACGCATCAATTACGTGCATGAAGATGTCAACGACGCTTGGAAAAGAGGCTCCCTTATCCTTGTATCTTTCTTCGTCTGGAAGCTTTTGGAAGATCTCTTGAAGATACTTTTTTCTGACAAAGGAGTTGTAGGTATACCACTCTTTCAGGAGTTCTAATTCAGAAGGCGAAGCTTGTGATTTTCTCTCTTCCTGCATGCGGTCTCAATCTCTCCGGACGAAATCGCTTGGTTGGATGAGATTCTAATACGTTCTTACCAAAACAGTCCTAGTCGAGCCGCCCGTCAGCATATCCCGTCATTAACACATAGATACGATTAAGGCGTTACATTGAATTCGTGCCACCAAATAGTTGAAACCTAATGTTGTTTTAAATGTAACAGCGTTACTAGTTATCATGCGGGCCGGAAAAACTAAATGGGCTGTTTCGATTTTCGATATAACGCTTGACAGCCCGTCGAAATCATATGGTTTCGGAATCCGTAAATAAGTGCTAGCGATTTTCTCATCACGACTAAGATATGTTGCATAATTATAAAATGAAAAAATATTCTCTTGCGTCAATCGCCCTCGTGAGGCTGTTTCTGTTTACAGCACCATCGTTGATAGCTTCGGCTTATTCATCACCCAGTGCAACACCAGCTCTAGCACCTACTCCGGCGACAAACGCAATACCGGTCACGCTATACCTTCAACTCCTGATAAAGGAGCGTCGTTTACAGTGGTGTCCGACCTCAGCTCGGAAGCCCTTCAAATGATTTCAGGCACAAAGTTCGTCGGAGAAATTAGTATGTCCAGCGTTACCATAGGCGTAGCTTATGATTATAAGAATGGGCTCTTCTATGCAGGCGGATACAGCTGTGAATGTGTCATCGTAGTCAATGCAAAGACGTTAAAAGTTGTCACAACGATCAGCATCAGCGAACCGGCTTCAGGTATTGCTTACTCCGCAAAGAGCGGCTACATCATTGCCTCAACATTCTCCGACCCAGGGTACTACGCGGTCATCAACCCATCAACGAACAAAGTAGTCACAACCCTCGATGCCTGCGGCTACTACGCAGAATTCATGGACTCGAATCTGAAGAATGGCACCGTGTACGCAGCGGACAGGGAATCATCCAGTGGATACGGCTGTGTGGATGAGATCAGCGGAACGAAGATCGTTAAAACTGTCACTAACAGTGGCGCTGTCGGAGTCTCTGTAAACCAGAAGACTGGCTATGTCCCTTGTTAACGGCTACGATTGTGAGTGCGTCTACGTCTATACCTCGGATCTGAAGTATGTCACTTCAATCTCCTTGAATGCTTACACATGGGGCTCTTGGAGCAACCAGAAAGATGCCACCAACCTAGTCGTGGCAACATCTCCAGCTGGATTGGCTTCAATTTCTGCATCCCTCAAGGTTAAATGGTTGAACGTAAACATGAGCGAGGACGATGGCTGTTCGGGCGGCACTGGAAAATACGCGACTGATAACTATGTACCAGCATACGGCGGTGCTTCAGGCGTAGTTTACCTGATCTCCAAGTCGGGCAAAATAATCGCGGAAATCCAGACTGACGGAAGTTATGTAATCGGCTGCGCAACATCCTAGAATCTGAGCACCAAAACAAACAATAGCAGATAGTCGAAAACTACGTGCTTCCCTTTTTCCTTTTTTAAGATCAGGCCACAACCATATTCAATCTCCGCAGGATCTGGGACTTTTGGGTCGAAGGAGCTATCCAGCCGAGGGAGAAGGAACCTCAAGTGAAATGAAAATTCTCAAATTCCGGGAACTCAATTTCAACGTTTAACTAACGAAATCGTCCTTCGCTCAGAATATGAGTGTGCGCAAACAGCGAGGAAGAAAGATAGTAAGAAGAAATCGATATGGGAGAAATCATCGAGGCGATTGAGGTAGGCGACATTGCGAAATCATGGGAGTGGGTACTCGCGGTCCTTTGAGAAGAAAGGACCAGATTTGGAGCCCTTTCTTGGAAATGTTGAGTTTAGGGTCAGGGGAGCATTGGGTGCAAATCACAAGCGGCAAAGTTAAGAAAAGCGGCAATCATGACGACAGAAATTAAGACTGTTCCCAATGTAGTTAGTTTCTTTGATCTCAAGGATCTTGATGGTAACATGATGAAGTGGTTCGAAGTGCTCACCAAAGATCCCAAAGTCACGGGAAATCGCAATTAGACCTTGTTCATTCTCTCAATTTCTTCTGGCGAGACATTCTCTATGTGTGTTGCAATCCACCATTGATTTCCCCAAGCATCCTTAACTCCGCACGTCCGGTCACCGAAAGGACGATCTTGTGGTTCTCTTAGTGAAATTGCACCGGCTTTCAAGGCCCTTTGATAAACTGCGTCGGCATCTTTCACGTATAAGTGGAGCATTGCGGGAAAGGGAAGGACTTTCCCTGAAGCACTTCCAAACATTACTTTCGAGTCTCCTATCTCGACCTCGCCGTGATTGATCTCTCCATTTTGTGATACACGTTTTATACACTCCTTCGCGGCGAAAGCTTGTTTCATGAAGTAAAGGAATTGAGATGCGTTTTTTACCACAAGGTATGGTGTGACTGTATGATAGCCTTCAGGCATCCACTTTGTCTTTTTCACTGTTCGAGCACCAGCCTATTTCTGTCAAGCACTGCGAAAGAAGTTTCTCATTAAGATTCGTACCGATCCGTTTGAAGGCAAATCTGTTTTCAGAACAACAGAATAAGTCTTCTTTTTCATAGAACCTTTATCTAACCAAGAACCCCTTTTTCATAGCCTATGATGGAAGCTACAGATGAAAATAAACTAGATCCAAAAAGTATGTATGATTTAATTTTCAAAGATCTTCACGATCATCAAGATTGGTTTTGTAACAGCATACCTTTGATTGCTTCCGAAAATGTTCCCAGCCCTGCGGTGCGCGAAGCTACTCTCTCGGATTTTGGAAATAGATACGCGGAAGGTTGGGCAGGAGAACGTGTCTATGCAGGTTGTGTTTACATCGACAAGGTCGAGTTATTATGTATGCAGTTAGCCCGGGAATTGTTCAATGTAGAGTTTGCCGATGTAAGGCCTGTCTCAGGAGTATGCGCAAATCTCACCGTTTACTCGGCCTTCACAGATCCCGGTGACACTATACTTGCTCTAGCAATTCCTAACGGAGGTCACATCTCCACTGGAAGAAAGGAATTCAACGGTACCGCCGGTCTGGTTCATGGCCTTGAAGTAGAGTATTTTGCCTTTGACAAGGACAATTGGAACATTGATGTGGATAAAACCAAGGAGAAAGTGAAGAAACTCAAATCCGAGGGTAAGAAAGTAAAACTCGCGATGTTTGGAGGTAGCTTGTTTTTCTTCCCTCACCCCATAAGAGAACTGGCTGATTTTCTCAAATCCGAAGGAATTTTTGTTTGTTATGACTCCGCCCATGTCTCAGGCCTGATCGCAGGAGGACAATTCCAACAACCCCTAGCAGAAGGGGCCGAAGCCATGACTCTTTCCACACACAAAACTCTTTTTGGTCCACAGGGGGGAACAGTGCTTTCTTGGAGCAAGTACGCCGACAAGATCAAGGTGGCAGCATTCCCCGGAACGGCGAGCAATCACCACCTGCATCACGTTGCTGGTAAGGCTGTGGCGTTCGCAGAATTCCTGCAGTTTGGGCAAGCGTACTCAAAACAAGTAATCTCTAATGCACAGGCTCTAGGCAAGGCCTTGAGTGATGAAGGATTGGATGTTTTGGCCGCGAATCTAGGGTATACAAAATCCCATCAAATTGGAATTGACGTGACTAAATACAACGATGGGGGAACTCTAGAAAAAGAGCTGGAGAACGCGAATATCATCGTGAACAGGCAGCTGATCCCAGGCGACATCAAAGCCGGGAGGCATTATATGCATCCCGGAGGATTGAGGTTAGGCACGAGCGAAGTCACTAGGTTAGGCATGAAAGAAGATGAAATGAAAGAAATCGGTTCTCTTATGGCTCGGATAATAGTAAAGAAAGAAGATCCCGCAAAAGTAAGGGAGGATGTGGAGCACATGCGATCCTCGTATCAAAAAGTTCACTATGCGTTTGAGACAAACACACTCGCGTACAAGTATGTGAATGTCCGCACCTAGTTTCTACGGGAGAGAATAAGAGTAAAAAGCGCTTGTCACGCTCGCAGAATCAAGCGTGCCAGTTGGAGCTGCCAAATCCGCTTTGGTTAGTGAAGTGCCGATACCTACTGTTGTGATCGTTCCAGAAACTCCGTGGAATCGGTGGTGACTAAAGGAAGGCTCTTTCTTCCACCTGCAGTGAGGCGGAGCCTAACAGCTCGTGTTTGTAAGACTTGACCTCTCGATACAAGCTTTTGAGGTTTTAGGGAAAAGATTAGATGTCGTTCTAACTATGCTTACGCTTCGTAAGAAGTGTATTTGAGCCAGACAACAACTCAAGAAGCAATCGACCAATTCACTGGGAAACCGAAACGTCCAATCAGAGTGCAATTCGGGACAGCGGGAATTAGGGGCACTTTCGGCCAAGAGGTATCGATGCGTGAGACAATTGCCGTATGTTATGCTGTAAACGAGTTGGTGGGAGTAGGTAGGTTCGGGTTAGGGTATGATAGCAGAAAGAGTTCCTTCATACTGGCAACTATCGCTTGTGCCGCAATGAATTGGTATGGTAGCGATGTAGATAACTATGGAGTGATTCCAACACCGGTTCTCGCTTTCAATATCAAGCAAAATAGGCTTCATGCGGGTTTCTCTGTAACGGCATCGCATAACCCTCCGGAGTTTGCAGGTGTGAAGGTCTTCGGCACCGAGGGAATTGAATTTTCATTGGAAGAAGAGCAAAAGTTAGAAGCTTTGATCCAAAAGAGTGCGGAATATGTGAAACAAGGTAGCGAGTTTGTTCAATATGGTTCTACATTAGACAATGAAGAAGCCATCTGGTCGTATAGAGAAGCCATCTTGCGCATGACGGGATCAACCAAAAAATCGTTCAAGATACTTGTTGATTGTGCGAATGGAACTTCGGGTAATGTCACTCCAAGCATACTATCAGAGCTGGGCCACAATATGGTAACGGTGAACGCGCATCCCAGCGGGATGTTTCCAGGACGATTGCCTGAGCCCATGTTGGAGACCTTGGGGGAAGTTGCTGCCTTGACTCGTAATATTGGGGCCGATTTCGCGATAGCTCATGACGGCGACGCAGACAGACTGGTGATGATAGAGAGTAACGGCAATGTGATTCCGGATTATGCGCTTGCTACTCTTATTCTCAAAACCACTATTGAGAAAAATAAACGAGGAACCGTAATCATTTCCCTGAATAGCTCAAAGGCGCTCGAGAAAGTTGCACTTGAGTCTGGATGCAGAGTTGTAAGGTCAAGAATTGGAAAGACTTTCCAAGAGCTTTACAAGAGAAGGGGCATTTACGCGAGCGAACCAAGTAAGATAGTTGACCCAAAGTGGGGCTATTGGGAGGATGGTATATGTGCTGGTATTATGTTGACGCAGTACCTCTCTGAGCATGATTTGAGCTTGCATGAGGCTCTTGCTTCAATTCCAAAATACTACAATTTTCAGAAGAACATTACGACTGGTTCGGTTGTTGATTATAATATAGTAAAAGCCCAGATTGCAAAGGAGTTCGGTGACCAAGTAGAATCCATCGAAGACTTCGACGGCGTCAAGGTCAATTTGAAAAGCAACGATTCATGGTTCATGATTAGGAGCTCTGGTACTGAAAAGAAGGTGAGGATCTACGTTGAATCAAATATTGAACCGAAAGCAAGGGGGTTGCTCGAACTGGCGATTAAAATTGCGCAGTCCTCCTAACCCTGAAGGTGTCTCATCTGTGTCACTTTCTCGAAACACTACCGTGTCAAAGGCTGTTAGCTACGCGCTTTCTCATGGGTACCAGATCGCACCTGACGCTTTGAAACTTCTGGAGGAATTTGCTGATGAGGGGCTGAAGAAAAAAGAGGAACAACGTACCGTTGATTCGATAATTTCTCTAATAATTGAAGAGAAGGTTCGATTGTCAATTTCGGAAGTAGGAAGTGCTCCACGTAATCGAATTGAAGCTAATGATCTCTTTGCTATAGAACCAGAGTTATTCGAGGGCCTAGGCCATAAAGGTGTTTCAGACGTAACTGTTGTACAACCCGGAACTCCGGTGGTTAATGACATCGAAGCGAGGGTAGAGGTTATACGGGATCCGTCAGATAAAGTTCGGCCGGTAGGTATTGAGGGTTTTGGGCAGTTGTTCCAGAACCGTTATGAGAAGCTGATGAAGATTCTAAGGGAGAGGCCTGAAGCAAGACAGCTTTCAAAAGTAGCACAGTTGAATGTTGAAAAGGGAGGGAGGATAGCGGGCCTGGTATACTCCAAGCGTCCAACGAAGAATGGTATTGAACTTACGATTGATGACGACTCAGGCAAGCTTTCTGCTGTTGCTTTCAGCGAACAGATGAGGAAGACCGTCAACGAGGTGGCCTTGGATCAGTGCGTGATGGTGGAAGTTGAAAGTAGGGGCGGGCGTCTTTATGTCAAAAGTATTACTCAACCTGACCTGCCGAGTAGAGTAGTTTCTCCTTCAAAAAAGACGGTCTATGCGGTGTTCTTGTCCGATTTGCATATTGGAAGCAACAAGTTTCTAGAGGGGCCGTTTGGACGGTTTCTTGATTGGCTCTCAGGAAAAGGCCTGCGTGCTAACGACGACGGGGACATCCTAAGACGGTTGAAGTATGTTATCATCGCTGGAGACATAGTAGATGGAGTGGGGGTGTTTCCTAATCAAGAATATGAGCTTGTCGAGACTAACGTTTACAAGCAGTACGATATGGTATGGAACAAACTGAGGTTAATAGCAGAACACTTGTCAGTGCTGGGAATTCCAGGCAACCACGATTGTACAAGGCAGGCGTTGCCCCAGCCGATGATTCCACGCAGCTACGCGGAATCCCTGTACAATTTGAAGAATTTGACGATGTTAGGGAATCCTGCTCTGATCAAGCTACATGGTGTTTCAGTCCTTGTGTATCATGGTCGGAGTCTTGACGATGTTTTGGCGACGACTCCAGGCCTGTCTTATGAAAGACCAGCCGCGGCGATGAAGGTTTTGCTCAAAGCACGCCATCTAGCACCAATTTTCGCTTTGAGAACGCCCATAGCGCCTGATACGGAAGACCACTTGGTGATCGAGGAGGTACCAGATATCTTTCACGCAGGACATATTCACACTGTAGGGGTTGAGAATTATAAGGGAACTTTGATTATTAATTCTGGGACGTGGCAGGCTCAGACAGGATACCAAGCTAATTTGGGGATAATGCCTAGGCCTGGTTTGGTTCCAATAGTCAATTTGGCTACGATGGAAGTGTTTACGCGAGAATTTCTGACGACGTATGAGCCGTCAGGAGAACTTGTCAATGAAACAAGTGGCGCATAGCGTCATCAGATTCAAAGGCCTTGGAGGCAGTTTCAAGAGTGATTTCAGGATTGATTTTCTTGGTTCTCCCGTAACGGCCATAATTGACTACAGCGGCCGTTATAAGGCCTAACGTGTCTAACTCAGTAAGCAGGCCTGAAACACGTCTTGTGGTGAGGGATTCTAGGCCTGTCTTTTTGCACAGTTCGCAATACTTGTCGTAAACTAATCCACTGGACGCCCTTGCGGGATCTGTGTGCGCTGAATATATTGAGGCCAAAAGCACTATTTTGGCATGGATGGGAAGTGTTCTGAGAGCGTCTGAAACGCGGTCTTGGTCGATTTTTTGAACGGCGATTCTGACATGTCTGTCGTCGAGGAGGTTCGAGCCTTCTCTTTCTGCCAGCTCTGCTGCTACGCGTAGGAGATCTACGGCTCGTCTTGCGTCACCGTGTTCCGAGCCAGAGAGTGCTGCGCAGAGGTTTATGGCGGCAGTGGTGTATGCATTGGGATTCAAAGACAGCTGGGCTCTTTCGTTCAAGATTGTTCGGAGTTCTTCAACAGAGTACGGGGGAAAAACCAATTCTTCCTCGGAGAGTCGGCTTTGAACTCTAGCACCAAGTTGCTCCTTGAACTGGAGATCGTTGGATATGCCAATGAGTGAAAGGAAACCGGGAGAGATTTTGTCTGATGAGCTTGTGAGATCATACAACAAATCATCTCCATAAGCTGTCACCAGATAGTCAATTTCGTCGATCACAAATACGGCCCTCAGTGAAGTTTGTTTCATGAGTTGTTGGATTCTTGAAAGAACCTCGGTTATAGCAAGGCCCGTGAAAGGGATGGTGAGGCCTATAGCAGAAGCTAGCTCTGCCAAGGTCCTATATTCTGTTCCGGTCATCCTTGCATTGCAATAAACAAATTTGGTGTCGATATGTTTCTTGATTATTGTTTCGACGAGTTTAGTAATGATGTGTTTTGTCGCTGCAGTCTTACCGGTGCCAGTCTTTCCGTAGATCAAGAGGTTTGAGGGTTTTGATCCGTGAAGTATTGGTGCGAGTATTTGGCCTATTGAGGTTAGTTGGGGATTTCTGAAAGGCAGATGGTGTGGTACAAAGTCAGATCGCAAGGCCTCATGATTTTGAAAAAGTTTTCGACCTTGGAGAGCTTTTGAAAATATGGCGTCCAGTATCTCGTCATTTTGATTAGTAGTCAATACCTATGGTCTCCGACCTGATTTTCCATTGGAAATGGTTTTGGAATGAATCATAAAGAGTCGATCTGAGAAGGGAGAACTTATGATTACGATTCCTTCAGGATCAACAAAAACAGGATAATCAATTAGAATTAACAAAACAATCAATAATCAAACAGAATTAACAGATCAACACTTGTTTCATAGAGTCATTTCCACTGGAATGTATCGGGTGCATGTCGTCTGACCATCTATGAAAATCGGCATGTTCTACCCCTATCCTTCCACTGGAGCCTATTTTGCACTTGTTAACATGTCAACAACACCCATTTTGCCACCCCCGTATTTCCACTGGAGAACTAACCAACCATCCTTACTCCAACTCCACTTCACAGCATCCCGTACACCACTCCCCAAAGTCAATTCTATTTCTAATCATCTCAACCAACTTCTGAAAAATTGACAAACAGTTTCACTCATTGACACCTTTACAGCTTATACAACCCCCTCCTGATCCTTTGTCAAACGCGTGAACCAGTTAGATGATAATAGACGACCTTCCACCCCCCACGTTAACTCCCAGATATACGCCTCCAAAAGTCAAGATAGAATTCAAGGATCAAAACGGTGCCAAATACTCCTTCGCAGTTGAAGGCCCCTCCAAACACAATATTGGAAAGCTGATGGACTTTATCGAATCAATTTCCCCGAAAGATGTTTACCTGGATCAAACAATGAATGACTCTGCCCCCGACACCAACTTTAACAAAGTACTTGGCCTACTCCAAAACAAATTCAGATTCGGTTCATTCACTTCCAGCGACGTCCTCCAAGCTTACGAAGAACACTTTCAACTACATACTACTCTAAGCACCATCTCCACTTATCTGTCTAGGCTAGCTGAACGACGCTTTCTAAGCCGCTACAGGAAGGGTTCAGGATGGATCTACAAATTGTTGCGGCAAGATTCCCTTCACGAAACGACTACTGAACAACCTCTACCTAATTACAACACTCCTTTACCAGATCATGTCGTGCCCTGACCTCCCTAGTCTTTCCCCACCTTACTTGCATAACTTCCGACGTATTAGGGAGAACCAAGACAACTTCCCCTGAACTCAAACCACACATCACACCGCTAACGACCTAACAAACTATGACCGGCTTCAGTGAGTGAGTATGTAAAGGGTCTCGCATTAACATCTCTCGAGACCAAGCCCTCCTTATACAACAACTTCATCATTCTTGCTGTATGCTCCCTAGATCTGCCAATTCTTTCCTGAATTTGCTTCGATGTCTTCCCATTCCCTCCCTGCATAACTGCCTCAAGGATTTCAATTGTAGTTGCATCCCTTCTCACAACAGATTCTTCTGCAACCACGCCTGCCTCCACTCTCACACCACCTAGATCCTCCAAAGACGTATCGGGCTCCTCTCTCTTCATCCTCGCAATCTTCCGTTCCTCAAAAGATACTGGGTGTTCTATTCTCGCCCTCACTACTTGCGAACTCTGTACTCCAAGTCCCGCCTTCGACAATCGAAGCTCAAGTACCTCTCGCCTTACTTTTTCATCGATAATTCTCTCCTCAAGCCGCTTTTGTCTCTCACTAAACTCTTGCACTAACGCAACCACGTCAACACTATTCACTCCTTGGAGCTCCCTCAGTCGCCTCATCAATACAATGTATAAGACAACTATAATCCCTAATGCTGAAGCTGAAAGAATTACCGATGTTATTGTGATATCCTGTGAGAAACTGGATGACATCACTCACATGCCCGTAAAACATCACGCTATAAGCTTTCGCCGACGGCTGAAGCTTTCAGCAAAATCCTGTATGCCCCCCATAAGCCTCGAAACTTCATCCTTACTGACCGAACTTTCCCTTACTTTCCACATTAACGAGCCTAATCTCGATAACCCTTCAAGATCTCTTGGACCTGCTAGTCCCAAGTACTCGAGCAAGATCAGCGTATACATGCAGGCCTCAATGTTCCTCTGGCCTTGTCTCAACGTTCTAACAAAGGCACCTTGAGACAACTTTTGTTTATCTCGCCGTGAAGCCTTAAACCTCAAATTCCCTTCGAGCTGGGATGCCAGGATGGTATCTAGTTGCGCGAAGGTAAGCGAGCATCTCTCACTCAAAAATGAAACCATGGAATCTTTCTTTATGGATTGAAGCAAACGGCTCTTTTGAACAACACTATAATACAAAAATGTATCACAAAATCTTCCTTCCCAAGACAAGTATCCTTAATCAAAGTTTTACAAAAAAGGCCGTAAAGTAATTATGGGTTACATCCTACCCCTCACTGATAGTTAATGGGTCGAAGAAGAAGAAGGGTTGTTCACGTCGTAAAAAAGACGCTTCCCAAGGTTTTCACATGCCCCAATTGCGGCATGGTATCAGTGCGATTGCAACCGAAAGAGGAGACCACGATTATCTCATGCGGAAGCTGTGGGACAAGTCAGGAAATCTCCAGTCGTGGAAAAGAACCGATAGACATCTATAATGAGTTCGTCGACCGGTTCAATTCAGCACAGGCAGGTGTGCCCGCAGCTGAGACAGGTCGAGTCCAAGCTTAAGGATCTAATAGCAAAACATCACACAATATGCGTAGGCTTGATAGATTCAGAGAATATCTCGCCTGCTGTAGCTGCAAAATTAGCAGCTACAGTCGAAAAATGCGGAGCAAAAGCAATCCTGGTTGGGGGCTCCACAGCTATAGACCAGATCGAATTGGACGCAGTTGTCAGGCAAATCAAAACTGCCGTGACATCACCTGTGATATTATTTCCTGGAAACGTGACGGGAGTCGCGCCAAGCGCGGACGCCATATTCTTCAGCTCCCTGATGAACTCAGATAATCCCTACTTCATCACGGAAGCGCAGGCCCTTGGAGCCTTAGCTATTAGAAAATACAATCTTGAAGCAATTCCGATGGGATATATCATAGTCGGGGGAGGAGGTGCGGCGGGTTTCATAGGTCGTGCTCGTGGGATTCCGCCCAACAAACCAGGCCTGGCAGTCATGTATGCACTTGCGGCGCAGTATTTTGGCATGCGTTTCCTCTATCTTGAAGCAGGATCAGGCGCCGACGGTAAAGTGTCGATCGAGCTCATAACTAAAGTTCGGCACATTTACGATGGCGTTTTGATCATAGGAGGTGGAATAAAGGCCCCTGAAGACGCTGTTGCCGCAGCGAAGGCCGGTGCTAATATCATAGTCATTGGAACTATGCTAGAGAGTGAAGGCTTTGAGAACACTTTGCGTGATATCTGCAAAAGTGTGTCATCCCAGTGATGTCACATGGTGCAAAGCATCACAATACCCCACAAGTATCAACAGTATCAGGAGAGTATCCAGAGGGCACTTGCCCAACAGTATGACGTAGCTTCTAAAGCAAAAGCTGAAGGCTTGGACCCTTCGCTAATTGTAGAATCCCCTCTTGCTTTGGATCTCGCTGATCGAGTAGCTAAGTTACTCAAGATTCCAATTGCAGATCGGCTACGCGAACTTTTGCATACAGAAAATGCAAGAACTGAACAGGTGGCACTGACATTGGCCACTGAAGTTGCGTCCGGGAAATACCCGCTTCCGTCTAATCAAACTGTTGCAGAAGCTGGGGTTAGGCTAGGCCTCGCGATAGTAACAGATGGTGTCACGGTTGCTCCAATACAGGGAGTATCGGCGGTTAGAACAAAAGAAAACCAAAATGGAACACAATACCTTTCGGTTGAATTTGCCGGTCCTATTAGATCGGCCGGGGGAACAGAGTCAGCTCTAACACTCATAATAGCTGATCAAGTAAGGAAGACCCTGGGCCTTGAAAAATACAATGCTAACGCGTTTGGTGATGAACCAGGACGATTTATCGAAGAACTAAGGATCTATGAACGCGATGTCGGGAATTTTCAGTACAAGATCACTGACCAAGACATCAGAAAGGCTATCGAGAATCTCCCGGTGGAAATTGACGGCGTATGGACAGACAACTATGAAGTTGTGGTCCACCGCGACATGGAGCGTATTTCTACGAATAGGGTTCGTGGCGGAGCTCTTAGAGTGCTGAACGATGGAGTCGTTGGCAAATCAAAAAAAATGGTAAGGATACTTCAAGACCTTGGAATCACAGGATGGGAATGGCTGTCTGAGCTCAGTGGGGGAAAGCAACAAGGTAGTGATGAAACCAAGGCAAGTTCCTCTCATTTCGACGATGTGATCTCGGGTAGGCCAGTCCTTTCAATGCCAGCAAGGCCCGGAGGCTTTCGCTTAAGGTACGGAAGAGGAATGAACACAGGCCTTCATGCAGTAGGAATTCACCCAAGTGCCACCGCGATCATGAACTATCCTATCGTAGTGGGAACACAGATCAAAGTCGATACTCCTGGTAAGGCTGCAAGTATAGCGTTTGTCGATACAATAGAAAGCCCAATAGTTCGCTTGAAAGATGGTTCTGTAGTCAGAGTGAAAGATGGGGAGCACGCTCAAAGTTTGGCGCAAGACCTTGACATTATAATTTACCTTGGCGACATTCTAGTTTCCTTTGGAGATTTCCTTGAAAACAACGTAAGACTGCTTCCGTCGGCATATGTCGAGGAATGGTGGGGCCTTGATTTCAAACAAGCTTTTCAAAAAAGATACTCCACCATCCAATCAGCTGAATTAAATCTCGGCATCGAACAACATAGGCTGAAAGAATTACTCGACAGACCACTTCGCATTTTTCCAACTTTTCGCGAAGCTGAAAGGATTAGCAGAATCATGAGCATTCCGCTTCATCCCAGATACTTGTTGTACTGGGATCAGCTTAGTCCAAATGATACTCTTTCCTTTCGCGAAGCAATTTTTGTTAGTATAGAAAGAATTTCACATGAACCATTTTGCGTCGAGATCCGGGTACCAAAAGAATTCAAGCCAACACTTGAAAAACTAGGAGTCGAGCATTCTCCCCTAGGAGAAGAATTCATCGTAACGGGAGAGCAAGCCACAGTTCTAGCTGTTTGTCTGGGTTTCAGTGAAAACGCTGAGAAAAGCCCGGTACCAATGGAAAATTGGACCAACACATTACAACTAATTTCCAGAATTTCTAACCTCGAAATCAAAGCAAAATCATCTGCCTTCATCGGTGTTAGAGTTGGAAGGCCGGAGAAGGCGATGGAAAGAAAGATGCGACCTCCAGTTCAAGGTCTATTCCCGGTAGGAAGATCAGAAAAGTTGTCACGCGATATCATGTCTGCCGCAGAGCGACGCAGCTCCATTCCTCTTGAACTAGCCAACATAGAATGTCCTCAATGTGGATCGAGGCTTTCCACTGCTAAGTGCCCATTTTGTAATGTGGAAACCCGTCTGTACAGCACTTGCATACAATGCAACCGAAAAAGCTACGAATCAGTTTCAAAGTGTCCTGCATGCGGTGGACAAATGCGATTATCATCCTTAGTCTTGTTTCCTTTAAAGCAAGAACTCGCGAAAGCATCTCAAAGGCTCGATTATAACCCCCAAAAACCGCTCAAGGGAGTGCTAGGCCTGACAAATGATGAGAAGATTCCAGAGCAGCTTGAGAAGGTTCTCCTGAGACAAAAGTATGACTTATCTGTTTATCGAGATGGAACAATCAGATACGATGCAACCAATGTTCCGCTAACGCATTTTAAACCAGAACAGATCCAAACAACGATAACCAAACTCAAAGAGCTAGGGTACACAAGAGATATAGTCGGCGAGGCACTCGAGCGAGACGACCAGAGTCTTGAGCTCTTTATGCAAGATATCGTAATTCCCTACGAAGCCGGCACTTTTTTCGTTTCCGTTTCGAAGTTCATTGATGATTTATTGGCCAAACACTATGGATTAGAGACATATTACAACATTGAAACACCACAAGATCTAATCGGTCATCTAATAGTTGGTCTCGCACCCCATACTTCTGTCGGTTTAGTCGGCCGAGTAATAGGATATACAAACGCTCAGGCGTGTTTCGCTACCCCTTATTGGCACTCTGCGAAACGCAGAGATTGTGATGGAGACGGGGACAGCATTATCCTGCTGATGGATGTGCTTCTTAATTTCTCCGAGAAATTTCTCCCTTCAATAATTGGTGGGCTGATGGACGCGCCTTTACTGATCCAACCCTTCATTTTACCACGAGAAGTTCAACGGCAGGCTCATCATATGGATGTTTGCAATTCATACCCCTTAAGCTTCTATCAAGCAACTGAGAAAAAAGAAAATCCCGTTGACATTTCAAGGGACATGGATATCATACAAGACAGACTCTCAACCGACAAACAATACTTTGGGTTTGGATTCACTCATGAAACAAACGCAATCACCGTCAAGGAGAGTAGATCCAGTTACTCCACACTTGTTACGCTTCAAGAGAAACTCGATAGACAAATCGAGCTCGCCCAGAAAATTAGAGCGGTCAATCCGGACGAAGTAGTCAAATCAGTGCTCAAGACGCATCTTCTTCCCGACATTATCGGAAATACTAAAGCCTTCACGGCTGAAGGGTTTAGATGCAAGAACTGTGGAGCAAAATACCGGAGAATTCCACTTCGAGGAGTATGCTTGAACTGCAACGGAGTCCTGCAACCCAACGTCACTCGCGGTTCTGTCGAGAAATATCTGCAGCTCGGCCTTCGGCTATCAGAGAAGTACAACGTCGGTGATTATCTTAGAAGCCGTTTTATTCTAGCTTCGGAAGAGCTTGCAACTTTATTCAAGCCTGAAGGACAACAGATGGATATGAGCGATTATTTATTGCCAGGATCTCCATTCCCGGATACACCTGTCGAGATACTTGAGGAGGAAGAAAAAGACGGAGCAAAAATGCCAATTCCACCACAAAATCCGTTAATTGTAAGCGAAGAAGATGAAAGAAAACGAAAACGTATTAAGACTCCCACTAAAAAACGAGAGCAATATCAAGCTACTTTGTTCTGAAACTTAAACTCCGGACCACTATGTTTTGTCCTTGCATACCTAAATCCTTCTAGCATGATTGTCAGAAAAAATACCAAAGATGAAATATAGAGCAAATCGGCATTCGTAAACCAAGCAAATCTCGTTGATATTTGGATCACAGACGTCTGAACTTGAAATTCCGACCTATCAAAGATCCACATCTCCAATCCGAGCGGTAGTATTGTTGCAGATGTAATCTCGAATGCTCTAAGTACGGCAACCATTATGCCTTTTCGGTAGAAAAGCGACAGAGAAAGACAAAATATGAGCACCGTAAATGCAACGGTCTCGCAATCTATGAAAAACCGCGTTGCCATATCATAAGTAAAACAAGTCAAAGTATTGTTACATCCATTCGCAAAACAAAAAGACGGATTGTTTTCGCAAATAGGCATTGCCCAATTCACAAAGTAAGAACGCAAGGGTGGTATTGTAAGTTGAAGTTTCGCGAAATTGTATATTTCATAGCTGACCAAAATATTGTGGTGAAATGCTTTCGATGTCCAAGCAAAATAGAAATTTAGTTGAATTATCAAAAATATTAGTATTGAAACTAGAATACGAGTTTTAGTCGACCAACTTAACCACACTTCCTTCACATTCATTTATAGGTCATCATTTCGTAGAATTTGGTTCCCATTTCTACAAACTTTGCACTTTTACTAACGGCCCGAACTATTTCGAAAGCTTATCTAAGTCAAAACACCTAGTTAGCAGACTAATATGAAATTAATCCTCATTTTAGATACCCCGAGATGGGCTTGGTCAATGCATATTGTAACTCATAATGAGGTACCACAGTCCTTCGACACCGAGATCCAGCTCATGCATCTTGGGGCCTCATGGGGAATATTCGACTTCGATCATATCGAACATGCTAGAAAGATAGGCTATCCTTCTTCGGATTACTTCGCACTATACGCCGTAGAAGATAGCCAACCGCTCGCGAAAGTCGAGGTAATTCACATTGAGTTCGAAACTCCAAGTGGTCCCGAGACAATGAGCGGCATTGGCGGAGTTGTCACAAGGAGAGAAAAATCGAGGCTGGGCCTTGCTAGAGAGCTTTTACTTGACGTTCACAAAAGAGAAAAAGCTTCCGGAATCAGACATTCGCTCCTCTGAACCGGTCGAAACAACAAGGCACACAATCTCTACGAATCATTAGGTTATGTCGACATTTATGATCCTGGTATAGCTCTTCTGAAAACTCGGAAGCAAAGCAATTTTGGTGAGTTGACAATGCGAAATGCTACACCAGAGGACGCGGATCTAATGGACAATCTTCACTCTGAAATAACGACCAAACGCCTAGGCTTCAAAAAGCGTTGCAAGAACTTTATGAACTTGGTATTTGCTTTGGAGTTTGAAAAACCCGAGTCCTTTCGAATATTTAATCAAAATAATACTCCAATAGGCTATGCACAGTTTCAGCAAAATACCGGCTGGATAAGATCGTATGAAGTGGTTGTTGGACCTGGATATTTTGATCAAGTCGTGTCATTGCTTGAAACAGAAGCAAAAGGCAACTGGCTAGCCTTTGGGAATAGCTTTGTTTCTGATGCTCATGGTGAATTGACAAAACGCACTTATGCTTTCTCTAATTGTACCTACGGAACCCTAATGGCTTGCGACTTAGATCAACCTACAAAAGAAAACATGAATGTCTTGCTCGGAACAAACGATCCTAGATTTGTTTGTCACGCCTTGGATCATTTCTAATCTCTCTTTATCGCCAAATAAAGGAAGCCAGCTAGAGGAACAACGACCCATAAGATTCCAGTTACGACAAGCGACGGTATCGTTATTCCATATTTGGCAGGGGAAACTAAACCAATTGAACTCGAGCTTGTCAAATATGTAATTACCAGTTGGACAAACTGCGACGGGTTTAGAAATTCAGCCGCTACCTGATACCCTAGATAAGCGGCAGAATTAATTCCAACACGACTAACCGCAAGCACTAACAAAATCAATATGCTCCATAAAAAGTCAAAGATGATAAAGAGCCCGATTCCAATCCCGATTAAGAGTCCAGATGACTTGATAACTCGTGAGAGCACCATCATTATCCCGATGAATGCTCCAAGCTCGACAAAGAAGGCCCCTGCTGATGCAACCAGGATCATAGTATTCAAGAGGGATTTTGTGTAGTACAGGACTAGAGCGTCTACAACTCCCATAGAGATTGCAATCGCAATCACCATTCCGGCAAAAGTAGAGAAAAATCTCGAGAGGGCTAACCCTCTTCTAGAAACGGGTTGTGCTAGGACAGACTCAAGGACTCCAGAGACGCGATCCTTTCCGTACAGATTGTACGAACCTACTATGGCAATCAACGGAATGAAGTAACCGTAGATAGTTGTTAAGAAAGAAACAACAAACGAACCTGCTTGGCTTGAGCTTACTGTTTGCGCTACAGGGTACAACTGACTTATTGAGTAATAGACTGGTGGAGTGACTTCGAAACCATTTGAAGAAAATAGTCCAAAACCAATCTGGGAACCATTTCCAAGATTAGCTTCTAATTTGGGCGGACTAAATACTTGCTCGTAAGACGTCATGTTGGCAAAGAATGTTGTGTTTGATTCACTTAGACTGGAAGGTTGCGAAAACGAGGAACTGCATGAAACTGCACCAATTCCACCAATTTGACCTGTCGTACATGTTTGTGTTTCGTTGAAAAACGCGTAATAGAGAGAATAGCTCGTAGGCAGTGAACCATTATTCCCTGCCCATGTCACCATCAAGTCTTCTTGTTCGGAGTTCGAGGCATCAGTTACTGTTGTAATTGAACCACTAAATCCCCCAACAAGCGAACTACTAGCTACAAGAACAATTTGTCCGGGGCTAACTGGCACATTTATCGAACTCCCATTTGGGAGTGTTGTAAATGGAGAATAAATTGCAGGCTGTCCTCCAGCTGAGTACACGTCTCCGTTTGGTTCGTGGATGATGACTGGTACCGTATAATTTGCATTGACTTCGTTGATATCGCTAGCCGGAACTTTGATCGTAAACTGTGCTTCTCCGCTTGAATTTGTAGTAACAGTCGGACCTTGATAAGTTGGAACTGTACTTTGTGAAAAGAATGATGAAGACAAATTCCCTTGAATAGTGACTCCGCTTACCGCTTGACCATATTGGTTCGTTTCGAAAACGAGATAGTGATAGGTTCCAGAGCTCTCATACCAGCTCAAAATCTGAGTGTTTGTTGAATTTGTTGTGGTGACCGAGACCGAGAAACTAGAGATCAAAAAGAAACTAATCCCAATTAGCAGTATCATCGAGATAAGTACTGTCTTGCTCAGCAGCACTTTTCTAATATCGTAAAGTATCGGATGTGCCATTTGCTAATTCCTCGCACTTCTATCTGGAAGCATATTTTGGGACGCTCCGACCAGTTTGAAGAAATACTCCTCAAGATTGGATCTTTCCAAGTTGAATTCACGAATTAGAAAGCCTCTCTTGACCAGCTCTGTACTTATCTGCGTAGGATCCACCATGAAATTAGAAAGCCAAACTGTGTTTCCTTCGACTCTTACTTCCCCAAGGGTCCGCAAATAACCCAAAGCGTCATCATTCAAGTTCTGAATAACAACCTTCAGCATACTACTGGCTGATTCGATCTTAGCGAGATCATCTCTTGTGGCTATTTTGATGATCTTCCCCTTATGAATGAACACGACCCTGTCCGAGATGTTTTCGATTTCTGTGAGGATGTGAGAAGAAAGTAATACAGCCTTACCACGTCGTTTTAGGTCAACCATCAGAGCGCGGATAAAGCGAATCCCTTCAGGATCCAAGCCGTTCAATATTTCGTCAAACATATAGTTCTTTGGATCGGGAAGCAGAGCAGCAGCAAGAGAAAAACGCTTTTTCATTCCCTGCGAGTATGTGCGGAGTTTCTTTTTTTCAAATCCAGACAGGCTTACTCTTTCAAAGAGATCTTTAGTTCTCTTCAAAGCGTCATTCTTCGAGATCCCATGATAGCCCGCAAAGTAAACCATGAGATCCCTTGCACGAGCGTTTTGCTCAAAATTTGGGAACTCTGGAACCCATCCTAAGTACATCGAGGCCTCAGCCTTTTCCTTTACGATATCATGGCCATCAATTGAGACTGATCCCGAAGTCGGTAAAGTCACTCCGCAACCAACTCGAATGGTAGTGGTCTTGCCTGCCCCGTTTAATCCTACAAAACCGACAATTTCCCCATCATTTACATCAAAGGATGCGCTATCTACCGCCGGGCTCCCGTGCCTATTGTAGTTCTTTGTAAGAGCGTCAATTCTTAACATAAAAACGCTGACATCATGGCCCAATTAATTTGCGAGATATTAGACTATTCAACAGAACACTCATCTCTTACGCTGACTCAACTTTTTTCTGATTCAGGCTATTTAAGTTGGAAGATGATCAGACGATTTCTTTCGTTCAAAGTTTCGGAGAAATATTCAAAGGGCATATAATTGACGAGAAGAGAGGAAACCAACCTTGTCTGTCATCGAAGCTTTCGACCTCAAAAAATCATATGGTTCTCTTCAGGCGGTGAAGGGAATTTCATTTGATGTCAAGAGTGGCGAGATCTTCTCGATGCTTGGTCCAAATGGAGCAGGCAAGACCACTACCATCGAAATTTTGGAAGGCTTGAGGACCAAAGACTCTGGCCAAGTTAGTGTTCTAGGACTAGATCCATGGAAGAACGGCTACGAGCTCCACAAGAGAATCGGGGTCATTCCTCAGGGTTTCCGGTTTTTTGACAAAGCCACTCCCAAAGAGGCAATCAAGTATTATGCAGATCTATTTGGAGTGCAAACTAATGCGGAGCAAATTCTCCGAGAAGTGATTTTGCAAGACGCGGAGAATAATTACTTCGAAAATCTCTCAGGCGGCCAAAAACAAAAGGTAGGACTGGCTCTTTCACTCGTAAACAATCCTGAGCTGTTGTTCTTGGACGAACCAACAACAGGTTTAGATCCCCAAGCACGCAGAGCCGTCTGGCAGGTGATAAAGAATCTCAAAAAAGCCGGCCGCGCAATACTCCTGACGACTCACTATCTGGAAGAAGCTGAGCAGCTCGCTGATCGAGTTGCAATAATGGATCACGGCCTCATCATCGCAATAGGCTCTCCATACGACATTGAACAAAGATATGGCTCTCAGGAACGAATCAAGGTTGTAGGACCAAAAGAGCTCGCAGATTACATCAGAACGCATTCCAATTTCAAAGTGACTTACGATGATGCCACAGCTCAAATCGAAGTCGGTATCCAGAACAAAAATGATGCTCTAACGACCTTCAAGCTAATAGAGCAATCTGGCCTCGATTGGCGAGATCTTTCGACGGAAAGAGACAGTCTGGAGGATATATTCATCAGGCTAGTTGGCTCGCTCGATGAGGAAGGCTCTGCTGTTAGTGTTCAAAACAAAGTAGGAAATTAGAATTGGCAAACCTGAAGCATGTTGTTTCAGATCTTAACGTATTTCGGAAAGAGTACATGAGAAGCAGAATAGGATTATTCTTCGCGTTAATATTTCCAATCATATTGATTGTGCTTTTCGGAGCAATTTTCTCCGGCGGAAGTTCTGGCCCAATTAGCGTATACTATCAAAATCACGACAGCGGACCGGTAAGCTCGGCTTTTCTTTCTGCTCTTAACCAAACCAAAGCAGTCCAAATGATACAAGTGAGTCCTTCTGTGAACTTTACGCAGTATCTTCTTTCGAATTCAGACTCTGAAGGAATGATGATACCAGCGAACTTTTCAAACAGCTACATTGCTGGACATGGAATTAACGTCACCATGTACACAAATCCCACGGACAGCTCAAGTGCCGAAGTTTTGGGTGTGATTGGAGAAGTAATCAACAGCTTCAATTTAGGACGTGCCCACGCAGCTCCGGTTGTACAAATAAATTCGCAATCAATCAAACCTCAATCCTACAAGTACATCGACTTCTTGGTTCCTGGGCTGATTGGGTTTTCAATTCTTACTAGCCCCATGTTTTCCATGGTGAACATCTCTGCGGAATATAAGAAAAACAAGATTTTCAGGCAGCTGTCTCTCACCCCGCTCACGAAAGGAGAGTGGCTCACCTCAAAGATCATCTGGTACATTATTCTCTCCGTAGCATCCTTTTTCCTCATGACTTTGTTTGGGATCGAGCTCTTTGGAGCAAAAGTCACATTCTCGCTTTGGATTGCCCCGTTCCTGCTAGTGGGGCCGATTTTCTTCGTCGCGCTAGGCATGCTCGTTGGTACCATAACAAAAAGTCAGGAATCTGCGGGAGTGATTGGAAACATCATAACTTTTCCCATGATGTTTCTCTCAGGCACATTCTTCCCTGTCTCAGAAATGCCGACATATCTCCAAAACATCGCGCATGTGCTTCCTCTCTTCTATCTAATAGACGGTTTGAATGATGTAATGATTTACAATAATTACAACAAAGCCCTAACAGACATCCTAGTACTGGTAGTAATTGCGGCCGTAATATTCGTCGCGGCAGTAAGAGTCTTCAAATGGCGAGAAGACTGAAACTAAAAGCTTGTCCTAAGCTCACTACCCGATTATTTACAGCTCAGCCTTTGGCATAAGCCGGATTGTTCGGAATACAAACGCCTCTGACTGGGTTGATCTTCGATTTTGCCGTGTGCTTGTGCTAATAAATGGAACTAAACTACTCTCGAAGACTATCAGCTTAGACAACAATGCAGTACCGCAAGGATTGTGCGTTGGCGCATCACAGCATATTCATCAGGTAAGCACCGATGGTATAGTCTTAAGTCAAAACTTTCTCAATCTTGCCAATCTCGCGAGTACCACGTTTTCGAGCTTTCTTCCGAGCTGCTCGCCGTCCGAAGGTCTCTTCTCTCAGAGGAAGTCCTAATGCTAGAAGGTGGAAGAATCTAATGAAAAGCAGTCTTGTCTTAGCAGATCAAATGCTTTTGATGTAGTATTACAAAAGCTAGATACTGCGATTTTCGATGTAGGATGTTGAATCCTTAGAAGACGTATATAGCAGGCTATGGGTGCCGATCTGGATTTTCATATGAAAAAGTCGTCAATCATAATCGCTACCTTTCTCGTGTTAGCAGTGCTAGCAATTTCGCCGATCGTTCTTACAGCATACGCAGCGACAGGAGCTGCCCAATCAAGCAGTTCCGCCGGAGAAGCTTCTCCGACAATCGCTCACGTTGATGTAAGCAACGGTCCAGCAGTCACATGCTCTCCAACCGAGCTTTGCCCGAGTCTGATGCAAACAGCGTACGGAGTTAACTTGTTACAAGCCAAAGGAGTTAACGGCACCGGTCAAAAAATTGTGATCGTAGACGCGTGTGAGCAAACGGATATTGCAAGTGACCTAAAAACCTTCGACTCTCAATTTGGATTGCCAAATCCAACTCTAAACGTCTACTTCCCGCAGGGATCTTGTACGACAAACTATGGATGGGGCCCTGAGATTTCACTCGATGTGGAGTGGTCTCATGTTATGGCACCCGCAGCAACAATCAATCTGGTGATCGCAGCTGCACCAACAACCGCTGACCTTACTGGTGCATGGAACTACTCATTGTCCAACCACCTTGGAAGTGAAATCTCCAACAGTTGGACTTCTAGTAAGGAAAGGACGTGCCCCGGCATCCCGGAAAAGAGTTTACTTGCTACCGCGGCAGCTGATCATGTGACGGTGCTTGCGGCGACCGGAGATAGCGGCGCGTGGCCTTCGGGTCCTGGCTTTAACCCAGCCAACTGTATAGGGGTGCTTGGTGTTGGTGGAACATCGTTGGATATTAGTAGCGCCGGAAAGTACATCAGCGAATCTGCATGGAGTGGAGGCGGCGGGGGTTACGCAAGTAAAATCCCGGAGCCTTCTTACCAAAGCACAGTACAAATCAAAGACCCAAATAAGCTCCTTGGAAAGCCAGATGTATCTGCTGACGCAAATCCCGACACGGGCGTCTGGATAGTCGACACACAAGATTATGGAGGCTGGAGCTGCTGTTGGGGCGGAACCAGTCTTCCTACTCCTATGTGGGCAGGATTCTTCGCCGACGTGAACCAAATCCGAGCATCCAACGGCTACGCACCTCTAGGGCTGGTGACGCCTTTCCTCTACCTTACAATATACGGAGTGAACGGAACCTCGGTCTATTACAAGGCTGATATCCACGACGTAAAGACGGGAAGCAACGGTTTTCCGGCCGGCAAAGGATGGGACGCAGCAACGGGTATCGGTTCGTACAAGACGAACACCTTGGCCTTCACCTTAGGAGACAATTCCACAGCCTGAGCTCGAATAACAAATGAATTGCCCTCATTCAATTTCATCTTGAAATTGGGAGGGCTTCCCCGTTTTTATTCTTGTGTCGCACGCACTGGTGCCTCATCACAGATTGTGACTTTGCCTTAAGTAATGATTCGTTGCTTGTCTTGAATAGCAGGCGATGGATCAAATGAGTGCCAAACAGATTGCAAGACACATCAGTCCGATAAACGAATTGTAGGAAATGTGGAAGCTTCGACTGAAGATGGGAATCTACCCTTCGCATATGCTTTGTATGAAGACGTGGAGAAGGTGATGACAACAAAAATTACCAACAGCTTGACCTCATTGCGCCTTTAGGGCAACTGAAAAAGTAGAATCGTGATAATATTAGATCTGAACGAGCTCCGTCTCAACCAATGACTTCCTCACAGATTCAAAGGCTCGTAACTCGGCAAACCCTGAAAGTCTCGTGCTCTCTGAGACGCTGATTACGAACCGAAAACGGCTAAAAAATTATGTTTAGGGTTAAAAGTCATTTAGGGCACAAATCCCGACAGACCGCTCCCTCGGAGCACATCACACACAAACAAAGGCTATTTCAGGTAGCCGAATGTAGCGTGAATTGCCAGATTAATGGATTTAGTTTTCTTCTTCGTCATACGCTCGTAGGTCGGCCAGTGCCCTAGAAACTGATTCATAGTGTTTTACTAATGTCTCCACTTGCTTGAAATTCTTTGAATCTTTTTCCGGAGGTTGCCAAAGGTAGATGGCATGGCCGTCAGGATCGCTGAACGATGTTGTTTTTCCGTTTTCATCTTCCATGATTTTCTTTGATTTCATTTTGACTCCTCGTTTTACGAGGTCGCGATATACAGCTTCGATGGAGTTTTCCACAACGAAGACTAGATCTTGAGAAGCGGGTTTTTGTCCGCCGTTGTTTTTGTCATGAGTTCCATTAACATGCGGAAGCAAGGTTAGCCTAATTGTGCCGAGATCGAAATGAGATCCGGTATCACCGCTCTCATCTTCAATTTGCTTTAGACCGACAAGATCCTTGTAAAAGCGAGTGGTTTGATTAACATCTTTACAATAGAACCATACAGCCGCCAAAGGCAGCTGTCCAATCAAGGAAGACATAGCACGCCCCAATCACTGCACTTTCCTCTGATTAAAACATTACACAAGAGTTTAGCTTTCCAAAGGATTACTTGTGGTCTTTTGACGATTTGAGGACTGATCTAAGCACCGATTTTACACTCAATTGGCCGGAGTCGACCTCAAAATCGATGTAATCTAGATCAGATAATTGGTCTCATGAAGAAAACAAATAATTCACACACTCGATATTAACCCTAAGTTAGTTCAAACGACGAAATCGAAAAGTATTCCATTGCAAGTTAAATCATACAAACGAAACCTAAGTCAGCAGTGGCTGCCTCGCCACTCCCGACTCGCTTTAAAAGCAAAAATACATTGTTCCAGCTTCGGATCGAGTATTCCACCACCCATCGTGCCAAACTTTAGAAGATTCCCGAATCCTGCGCTTTTTCAAATCTATTTAGTGTCTAGCTTTATAGCTACAAGAGCCAACATCGTGTAGTCTGGAAAATGTTGAATAAACAAAATTCATAAGGCCTGAAGCTCCAGGTGCTACGTGAACTAGAGTTGCTGTGAAGCTCCCGAGCGGGAGTAGTGACAAGAGATTGGGAATCGCATTAGCTCCACTTGAAATCTTGCCCTCAGGCGAGATCAGGTGGAAAGATTTGTGTCTTTGAATTCGTGGTATTGAATTCAAAAGGCCAAGTTCGTCAGCTCTGACAAGCGAAATATAGTCTAAATGATTGTATCTGTCAAGCCAATCGACAGCGTGCTGGAATTTAGAACAAGGCCCACAATCTGCATCATACACGAGCAAATATCTTTCCAAACGACACGCAACGCATTTTCGCTCCAAAACTATGTAAGGACAATGGTTATGTCCTGCGACATAAAGCGAGTCAAGAGATTAACCAGAGAAAGCTCAAACAGGTCCTTTGAGCCAAGCTCGCAAGGCTTCGTACCAAAACAGACCGCAGGCAACAATGAGCAGCCCCATGAACCATAGCTCGATCGAGGGCGCACTGGGTACTCCTTGTTTGAATAACACGACAAAGGAAAGAAAACTGGCAATTATTGTGAAAAAGACCGCATAGAAGACAAATCTTGGAACTATGAATGTTCCGAACTTCATAAAGTCCTTCAAGACATCGACTTTCACCTGCTCAGCTGCAAAGTACTCTCCTCCATTTTCATTAAGTAACCCGAGATCAACAAGTTTCGAGATGTGGTATTGAGCCAGAGAAGAACTCGAGAAGTGCAGAGCCCTTTGAACTTCTCTTACACCACTTTTCTTGTGGGTCACGACGTAGACATAGACCCGAAGAGTATTTCCCTTCAGATGTGACTCAATTATACTCTTGCGCTCGTCCGGATCTGTGCTCATGGGATCCCTTTTCTCTATTTTAGTATGTAAAGTATCGAAGCATGGACAACTTCTTCATTTAATTGTTTTATAGAGTCTGGCTTCCAAAGCGTGTTCAACTCGTTGAACAGCAAGAGAGAAGCGCCTTATGGCCTGTTCTAAAACACTGGTTCTAGTACTATCCGCCCCTACTTAGAATTCATGTCATCCATGAGAAGCATTGCATTGTCAGGCACGTTTGCCGCAATAATTGCGATTGCCCTTATTTTGGCTGTGATTTATATCCCAGGAATAGGATTAGGTATAAACACAACCACGACAGCCACCACACCCTCTCCAAGTAACACTGGAACTATGGAAGTTTTGCTCACCGATCCTCCTACGGTTCCAGAGAACGTAAGCGCTGTTTACATTGAGTATAGTGAAGTACAGGTACACATTGCGGATGCAGGCAACTCCTCGGGCTGGTATCAGCTCACCGGCTCTGGCGAAGTCAATCTAATGAGTGTGGTCAATGTGTCCCAAACCATAGCTACTTCAAACCTCCCAGCCGGCAAATTCAACGGACTAAGATTCAACGTGACGGGGGTCTCGGTCACTTACAGTCCAGATCTAGACATCGTGAAGAGTCAGAACTACACTGGTCTCATGGTTAATAGTCACAACACTCTCTACGTATGGATACCTGGAGGAATCAACGTGACTGCTGCGGAGACTTCAGCGGCGCTAGTTGATCTTACGCCAACAGTTGTACTTGCCGGCAGTGCTTCTAATCCAACGTTCGTTTTCATTCCTACAGCGACTGGATATGTGATCCCGTCATCCGCGATCCCGGCAGAATCGCACGCCATTGGGACACGAGTTGACCTTGCTTCTAGCTCTTGGTGGACTACAGTTGAAAGAGGAACTCACTTTGCAATTATGAGCGTAAGCCTAACGCTTGATTCTCTTAACATCACAGTCACAAACCAAGGCACCTCATCTGTGATTCTCCGATTAGCAGGAGTGACAACGCAAACCTCACTGTCGGGAGGAATGGAAAGTACACTTAGAACATCGGACATATTCGCTATAGAAAATAACGGTACTTTGGTGAATCTGAACACCACCAACAAGGATTCGGTTGAGAACCAAGTCGCGAGTGGAGGATTTCTTTTAGGGCCTGGTCAAAGCATCACGCTTAGTTACACAGGACCGATTAGAATTGGCTTTCAAGTTGGTATAATCGTTCCAAAGTATAGCCCTCCACCAATAGTTCCGAATCAGTTCTATATGGTGTGGGTTCAGGGCAACGGACAGATTGCGCAAGCTGGGGCTTACGCCGCCTAAACCAACCTAGGAGGTTGTGGAGCTGAGCATATTCACGGACACGAAAATGAAGCTTTAGCCCCGCAGAGAAATTCTCGTTCTTGCTTAAATAAAATGAAAGGTACATTCTGCTTACAATATCTGAATATCTTTGCTCAGAATGCGGTCGTGTCTACGAAGATCGAATAAAAGCTACCGAGCATGCGAATATTTTTTTCACATGGGCTCAGCCGTTATGTGGATCATTCAGATTCCTAGCATTCGTAAAATTCGGGATCGAATCCATTGTAAGTTCGGCGCTCTTTCTTTCGCCGATCTAATCGTGACAGCACCTTCTGCTTCATAGTCATATCTCGCCGACTTTCGGCCCTAGCCTATATAACTAGAAAGAATTAGGCATACATTACTTCGACAATGGCCGAAGAATTCTCAATGTAGCTAGACGTTCAGTGCATATAAATCGACTACTGCAATTCTATTGAATATTCCATTTCCCAGCAATTTTTACGATTCCAAAAATAATGAAGGCCACAATCACAAATGTAATCACCCATATTAGGAAGTCACCCACTCCAAATATTTTGTCTACGTAATAATTCTGTATTTGACCAGCGCCGGTTGCGCCAAGAGCCAAACCAATGATGGGCACAATGAAATCTCTTGCAAGAGCCATCATCAAATCTCCCAGATATATTGCGAAAACAAAGGCCACAGCCAAACCTAAAATCCGGTATTGTTTCAGAAAAGCCAGAAATTCCTGTGTGAACCCCTTAGGCGTAGGTTGCACAG
>JASHNZ010000088.1 GCA_030041355.1 Nitrososphaerales archaeon
TTTACGAAGAGCTAGTCAAAGCCATATTCTAGCTTTCGAAGAACTAAGGGAAAACAGATCACAAAAGTAGCAAGCTTTTATCCAGTTTTGTCACTTTCACTACGTTTAGGTTGCCCGAAGTACTTCCGACAAGAATCAAGAATCCCTTTAGAGAAAAAAAGCAGGGCCTGTGGTCCATGTCAGCTATAGAGATTCATCTCAATGGATTGGCAGGCCTCGGCGTGGGATTGCTAGTCATAATTTAAGTCGAACTGAAAGGAGCTATGACGTCGAACTGAAAACCAGCTATCTGGTCTCCGTGTGGATTCTCCTTGCCGCAATTCGACGCGCCAATTATTATACACCTGAGCGTAGGGCCTAGTATTTCAGGGGCCTTCGGAATAGCTCCTAAGACTCCTTGTTTGCCTAATGCTGAGTTGACGGTTGTCCCCGATTGCCCCGAACCGTGCTCGCTGTGGGCGCTCGCCATGATTGATGGCGAAACGAACAGAAACAGCACGGCGAAGACTGCGATTGCTGACAGAGATGCGATTCTGACGTTCTTCCATTCTTTCTTCTTTCCATTTTCTACATTCTGTTGGTTTTTCATAATTTTTCAACCTGCAAGAACTCAAGAAGTTCTCGAAAATACATGGTCATTTTGTAACCAAAAAGAGCAGAAAAAATCGGCTCTAAAGTCAGAAGAGACTAGATTCAAAGCGAGAAAGGAGCAGAAAGGATACTTTTCCCCTTGTCTTGCGCCACACCCGGATAAATTCGGACGGAGGGAAAAACAGGGTAAATTCCAAATTTTTGATTTTCTTAAGCCTGTTTTCTCACCTTTTGGTTAATGTAGAGCCTGATCACGTCTCTTTCATAGGCAGCTCTAGCTCGAGTTACCTCCCCCACGCCCTCTTTATAGCTGGTCTTATCACTGCTTTCATGCTCATGGGATTGTCGGGCTTGAAATAATGAGGCTGGTCCAAATAGAAGATAGTCCATTCGCGACTTGCTCTGGAGAGAGTTCCGCCTTTTCGCGATAGATTCTGTTCACATGCAAGTGAAACCCCTCAAGCGTCGCGCCAACTCGGAGGCTTTCTGTAATGAGCGTTCCTTGGTCATGAAACTTACGTTCAGTCACTTTCATAAAAGGCTCTTTTCATTGAAAGAAGAAAAAAACAGAAAAATGGACTCTCTCTTATTCTTGTTAGTGTGTATGTTAGTATCTCACTATCTTAGTTAGTATGTTGTGCATAGCACACACATACTAGAAGTGAAATAAGAATGAAGTCGGTGGTTCTCAAATTTGAGAATCGTATTCGATACTGAAATATATCAATGGAACATTACAATTAAAGTGGAATTGAAATAAAAATTGACTAGCAATTCGAAGGAAAGGCAGAAGCACTTTTGAGCAATGGAAAGGTTGGAGCAAACAAAAAATTTTATCTAACATTTTTTATTCCTCTCATAGCAGTAGTAGTGATACTTTTCATCGTCTTCGTACCTGTCATTTCCGAAACACAAGTTGTGTATGCAAATTGGGCCACCATTACGAATGGTACGGAAAACGCACTCACTTCGAGCAACGGACAAATCTGCCCGGCATATTCAACATGTACGTCCGCTCCAACTGGTCTTTCTATTCCCTCTATTGTGTCGGTCTCTTACTACCTTTGGAAATTTGGCGGAGAAAATCTTGAAGGCAACATAAGTGTTTATGCGAATGGTTTTCTGAGTCAAGCCATGCCAATAACAGGTGCTTCCACGTACGTTGTAGTCTTCGGTCAGACCTGCGTGACGGGGTACATTTGTCTTGCAAACTCCACAATGAGTATAACTCCTATCTCTAATTCTAGTTCCACTTCTACTAGTAGCAGTACGACTGCCTAAAAATCGCTGTACGAATTAATCTAATTTCTCACAAAATGATGCTTTGTATCAGAACTTGTTTTTGATCGCAAGTGCCTAAACGCTGAATAATTGATAGAATAGTCCCTTCGTTATCACTGCTATTTGAGAACAAAAATTCTAGCCATGTGTAGCCCAGTACACGGTCTCAGCAATTAGAATATTCATTTGAATATTCACTATATGAGTTTAGAGAGGACTTACACAAAAGAGCCTAGATTCTTGGATTCATTATTACAATTTTTCAAGACCTCATAGTGCTTTGAAAGGAAGAACCCCGGCTCAATACTACTACAAGCAGAAAAATTGTTTTCGATAGGAGAAGATTCTCATTGTTTCCTTTCGACAATCGATTCATTCTTTCAAAAGATTCAATTCGAGTTTAGAAAGCCTCTAACCCAAAAGAATCTAATGAATTATATCCACTACTACAATTTCGAGAGAAAGCATCAAAGAATCAATAATCACATTCCAGCGAATCTTTACTTCAGACAAAGCAAAAAGAAAATACGCTCGTGTTATAGAACCTTTACCAACCCATTAAGATAACGTATGCTCTGGCACGACTTTAGGTTGATGTTGTCTCCCTTGGGGTTTGAGGACTTCGGATTTTGTCTTTTTCGCACGCAAGAATTGAAAGGCAAGATAAGCGAAATAAGAGGCAAGAGACCAGAACGCTAGGTCGATTAGAAACGAGAGAACGAAAAATTGATTCAAAGTCCCTACAAGGTCAGCATATCCAGTCCAGTAGTAAACAAAGGGTAAACCGTGCTCATAAATTGATGTCGCGGGTTGGACTAGATGAACAGGTATGTAAAGAAAGGTTAGGACAGTCAAGATAAGCCCTGCAACAGAAGAAACAAGAATTGGTTTAACGACCTTGTTCATGAATCTTCAGGCCAGTTTCTTCTATTCGCATGTCTCCTCTTAATACTACTGTCAAGAACATTGATGCAATGTTCAAGAACAGTGGAAACGAGATTGAATTGGTTCTGAAAATCGTGGACTTGGGTCAGATATGCTCGATACGCCATGCCAAAAATTCATAGAAACAGCCTGCCAACAGAAAGTATGTTTGCAATCTGCTATCTGCCTTATTTATGCGGCAAAGATGGTACAAGGCTAATGAGCAATGCAGCTGCGATTGATGAGACGCCTATTACAGTTGGCCAAAAGTCAACAACTCCCGTGACTAGTTGGGGTATGTATTGACACCCCTGAGTAGGGACGGGACTTTCTTGCCCTAAACAGCTAGTGTAATCAAGCCACATCTGCAAGATAACCCACGAAATTGAAATAGCCCCGAAAACGAG
>JASHNZ010000089.1 GCA_030041355.1 Nitrososphaerales archaeon
AGCGAGCTGAGCCATAAGACCAGGGCGTACGATATTGGTTCCAAAACAATTGATCATTACTCAAGAATAATTAGGAGCAGTGGAACCGTTTTCATGAGCGGCCCTCCGGGATTTTTTGAAGATCCCAACTTTGGCCTAGGAACTGAGTCTCTCCTAAGAGCAATGGCCTCATCTTTCGGAACCACGATTGTTAGCGGGGGGCATCTGAGTGCCGCATTAGAGAGATTTGGCATCAAAGAATGGATCGACCACGTCAGCACGGCCGGAGGAGCTCTTGTTTTGTTCCTGGCCGGAAAACATCTTCCATTGATGGAAGCCTTGGACAATTATGAGGCTAAGGTCAAGAAATGATCCGCGTCGCTGTCAATGGGTACAATGTCATCGGCAGAAGAGTAGCGGATGCCGTGACCGCCCAAAAAGACATGGAGCTTGTTGGCGTTGCTAAAACAAGACCAGACTACAAAGCAGAGTTAGCTCTCAAGAAGGGCTACAGAGTTTTCGCCGCGGATGAAAAAGGAAGAAAGTCATTCCAAGCAGCTGGAGTTGCTTGCTCTGGCCTTTCTCGAGAAATGTCCAGCCTGGCGGACATTGTAGTGGACGCTACTCCAGAAGAGGTAGGTGTTGCAAACAAGGAAATGTATTCAGATCTCGGAAAGAGTGCGATATTCCAAGGCGGAGAAGAACACGATGTGGCCGGTCTGTCTTTCGTCGCACAATGCAACTATGAGAAAGCTCGCGGGCGCAAGTTTGTGAGGGTCGTTTCTTGCAATACCACAGCTTTATGCAGAGTCTTGAATGCGCTCGACCAAGCCTTCGAAGTTGAAAGAGCCAGAGTTGTGATCGCACGTCGCGGCGCGGATCCCGACGAATACAAAAAGGGGCCGATAGATTCAGTAGTCTTGGACCCTTCAACAATCCCCTCCCATCACGGTCCAGATGTCAACACTGTTCTCCCAAATTTTCCTGTCATCACAATGGCTATGAAAATTCCCACAACGCATATGCACTTGCACTCTTTGATAGTCACAGTCAAGGACAAAGGCATTAGTGACTCTAGAGTTCTTGAGAACCTTTGGAGAACACCCAGATTGATGTTCGTGGATTCCGGCAAACAAGGATTCAAGTCGACAGCAAATATTGTAGATTACGCGCGCGAAATTGGTCGACCTCGGAGTGACATTTACGAATCTGTCATATGGGAAGATTCCGTAAAGGCCATTGACAATGAAATATACTTGTTCATGGCGGTGCACCAAGAGGCTATTGTAATTCCTGAGAATATCGACGCAATAAGGGCCATGGTGGGAAAGGAAGACAAGGAGCAATCCATGCAGATGACGGATCAGTCTCTCGGAATAAGAAGCTCCCCCAAGTGAAAAATTCTCGGCTGACTTTACTTAAATATCCTTGTTTCGTCGAAATGTCTTGTTCTCCGAACTGGTTTCAAACGGAACCGCTTCGTTCGGACGACCCATTGAATGAGATGAAGAAAATTGTCCAGCAAAGAGTCAAACCCATATGAGAATGCGATGAAGCAACTTGAATCAACAGCCAGTTTGATCAAACTTGATCCTGCAGCCCATGAGATGCTAAAATCTCCGAAGAGAATCCTGAGCGTGTCTCTTCCAATCAAAATGGACGACGGCCATGTGAAGAATTTTCAAGGGTATAGAGTGCAATTCAATGACGCGAGAGGCCCTTTCAAGGGCGGAATAAGATACCACCCAAATGTTACTCTTGATGAAGTAAAAGCTCTTGCAACTTGGATGACTTGGAAATGCTCTGTGGTCGATATCCCTTACGGAGGGGCAAAAGGTGGGGTTATTTGCGACCCAAAGAACATGTCGACTGCAGAGAAGGAGAGACTTACACGGCGATACACAGCGATGATCGCGGATTTCATTGGCCCCTACAGGGACGTGCCAGCTCCTGATGTCTATACCGACTCACAGACAATGTCGTGGATACTAGACACGTATTCCCAGCTCAAAGGCTACCAGGTTCCAGAATGCGTGACGGGAAAACCAATTGCACTTGGTGGATCCGAAGGGAGGAACAACTCCACGGCGCGAGGTTGCATCATTTGTGCGAGAGAGGCAGCAAAACAGCTCAGGCTTCCCCTTAAAGGAGCGACGGCAGCTGTGCAGGGATACGGCAACGCCGGCTCGTGGTCTGCGGTTTTTCTGCAAGAGTTGGGAGTGAAAGTCGTTGCGGCATCCGATTCCTCGGGTGCAATTTATTCAAAGAGCGGTCTCGATTCTGCCAAGACATTGAATCACAAAGAGCAGACAGGTTCTGTTGTGGGTCTAGAGGGTTCAGAGCAAATCGAGCCGGAGAAACTCTTAGAGCTCGACGTCGACATTCTCGTGCCTGCAGCCCTCGAAAACTCTATCACTGCCCACAACGCCGGGAACGTGAAAGCCAAAATCATCTCAGAAGCAGCCAACGGACCCACGACTCCGGAAGCGGACGCGATCCTTGAGAAGAACAAAGTTCTCATAGTGCCTGACATCCTCGCAAACGCGGGCGGCGTGACGGTAAGCTATCTTGAATGGGTACAGAATCTGAACCGGGAGCATTGGACTGAAGATCAAGTAAACGAGCGGCTGGAACAGAAGATGGTTGCGGCATTCAATGCGAGCTACGAAATGTCGAAGAAACTCAATGTCACAATGCGTTCCGGCGCTCTGGCACTTTCGATAAAGAGAGTTGCCGATGCCATTCAGCTGCTTGGAATCTGGCCTTAGAAGCTAAACGCAATCTTTCCGCAAACGCCTTCGGTGTAATAGTCGAAGGACGCCCAGTCTAGCTTTTCAATTAGCGGACGAATCGATTTGCTTGGGGTTTTTAATCCATTCTCAAACAAGGGTTTTCTAGTCGCAAGCGACTCTGCATTCGAGGTCTGTCAGAAAATTGGAAGGAAACTCGGGCTTATTTACAGCTCCTCCGAGTCTTCCGCTATGGACTGCCCGGTGCATATGCGACTAATCCATAAAACTGGGATACTCTATTTTCGTAGGTTCCCAGTCTTCGAGCTTCTTGCCATGGAAAGCTTCGTAGGCGGCAAGGTCTAGAAATGCATGGCCCGAATTATTGAAGACGATGACCTTCGACTCACCTGATTGTTTACACCTGAGCGCTTCGTCTATGACGAACTTGATCTCGTGTGCGGATTCGGGCGCTGGAATTATCCCTTCAGTTCTTGCGAAGAGTGTGCCCGCCTCAAATACCTCATTCTGCGAAAAGGCTACAGAACGCATGAAGCCCTTGTGGATTAGATATGAGATAACAGGGGACATCCCATGATACCGCAGGCCTCCTGCGTGAATTGGGGGGTTCTTGTATTCCCGACCGAGAGTCAGCATCTTCAGCAGCGGAGTCATCCCAGCAGTGTCTCCAAAATCGTAAGTGTACTTACCTTTGGTCGTGTGGGGGACAGCTTTAGACTCGCAGGCTACGAAATCGATGTTATTCTTTCCTCTTAGCTTCTCACCCATAAAAGGAAGACAAAAGCCGCCGTAATTTGACCCACCTCCAATATTTCCAACCATCATGTCTGGCTCGACATCAATCATTGCTAACTGCTTTTTCACTTCGAGACCAATTACTGTTTGATGCAATAGTACATGATTCAAAACTGATCCTAGCGAGTAGTGAGCGTGCTCATCTGTCAAGGTATCTTCAATTGCTTCGCTTATTGCTATGCCGAGAGATCCTGGATCGTGCGGATCTTTTTCTAAGAGACTGCGGCCGTACTTGGTATTTTTGCTAGGGGAAGAAAAACATTCAGCCCCCCAAGTTTCCATCATGATCTTTCTTCCTGGTTTTTGTTTGTAGCTCGCGGCGACCATGTACACACGGCACTTGAGTCCGAAGTAGGCTGAAGACATCGCCAGCGCTGAACCCCATTGGCCCGCTCCAGTCTCCGTTACCAATCTCTCGATGCCCTCTTTCTTGTTATAAAACGCCTGAGCTAGGGCAGTATTAGGTTTGTGACTTCCAGCCGGAGAGACACCTTCCCATTTGTAGTAAATTTTAGCGGGTGTGTGGAGGTACTCCTCAAGCTTGTAGGCTCGCATAAGCGGGGTAGGCCGAGGCAGCCATCTGTATGCCTCCATTATTTCTTCAGGTATCCTGATAGATCTTTCCTGAGATACCTCTTGCATCACAAGATCCTTCGCGAACAATCGGAAAAGAGGTTCTGGAGACATGGGTTGCTTTGTAGCAGGATTAAGTGGCGGGGGAAGCGGCTCTGGCAGGTCAGACTGAATATTGTACCAGCTCGTCGGAATTTCCTCTTGGGTTAGGAATACAGCCCTTCTCTTTAACGCAGCCTCAGATACTTGCATGAATGTCCCACGGAATCCAGTCTGATTTATTCATTTCAAGATCTTTGTGCTTGTGCGGTAGGCCCTAAACTAGGACTTTAAACTGAAGACGCGTGACATTTAAGTAACTGTTAACCCGCGAAGCCCAATCAAATGCTAACCGATTCAGAAAAGAAGGCAGTCATTCCAATGCTTCAAGACGTGCCTCTATTTTCTTCGCTAGAAAAGAAAGGACTAAACACGATCGCAAACTCGGCGGCAAAGAAGACTTACGACGAGGGCGATAAAATCGCTAAGGAGGGCGACAAAGCGCTTTCTTTTTACTTGATACTGGATGGTGCTGTCGAAGTTCGAAGGAAGAATAAAATCCTCGCCAAATTAGGACGAGGTCAGTTCTTCGGGGAAATGGCATTATTCGACAATCAGCCAAGATCGGCGGACGTGATCGCGACAGAACCCACAACATGCATTCTGCTCACTAGCTGGGCCTTGTCCGGTGTGATTGCCGGTAACCCGAAAATTGCACTACAGATCATTTCAGAATTAGTCAGAAGGCTCCGTGAATCCGATAAAGCCCTAAGTGAATGAGAAAGGAAAATTCAACGGGCCCGGTGGGATTTGAACCCACGACCTTTGGCTCCGGAGGCCTTCATCCAGCTCCGATCTCCTTTTGAAACCGGAACTTGTCAATGCCCTAATCCATGCTAGGTGCTTGTATGCATGGTGTTAACACATACACAAACAACCACATGCTAGGCTACGGGCCCTTGATAACAAATACGGGAGGTATCAAGAATAAGTATATTGCGGTGTATCTTTTTGTTCATGTTTCCATTCCATATGTCGGGTTCCTCAGTGCATTTCCTATCCCTTCGCCCGTATGAGATTCCAAACTTAGCGCCAAAGTAGACGACTCTCTATTTTGGAAAAACAACTCTTGTCTGGATTTCTTTGGGAGAAGGGAAAAAGAAAAAAGATGGAGAGGGGAAGGAGAAAACGAGACAATTTCTCCCAGTTCTTCCCAACCCCTTATGATTCGATGTTGCAAGCTTTGCCGATATAGCTCATTTGCACAGTCCTGATGGATAGGAGGTCTGACAATAATTGTTGGTCCAAACGTTGCCTGTACCGGTCCCGTCCCAGTACAGGTCGTACTGACCGCTGTTCTTCACGTAATTCCAGCCGACTAGGGTGCTGTTCGAATCGTGCGTTACTGCGATGCCCCAGGTAGCACTGTTCTTGATCGCATTGCTTGTGACATTGACACCGTTGGCGTAATCCACCCACACGCCCGCGTAGCTGCCAGAGATTGCATTTCTGCTGACCACTCCCGGGCCACCGACCACGTAGACTCCCGCGGACCCTCCATCGAGGATCGTATTGCGCGAGATGGCGACGGATTTGAGGGACAGGCTCAAGACCACCGAGTAATAGTACGGCTCGCTTCCGTTGTAGCATTCACAGCTGGTGTTTGTATAAAACACGTTGCCTGAAACGAGCGCGCTTAGAGTGCTTGGCGTTCCAAAGTTCGCCTCTCCAAAGTCTTGCAAATAGACTGCGTTTGCTCCTTCGCTGACTTGGAAGTAATTACCTGTGATGTACACTGTGGACGGTAAGAGGCCGGGAATCCAAACCGACTGATACAGTACCACAGCTGCGAAGCTAAAGATGTCTATTCCTTTGTTCCCAGTTATCGTTAGCGTGCTGTTCGACACGTCATCGGCATAGACAACTGCCGGGTTGTCCTCGACCGTGTTATGGCTGATTGTGACGACAGCATTGAGAACGTTTTCAATGACAGGGTTATTTTCAATGATCAGGCTGTTCGTCAGCGAGAAAGTGCCTGTTAGCGGAATCCGCTGTGAGAGGGGATTCGTCCATCCCTCCGGTAGAAGCAATCCGATATAGTAGATCGCTCCCACCATGTTGAACCCATCCCAGTCTCCTGTTGTTCCTATCACCGTCAAGTGATCAATGGTGACGGAAGCTTTTTCGCCGGTGATAGTGATCGCTGCGAGCAGTGCTGTAACATTGCCATTTCCTTCGACCTCGTCATCCCATCCCTTTGTTGGATTTGTATATGGTTCGGTAATCGTCATCCCATAGATTGAGAATGTTCCATTCACGAAGGTGAACATGTCCGGCCAAGGATTCGACGGCCCGGGCAAGCACGCCCAGAACGGAGTCGTGTTGGTGTTGCATTGGGGTGCTGGAGACGACATATTAGGAAGTGCCTGAATTACTGTCACTCCCTGACCCCATCCAACGAAGCTTCCCTGAAATCCGTACACTGTGATTTGATCAATGTAGTAGGTGCCCTTCACCAGTTGCACAGTACAGTGTGGACCATCTGTCGCGCATTCATTCAGTGCTTTTTGGATGTCTTGCGTGTCGTTGTGTCCATTGGGCTTTACGACGATAGTGTGCCCCCAACCAGAGCTAGCTAGGTTGCTTTGAGAAGAAGCTGAAGCAACGCCTAGCGTAGTTGCGGGAGAGAATGCGAGTAAGAAAATGATTGCAATTGATATGATTGCTGTAGAAGTTAGAATTTTTCTATTTTTCACTAGATTTAGACTTGACATACAAGTTTTTACCGTAAGAAAGCTCGCGGCAATATGTATTATTTAAGAGGGGCATACAATTATCAAACATGATACTATGGTGCACTCGTGATTCATTAGAAAAGAAGAAAGAAAAAATATTATTTGTAAACTGATAGCCAGCTCTTTCAATTCTCTGGCTGTTCGGACACAAACAAGCATGGTTTAGAGATATCCACTCTTTGTGTTGCAAAAAAAACGAAGCAGTAGGCCGTATATTCTTCAGGCTTTCGAACTATCAGTCGGTGATCTCTGTCTGATTCGGTTCTTCTTTGGAACATAGTCCAAATAACTGCATGGTTCTCGGCCTCTTCCCAAGCCTCTTCCTCTCCTTGCTCCGCAAATTCGCTGTATTTCATGCAAATGTCCGCAGTTGACGCAGTTTCTAGGATCTGTCGCGACGAGATATCCACCCGCCATAGCAATTGCGAGAAAAATCAATGTCAAATAGACATAATCGACGCTATATGGAAATGGAGAAGACGCAGGGGACCTTGCACCGAAAAAAAGCGGGCCGAGTCCACTTGAAACTATCGCAAAATAGCTGAAAGTCGCGAATCCAATCAAGCCAACATAAAATGGAATGAATCCTCGCTGTCGTTTGACACTGGGACGCGCCCGCTCAAGTTCCTCGGGCGTAAGATGAGAGGGGTCCAGATCACCCCGAGGCGGAGAGATATCATGAAAACTTTCAACGGATTGTTGAACTCTTTCAACAGATTGTTGAACTACAGGGGCCTCGTCACGAAGAACCTTTCCGCATGCTGGACAGATTGCCCAATCTTCTGACACATCCCTGTTACATGCAGGACATGGGTACATTGAGCGTCCTACCACAGATAGGTAAGTTACTTAAACCGTTCGGGTTTTCGCTTGAATCTCAGGCGCAAAGGATCGACCCACATTTGTTACCCGTAATCTTACCGTCAGAAATTTAGCATCTTGCCTGCTGCCAAAACCATGACCATATCGCAAAAAAGGTTCCTCTGCTTTATACTCAATTTGAATTTTTGGTCTGTTCAAACTGAATTTGTTGCTATATGTTCCTGGATAGTTAGGGATGCGTGTAAAATTGCCCTAAAGCATGCTAGGCTAGGGACCCTATTCAGATCTAGGAACCTTCTGCTACATCTTTAAGTTTCCGCGCAACTTTGGCTGGGCCCACATCCATGATGTATGGTCCTAGCCTTGGCCCGCGATCTACGCCGAAGAGCATTCTGTACAATGCACGAAAGAGTTGAGCTGGTTCGAGCCCATGAGATCTAGCCGTCTCAAAGATCATTGTCTGAATGACTTGCTGATCTTCTTGAGATTCAATCTTGGAAACTAGATCAGTTACCGTTTCTTTTTCTTTGGTGGTCAACTCCACGCGCTCTGGTTGCAGGGTGAACTCCTTGGACCAGTTTAGGGCATATCTTATGCGCACTCCGAGCTTGTCATCAATAGTCTTTACTGCTCCGTAGTCGAGGAGTCTCTTTGCGACATAGCTTTCAGAGTTTTCCGGTGGAGCAACTGTGGCTAGTTCCACGAGCATTCTGTAGGGCACATGCTGACTGGGACCAGAAGGAGGATTCCTTAGATACGCGTAATAGTAGAGCCCTTTGAGACGCGCTTCCTTTGCCTTGTTTGGCTCTTTCACTCTTCCGAAGTAAAGATCCTCGAGGTTGTCAAATTCATCCATGTAAGCGGGAATGTCCTCTTCAGAAATGTTCCTGGCCCCGATAATTCTCTTGAAATATACCAAAAGCAAAGATTGGGGACTCGCGAGTGAGAGCCACTTCTGTGGCAGGACGAGATTGCCCACAGATTTAGAAATCTTCCTCCCGCCTTTATCCTGGAACAATTCGTACACAACATGGTACGGGTGAGGAAAGCTGAGAACGTTGTCGCAAATCCAATCATTGATCCTAACAGAGTCGGTCAGTTCCTTTCCGTGAGCCTCAAAGCGTATGTCGAATGCAGCCCAGCGAGCAGAAAATTCTACTTTCCATGAAAGCTTTCCTTCGCCCTTTCGTATGTCTGCGGCTCCCTCGTGACCGCATCCTTCGACCCATTTCTTTCCAATCTCATCTCCAGTGCATTTGTAGTACACCCTCATTTCCTGCGGGTCGTATCTGTAGGCATGAGCCACATTGAGTCTGTGGCAATTCGAACATTGAGGAAAGTACGGAAGCGTTTCGTGATATTTTTCCTGGCCTGTCAGCTCCTCAATTTTATTCCCAATTACGCCGGCATTTCTGAGAATCAAATCTATCTGCTTTACAAGCAATCCTTTCTTGTACGACTCATAACCACTCTGAAATTTGTAACGTATGCCTAAAAGATCGAGGCCCTCGATGAGAAGGGCACTCATATGAGCCCCGTAAGATTTGTGACAATCAAATGGGTCTTTGATTTCTGACACAGGCTTTGCAATATCATTCTTTAGCCAGTCTGGCAACCCCGCCGGAACCTTGCGTAAGGCGTCCATGTCATCAGAATAAGCAATAAGCTCAGATTGATATCCGGCCTCATCAAGAGCTAACTTTACTCCGTAAGCTCTAGCTGCGTCACCAAGACTACCTATGTGAGGAATGCCAGACGCGCCAAGACCCGATTCCACTCGAATTCTTGAAAGATCGCGACCTAGTTTTTTCTCTCGATCTACAATCTCTTTTGCGACCTTGTCGAGCCAAGTTCCCCTTCCTATCGTGGAGTACTCCTCTTGGTCGATTGCTTCCTGTTCAGACATTGCCTCATTATCACTTTAAATCGGGTGCTTAAATTAGTTGCAAGAGCGCGGTTTCATTTTTGACACGTTTGCCAAAATTCAAAGCCGTACTCTTTGATTTGGATGGCACCCTTATAGAATTCAAATTCAAGGTGAAAGAGTCGAGACTCGCCATGATCGAATGGCTCAGGAAAAATGGCTTCGACACTTCTAGTTTTTCTTCTGAAACTAAAACCCAAAAAATCATTGATTCAGTGAGATTGCAATCGAATGAAGAGACTCGAGCCAGTTTCGAGTCGGCTAGACGTTCACTTTACGAAATCTTGAATGAGTTCGAATTCGAATCTCTTTCGCGAGCAAAACCACATCCTGGATCTATCCAGCTCCTCAAACGGCTCAAGGAAGAACAAATCCTGACAGCTCTTGTAACCAACAGTGGGCGTAGGCCTGTTGACTCTATTCTCGGGACCTTCGGATTTCTTCCATTTCTCACGACAGTGATCACCCGTGATGAGATGGCCTCGATGAAACCTGAACCCGACGGACTTCTAAAGGCAATTGAACAGCTTCGAGTGGGAAGAGAGGAATCGATCTACGTCGGAGATTCTGTGATTGACATCCAGGCCGCAAGAAAAGCCGGAGTCCAGTCTGTAGCTCTGGCTCTAGGCATGTATGCTGAAGATACGCTTGTGAAAGAACGACCAGACTACATGATTTCCAATATCGAAGAAGTGCAAAAAATTGTCTTTGGCCGAGGCGCTTGAAGCAAACAGACAGGAATAAACTTAGCAAAAAATTAGAATGAGTGGTGTTCGACCAGATGCGGCGGAATTCGGTAGTAGTTGACGGTTTTTCGCTCACAATTGAAAATGTCGTTAATGTAGCAAGAAATTATGCGCGAGTTGAGATAGCTGGTCCCGCCATTGAAGCCGTCAGAGAAGGTCGTAAATCCGTTGAGAGAATTTTGAAATCTGGTCGGACTGTATATGGGATAAACACCGGATTCGGAAAACTTGCCGATACAAAAATAAATTCAGGTCAGCTTGACAAGCTTCAAAAAAATCTACTTCGCAGCCATTCGGTTGGAACAGGTACTCCTCTTTCTGAGGACGAAACACGCGCAATCATAGTGGTCAGGCTCAATTCACTCCTTCGAGGAAATTCTGGAGTCCGGGAGGAGGTGGTTTGTTTGCTTCAAGAGTTCTTGAATCGCAGAGTGTACCCTGTAATTCCAAGATATGGTTCTCTCGGAGCGAGCGGAGATCTTGCTCCCTCAGCGCACTTGGCTTTGTGCCTGACCGGTGAAGGGCGGGTTTTCAATCCGAATGGAAAACAAGTAAAAGCAGTCAAAGTCCTTGACAGGCTTCGACTAAAACCTATCATCCTGAAAGCGAAGGAAGGCCTCGCGATTATAAATGGCACGCAAGTGATGACTGGAATCGGAGCCTTGCTGATCCAAGACGTCGAAACTCTGACAAGAAACATGGATATCGGCGCGGCTATGACCATGGAAGTGCTAGGAGCTAGCTTATCCTCTTTCCAAGCCAGGATCCAGAAGTTGCGTCCCATGCACGGACAGGGGCATGTTGCCGCGAGGATTCTGCGCTTACTCGAAGACTCTGAGTACATCGAGTCGGGAGAGCGGGTGCAAGATCCATACTCGCTTAGGTGCGTCCCTCAAGTACACGGAGCTTTCTACGATGCCCTCCAATATGCGAAAAACGTTATCGAAATTGAACTGAATTCAGTTACCGATAATCCTATCATATTTCCGGAGACAGACGATGTCGTATCTGGTGGAAATTTCCATGGACAACCTGTCTCATTAGCACTTGATCTCTTGTGCATAGTAGTCGCAGAGGCTTCCATCATTTCCGAGCGGCGCATCGATAAGTTGTTGTCAGGGTTCAATCCAAAGCTCCCTCTATTCCTCTCAGGTCAACCGGGTCTCAATTCCGGATTCATGGTGACGCAGTACACAGCTGCAGCTCTGGTGGCTGAGAATAAGATTCTATCAAGACCCGCCAGTACGGAGAGCGCAGTAGTTTCGGCAGGGCAAGAAGACCATGCAAGCATGGGAGTGACGGCTGCTCTAAAAGCTCAGCGCGTAATTGATCACACGTTGACAGTCCTCGCAATCGAAATTCTGTGTGCGTCTCAGGCACTGGACCTTCTGGCTATGCAAGGCAAAAAAATGATGGGTCAAGGTACTCGAATTGCATACCGAGAGGTGAGGGAGATCTCACGGGTCCTAACGGAAGACAGGTCTCTGGAGCCTGATATTAGGAAACTGGCCGAAGCTTTGAAACAAGAAAGACTTTCTAGAGCGATAGAGAAGACGATTCAGCTCTGAGCATCTTGGCGACCCTTCCATTCTTGATCACCGTTGCAACATTGTTCGAAGCGATTCGGTACGGCATTTCCTCATAGCGAATTAGCTCCATGATTAGAATGTCACATTTCTTCCCAACCTCGATTGAACCAACCTCACACGCTCTGCCCACTGCATGAGCTCCGTTTATTGTTGAAGCCACTAGTGCTTCGGCCGGAGTCATTTGCATACTGTAACAAGAAAGAGACATGATAAATTGCATGGATTCGATCCAAGAATTTGGAGAAAGATCGCTTGCTAGAGCTATAGGGCAACGATTTGCAATAAAGTCTCGTGCCTTTGCATAACAAGCTACAAAGGAAGAAAGCGATGTCCCAGGAAGCAACACCGGGATTACTCCTGCTTGGAAAAGAGCTTTGATTCCGTCAATGGAAGCTTTCATCAAGTGATCAGCTGAGATCGCTCTTAATTCCGCAGCCAATGATGCCCCTCCAAGATCGGAGAACTCGTCCGCATGCATTTTGATTCCGAGATTCTTTGCTCTTGCATACTGCAATATTGCTCTACTTTGCTCTCGACCAAAGACACCTTCTTCCATGAACACGTCGCAGAACTCGGCTAGACCGCTTTCGGAAGCGTAATCAATCGTCGGCTTTACAACCTGTTCAATGTACTTGTCCACCTGACCAGAGAACTCCGGAGGGATTGCGTGTGCAGAAAGAAGAGTAGACACGATGTCCTGATCTTCCGTTTTGCCCAACTCATTAACAATCTGCAACAACCTGATTTCACTTTTGAGATCCAGACCATATCCGGTTTTTATCTCGACGGTGGTCGTCCCGCACGTGAGCATTCTCGCCAGCCTTTCCCTGGTCTGTTCTTTAATTTGCAAATTAGTTGCGTTTCGCGTATCTCTGACAGTCTTCAGAATACCTCCTCCTTTCTGGAGGATCTCCAGATATGAGAGACCTGAGAGCTTGTCAATCATTTCCGTTTCTCTGCTCCCGGCAAAAATCGCGTGTGTATGCGGATCTACAAAGCCTGGGACTACTAATCTTCCTCTCGCGTCGAGTTCGGTCGCGGCCGAGGTGTCAACGAAATCAGACAGCTCTGAGTGCATTCCAATAAAACAAATCGTGTTGCCTTTGGCTGCAACGCAGGCGTAAGGCCCGGGTGAACTTCCCATTATTCCGAGGCTAGACTTTGTCGGCTGCACGCAGGGCCTTTCGGAATGCCCTGCTATAGTTACCAGTTGCCCTATGTTTCGAATAACTAGATCGGCCTTGATTCTCTTGGAAGCCAAGGTGCAGTAGCTTATGCGTAATGTACTGCTATTAAAAAGCGGACACGTAGAGCACTTCTTTCGAAAGACAACCATTTACATATTAGCTTGAATGAAATGCTAATCTCCGAAGATTATCTCATCGGGGAATTCTATTTTTGCTGAAACATTCAATTCGCGCACCGCGTGGAAAGGACATTTCTTGCAAAAGCTGGCAACAGGAGGCTGCTCTTCGGATGCTAATGAACAATCTAGATCCCGAAGTTGCAAGAGATCCTGATAGTCTCATAGTTTACGGAGGAACTGGCAAAGCTGCGCGAAACTGGGACTGTTTTGAAGCCATTGTACGATCTCTGCATGAATTGGAAAACGACCAGACTTTGCTGGTCCAGTCAGGTAAACCAGTGGGAGTCTTTCAAACCCATACCCACTCGCCACGAGTCTTGATCTCAAACGCAATGCTGGTACCGGCCTGGGCCACCTGGGAGCAGTTCTGGGATCTGGAAGCTAAAGGCTTGACAATGTTTGGGCAGATGACTGCAGGTTCTTGGATTTACATAGGAACCCAGGGGGTACTCCAAGGAACATATGAGACTTTAGCAGCTGTAGCTGAAAGAAAATTTGCCTGCTCACTAGCGGGAACAATAACGCTTACTGCCGGCTTGGGAGAGATGGGAGGAGCTCAGCCTCTAGCGGTTACGATGAACGGCGGGGTTGCCCTCGTCGTTGAAGTAGATCCAGATAAGATACAAAGGCGATTACGCACAAAATATTGCGACCTTCTTGCTTCAAGTGTTACTGAAGGACTGCAAATGGCTGAGAATGCTAGGGCTGAGAAGAGACCTCTCTCTATCGCGATTTGTGGCAATGCGGCCGACGTCCTGCCCGAGATGGTTAATTTTAATTTTACACCAGACGTTCTAACCGACCAAACTTCCGCGCACGATCCTTTGAATGGATATATTCCGAGTGGTTACGATCTCTCAGCTGCAAAAGAGCTTCGGCAAAACGATCCGAGAAATTATGTAACAAAAGCAAAGCAATCAATGGCAAAGCACGTTAGGGCGATGCTGAAAATGCAAGAACGTGGTGCAACGACCTTCGAATACGGCAACAACATTCGTAAAGAGGCTCTGGATGCTGGTGTCGGTAATGCCTTTCTAATCAAAGGGTTCGTTCCGGAGTATATTCGACCACTCTTCTGCGAAGGCCGCGGTCCTTTTAGATGGGCCGCCCTATCCGGAGAGAAGGAAGACATCTATGAAACAGACCGGATGGCACTGGAGATGTTCAGTTCTAACAAGAGCCTGACACGCTGGATTTCAAAAGCGCATGACTCGGTTCAGTTCCAAGGTTTGCCCGCACGGGTCTGCTGGCTAGGCTACGGAGAAAGGGCTAGGTTTGGAAAGGCGATCAATGACGCTGTGGCTCAAGGCAGGATTCGAGCCCCTATTGTGATTGGAAGAGATCATCTGGACTCTGGTTCTGTAGCCTCTCCATACAGGGAAACTGAAGGAATGATTGACGGCAGTGACGCTATAGCTGATTGGCCCATCCTCAATGCGCTTCTGAATACGGCCTCTGGCGCATCTTGGGTCGCGGTCCATCACGGTGGGGGCGTTGGAATAGGCTACAGCATTCACGCCGGTCTTGTTGTGGTAGCTGATGGAACAGAGGAAATGCGTACAAGAGTAGAACGCTGTCTCACCAATGATCCTGGCATTGGCGTCGCGCGCCATGCTGATGCTGGTTATTTTCTGGCTAGAAAAGTTGCTCAAGAAAGACATGTGAAGATACCCATGCTGTCACAATCCAAGGCGCTTGATTAACACTTCTCCAAACGAGGTTTCTCCGCCATTGATTGACACAAAATTAGTCCTGGATACGAGTATAATTATTGATGGAAAGGCCTCCGACCTTGTCACGTCTGGCGAGATAGTTGAAGGCTCTGAAATAATTGTCCCGATAGCTGCCTTAGATGAGCTTCAAGCTCAAGCGTCAAGGCACAGAGAGGAGGGCTTCACGGGTCTCCGTGAGCTTACTAGACTTCGAAGTCTCTGTGAAGAAAGAAAGATCAAGATCAGTTTCAGCGGCCAGCGTCCTTCTATGGAGGATATCCGTCTCGCCAGAAGCGGAAGAATCGACGCCCTAATTCGCGATGCAGCAAGGGCAAATGATGCGACCCTCCTCACTGCTGATTATGTTCAGGCCCTGGTTGGAGAGGCACAAGGAGTCAAAGTAAAACACTTTGCAGCGGAGATCAAAACTAAAGGACTTGCCTTTGAAAGATACCTTGACGAGCACACTTTAAGCGTGCATCTAAAGGAGGGCATGAAACCCTTTGCAAAAAAAGGAATGCCTGGGAATTTCGTGTATACTCAGATTGGCGATACGGAAGTCACCCGCGAAGATCTTGAAAGCATGACAAAAGAGATCTCGGAAGCTTCCAGAGTTTCATCGGCGGGTTCTATCGAAATTAGTCGTAGTGGCGCAACTGTCATACAGCTAGGGCAGTACAGAATCGCGATCGCGCGCCCCCCTTTTTCGGATGCGCTTGAAGTTACGATCGTTCGACCGCTCGTTCGATTGAGCCTCAACGACTATGAACTGTCAGAAAAATTGGAAAAACGCCTGGCTACAAAGGCTGAAGGAATCTTGATAGCCGGGCCTCCAGGGTCGGGTAAGTCCACTCTAGCAAGTTCTCTAGCGGACTTTTATCTTGAACAGATGAAAGTGGTCAAAACCTTCGAATCTCCTAAAGATCTCCAGGTCTCCAAAGGAATTACGCAGTACGGTCCTCTGGAGGGGGATTTCGAAAAAACGGCAGAGATTCTGTTGCTCGTTCGCCCCGACTATACTGTATTTGACGAGGTTCGTAAAAATAGGGACTTTGAGATCTTTGCAGACATGCGACTTGCGGGTGTCGGAATGGTAGGCGTTGTACATGCAAGCGATCCTATCAACGCCGTGCAACGAATAATGGGCCGGATCGAGCTAGGCATGGTTCCCCACATAGTCGACACCGTAATCTTTGTGCGAGCTGGCAGAATCGAAAGAGTGCTCGAACTGAACCTGGTCGTCAAAGTGCCATCTGGGATGAATGAGCCTGATCTTGCCAGGCCCGTAGTCGAAGTAACTGATTTTGAGACTGGCAAGCTCGCCTATGAGATTTACACTTTCGGCGAGGAGAATGTGATAATTCCGATCGGCGAGGATGCGGAGAGGACTCAACAACTCAAAGAACCGACAGGAGTTGAAAAGCTAGCTAAAGAACGCGTTCTTGAAGCGGTGAGAAAGTTTGATGCCGACGCCGAAGTCAAAATCCTTTCTCCTCAACGCGTAGAAGTGAAAATTGACGAGTCCAATATTCCCAAGATGATCGGCAGGGGAGGGTCTCGAATAAAGGAATTAGAGCAAATGCTATCCTTGCACATTGATGTCGAACCTCGAACAGGTGGATCGAACTCAACCCTCAAGGAGTTGGGAGCTCGGGGCTTACCCTACAAGTATCGACAGAAAGGGGATTCTTTGGAATTCATATTTGAACCCAACGACTTCGGAAGGACAGTCGGTGTATACTCTGGCAAGGAACTCCTTTTTCATGCAACTGTATCAAGAAAGGGAACAATCAGAATGCCCAAAAAATCCGAAAACGGAACGAAAATAATCAGGGCCCTAAAGAATGGAGAAGAAATTGCAATCTTAGAAAGCTAAGAGGCTCTACGAGATCTTTGATGCGCTTGGCGAGCTAGCCTCGTCTTTAGATAAAGAAGTGTACAACGCAATTAGGATCGCAGCGACAATAAAAGTGCTAATCGCAATGAACTGAATCTCATTGGTAGCAAGACCCAGACTTGGAGGGACTATCATATTGATGACACTACCAGGGGCTGCGATAAGAGTCGCTCCCAGAAACCACAGGACAACGACTACGATACCAACGATAACACCCGCGGGTTTCATAAGTTCAAGAGTAAAGTTCTGATTATTTAAAATTGAACAATCTATATCGAAATTTGTTGAGACATTTACTGCCTAGCCTTCGGCATAGACTTGCTGGTCGGATCGTCATAGGGTCCTTGACAGTATTTCATTCATGAGCTTTAGACTTGCCCCGCCTACATCTCAATTGAGCTTCGAAAAGGAGGCAGGTCGGGCTCTCTCTAAGGAGACGACACTGCTTCGCGATAGTTCAACCCTGATCGCGCCCGCAAACCACTTTTCCAACCTAGAAATTCTCACGGCACTTCACGTTTGGCAAATGAGAGAGGTACGACGAACTATCTTTTGGAATTCGGCAAGAATCACTAAATAGGAAAGTGACGCCTAAAGCTAAAGCCTCGGGCAATTCTGTTATCATATTCTCGTTTTGGCATTCACCCTGACTGACATGGCAATCAAATGGGTGTTTCCCGCACGGGAAACTGGCTCGAGGGTCTTTTTGCTATTGTTAGAGAATATTATCAACTGAGTGTACAGTCTTGATTTGCAAATCCTGTGCTTCTCCAGATCGGAATAAGCAATTGGCATCTAATAACTCGCTAACTATTTCTAGACCAGAGTAGTCTTAGTAGCGAAAATGCAAAACCCTACTTTCGGAAATAAAAAAGAGGAACTCGAAACTCAAGCGGGGCCACAAATCTCAATCTCGGACAATGTTTTGTTATTCGATGAAAGCTACGGCATGGGAAAGGACCTCCTCGGAGGCAAAGGTCACGGTCTCGTTGAGATGACGCATGCCGGGTTACCGGTGCCCCCGGGGTTAACCATTACAACTCGTGTTTGCAACGAATACTATCGCACTGGCCAACATTTTCCAGACGATCTTATGCCAAAGGTTATGGAAAAGATGGCCATGATCGAAGAAAGAACAGGCAAAAAATTCGGGAACTCTCTCTTGGTCTCGGTGAGAAGTGGAGCTCCGCTTTCGATGCCTGGGATGATGGACACGATTCTCAACCTCGGCCTCAATGATAATGTCCTTCAATCCTTGATCGCATCGACCGGCAACGAACGCTTCGCCCAAGACGCTTACCGCAGATTCATCCAGATGTACGGAAAGATTGTTGCTCAGATCGATGGCAGAGACTTTGAAGAGCTAATCGAGGAAAGAAAGACTGCGCGAGGAATCAAACAAGACGTTGAACTTACGACAAATGACTTGAAACGCCTCGTATCCGAATTCAAGGCTCTCTATAAGGAAAAAACTGGAAAAGATTTTCCCTCGGACCCAGAGCAGCAGCTCAAATCAGCGATAGAAGCAGTCTTGCTATCTTGGAATCGAAAACGCGCGATAGATTACCGTCGTTATTACAAAATCGATGACAGCATGGGTACTGCTGTTAACATTGTTTCAATGGTTTTTGGAAACTTTGGCAATGACTCTGGATCCGGGGTTGGCTTTACTCGAAATCCCAGCACGGGCGAAGCAGAACTTTATTCCGAATTTCTAGTTAATGCCCAAGGCGAAGATGTGGTCTCAGGCGCCCGAACGCCGCTTCAGATTGAAGAGATTCATGAAAAGTTTCCCAACTTGTACGACCAGCTTGAGAAAATTGCCGAGAATCTTGAAAGACACTACAGGGACATGCAGGATTTTGAATTCACCGTAGAAAATGGCAAACTCTGGATGCTGCAGACCAGAACTGGCAAGCGCACTGCGCAAGCGGCTGTGAAAATCGCAATGGACATGGTCAACGATCGACTCATTTCGAAAGAGGAAGCTATTCTTCGAGTAGAGCCTGCCCAGCTGGATCAGCTTCTTCACAAGCACATCGACCCTTCTGCGAAAGTTACCCCTGTTGCGAGGGGAATAGCTGCCAGTCCCGGTGCTGCTGTCGGAAAGGCAGTGTTTGACACCAATCGAGCAGCAGAGCAGGGAAAGAAGGGAGAAAAGGTCATTCTGATTAGGCGTGAGACGGCCCCCGAAGATATTCATGGTATGATCGCTAGCGAAGGAGTCCTGACACAGAGGGGAGGCAAAACGTGCCACGCGGCAGTCGTTGCTAGGGGTATGGGGAAGCCTGCGGTTGTTGGAGCGGAGCAGCTCCTGATAATGGATGAACAGGCGAAAGTCGGAGACACCATAATCAAGGAAGGTGACATCATCACAATTGATGGAGGCACAGGCGACGTTATTCTTGGCAGAGCTCCACTTGTTGATGCAGAATTGTCGCGTGATTTGGACACATTCCTCTCCTGGGCCGACGCGATCAAGAAAAACGGAGTATGGGCAAACGGAGATACGCCAACGATGGTGAAAAATGCTCTCAAGTTCGGAGCGGAGGGTGTAGGTCTAGTTAGGACAGAACGCATGTTTAACTTGGAAGACCGGCTGCCGTTTGTGCAGCGCTTGATCCTTTCGGAATCAACCGAGGAGAGAAAAAAATGGCTGCAGATCCTGAAAGAGTTTCAGTGGAAGGATTTCCATGAGATTTTTGTTGCGGCAAACGGAAGACCTGTCGTTATCCGGCTGCTTGATTTGCCGCAACATGAATTTCTACACGCCGCAGCAAGTCCCGAGTTGGTTGAACCTATCAGAAAAAAACTCCCGAGCTTGAGAGAAGATAACCCGATGCTTGGACACAGAGGTGTAAGGCTGGCCATAACCTGGCCCGAAATTTACGAAATGCAAGCTCAAGCAATTGCCGAGGCAAAGTCAAAAGCAGAAAGCGAAGGCGTCGTCGTACGAGAGAAAATTATGCTTCCCCTCACAGTTCATCGTAACGAAATGTGTCGTTTACGTTCAATTCTAGAAAAGATTCTTCCAAACTCGCCTATAGGTACTATGGTGGAAACTCCGAGGGCCGCGCTTACTGCGGGCGAAATAGCAGAGTGCGCTGACTTTTTCTCCTTCGGCACAAACGACCTGACTCAAATGACTTTCGGAATATCGCGCGACGATGCTGAAGGGAAATTCTTGATCAGATACGTCGAGGAAAAAGTTCTGCCCTATAATCCCTTTGAAACTAATGATCGGGAGGGTGTGGGCAGGCTCATGAAAATTGCGGTTGAGGAAGGGAGAAGAACGAATCCCGGACTAGAAGTTGGGGTTTGCGGGGAAACCGGCGGAGACCCTGAAAGCATAGAGTTCTTCGTGAACGACGTGAGAGTCGACTACACCTCTTGCTCCCCGTTTAGAGTGCCAATCGCTAGACTTGCCTCGGCTCACGCCGCTTTGAAGAAAAAATCGGAGAATAAAGCAGCTCAGTACAGCTCTACGCTGTAACTTTCGGTTTCAGGGAGCTACTCGTTCGACATCTTTCCTGATTTGTACATGGAGAGCCTATCTTTAGGGCACTAAGCCTTCTCCCAAAGCGGAGCAGCGCTCTGAGTCCTGTAGATTTTGCTTCGTCGATCAGAGAAGTTGGGATGTTCAGTCACGAGTTTATTCTTCACCAAGTACTCCACGGCCTTTTGAACAGTGCGTCGGGGTAGGTGAGTCATCGACACAATCTGCCTCTGGTCTATTGGCTGGTTTTCCTTGATGACAAACAACACAAACTTGACCGAGGGCCCTCCGCTGAGGTGCCTGTGAGGCCTGTCTATGCCGAAAGTGTCAAATCTCAAGCCCTGTCTCTCTGATTCTAGCGCAGCAATGGAGGCCAAGGATACATTTCCGAGATTTACATTCGGGCCAAGTTCCTGAATTAGAGCTGCCTGCTGAATCTCGCTTGGGGCTTCGAATATGATGTCGTTAGGATCCAGGCGGCTCGTAATTGATCTGAGTATGTTCCAACGAATATTACCCTCATCGTCATAGATCCCTACGCTTCGACCCCTTTCGCGCCCTTCAAGGACGACCCTTAAAGGTTCCAGTGTTAGAGCGTTCGTAATTTGTGATATAGTTTCCTCTAAGCTTAGCTGAGCCGATGGATCTTTCTTCCCTACTGCGATCAGATAATCAAAATCGTGTTGTTTCACGGTTTTTGCGAGCTTTGTCCTCGCTTCTGAGCTCAAATCAATAATCCCATCTGAGATCTCGATTATGTCTAGGCCAAGCTTGCGAGCTTTTCTTAACATCGCCTCTATTGAGCCAAGATAAATCGCATGTTCAATCAGAGTGCCCGACATTGAAACCTTGATGCCAAGCTTTTGATAATACTTGATCCTCGAGGCGAGCGCATCTTCCTTCCAGACTTCAGGGAGACCCCAGCCGATTTCGAGAATGTTGACATATTCTGCCACATACTCAAACTCTTCTTTGACAAGCCCGGACAGTCGATCAAGGACCATTGTAATTCTATTTGCCGGAAATGCTCTTCGCACGCTCATTTCTTGATCAGCTCAATGTATCGGCATGCGATATACGTGTGTTCGTTAGACTGCACAAAAAGACTAGCGCATCTCGAGGATAGGCGCAAGAAAGAGCTATATATCGCTACCATTGTGCGTATCCTAGCGCTTAAGTGGACTGCTTCAGGAGGCTAGTGCGTTTGATCTCAAATGAACAGAATTATTACAATCGGAATAGTCGTTGTAGTCGTCGCTGTCATCTTGGGCGGAGCGTATGTCGCCCTCACTACAAGCACTTCGACAACTACCACTCACGTTACTTCGAGCTCCTCCACCACTTCTAGCTCCTCCTCCACCACTTCTAGCTCTTCGACTACGTCTACAACTAGTACATCAAGCTCTACCCCCGCGCCTCTCAGTTGTGCCGGTGGATCAGTAACCATTGGATATTTTCCAAATATCAACCATGGCCAAGCTTTGATCGGACTATCGAATAGCTCGAGTGGAATCTCCTTCCAGAGCGTTCTCGGATCTTCATGCACGATTAAGACGGAGTTGTTCACATCTGGACCCACTGAGATGACCGCGCTCTTGGCGGGTCAAATTCAGTTTGCCTTCGTTGGCCCTGACCCCGCTGTGAGCGCCTACGTTAACGACAATCAGGCAGTTGCTATCGTTTCCGGTGTGGCGAGCGGCGGTGCCCTCTTTGTCGTCACCAATGCCTCTGGAATAACAAATGCGACCGCCCCAGGAGGCATAAGTACCTTGAACGGAGGAACCTTCGGAGCCCCCGCACTTGGAAACACCCAAGATGTTGCCCTCAGAACCTATATCTCAATACACCATGTTAACGACACCACGATCGACGATACCTCCGACTCCAACCTTCTCACTTTGTTAGTCGAAAACAAAATAGACGGAGCCTGGTTGCCACAACCCTATGCCTCCCTTGCACTCTCAGAGGCGCAAGCTCACATCTTCCTTAACGAGCAAAGCCTATGGCCTGGAGGAAACTTCTCAACGACCGAATTGGTCGTAGCAACGTCCTATTTGAGCGCTCATGCTGATGTAGTGCAAAAAATAGTATTGGCCAACGTCGAGGAGACTCTGTGGATAAACCAGCACTATTCGCAAGCGGCTCTCGATATCAACGCAAGCATCTATCAATTGAGCGGCCTTGTACTGAATACAACCGTTCTGAATCAAGCAATGTCGACGCTGAACTTTACCTATGACCCTCTAATTTCTTCCGTGGACCAACAGGCTCAGAACGCGTATGTTCTCGGATTCCTTGGAAATACGGAACCGAATCTCACAGGACTATTTGACCTGACCTATCTCAACAATGCACTCACTGAGCTCGGCCTTCCGACGGTAAGCAATTGAGAAGGTTGAAACGCTCAAAATGGGAGAAGAGCTAACCGAGGAAAGATCGAATACCATCCCAATATTTCCAGGAACAAGGCTGATAACCAATCGCATACTCGAACTTAGGGACCTACGGAAGACCCATGTTCGCCACAACGGTAACCAAAAGGATGACCTGCTCGTGCTTGACGACATTAGCTTCGATGTCGACGAAGGCGAGTTTGTAACAATCATCGGCCCCTCGGGTTGCGGCAAGAGCACGCTTCTCAACATCATAGCTGGAATGGAGAGCTACCAAGGCGGAGATGTGGTGGTAAGCGGCCACCGCGTCTCGACGCTTGGTCCTGACATCGTAATGATCTTCCAAGAAGATTCGCTCTTTCCGTGGCTCACGGTTCTCGAGAACGTAGCCTTTGGATTGAGGAACAAGGGAATGCCCAAAGAAGAAAGGAAAAAGACGGCCATGAAATATATCGAGCTCGTCCAACTAGAGCAATTCGCACATTCATACATGCATCAGCTTTCAGGAGGAATGAAACAACGTGTTGCAATCGCTCGGGGTCTCGCAATGAACCCGAGAATCCTTCTTATGGACGAACCCTTCGGAGCACTTGATTACAGGACAAGGGAAATCTTGCAGGGGCAGATTCAGGAAATCCACGAAAAGACGAAAAAAACCATTCTCTTTGTCACCCACGACGTAAGAGAGGCAGTGAGTCTCGGAGATCGCGTAATTCTCCTCTCACACAGGCCCTCTAAGATCAAGCGAGAGTACGCGATAGATCTGCCGAGACCCAGGTCGGCCGAGGATCCTCAACTTCACGGATTGATTAACGAAATCCAAAGACAGCTAAAGGAGGAAGTTAAATTTGCAGAGCCAAACGGAACAGGAATCAGCGCCTAGCTCTTCATTCAAAACAAAGAAGCTCGATTTTACGAGTCTCCTGGATATTATCATAGGGGCCGTTATTTTCTTTGCCGGGTGGCAGGCAGTTTTCTGGTTGCATCTCTATCCTTCTTTCTTGTTCCCCTCTCCTTTGATGGTTCTGGAGAGGTTGATCTTTCTGGCGAAATCGCCCAATCCGAAGTTCAATCTTGGTGCTTCGACGTTAATTACTATGGAGCGCCTTGCAGCCGGCTTTACTATTTCTGTCGGCCTCGGTACAGGTGTCGGCATGGTGATGGTTCATTTCAGACGCTTCGGACGAACCATGAACTCCTTCTGCGTGGGTCTCCAATCTTATCCGAGTATCGCATGGGTGCCCTTCGCGATACTAATAGTCGGTCTTAACAACTACGGCATAGTCTTCGTTGTCGTGATCAGCTCGGTGTTCTCCATGATGGTATCAACTTACAGTAGTCTTCGAAACATTCCGCCGATCTACGTAAAGGCAGCAAGAAACATGGGCGAAGGCGGAGTGTCCCTTTTCAAGAACGTAATGCTTCCAGCTTCTTTCCCTTCTCTGATCACCGGAATTAGGCAGACTTGGTCCTTTGCTTGGCATGCGCTAATTGGAGCAGAGATCCTGATGGCTACAATCGGGCTAGGTGCGCTGCTGGAACTTGGCGCAGATTTCGCAGAAATGAATCAAATCATTGCCGCCATGGTGATTATCTTCATAATCGGATTTGCCGTAGATCGCGTATTATTCTCTATGGTAGAGGACAGGGTTAGGACGAAACGAGGATTGAACCAAATCCCCACGTAGAAACCAAATTTAAGCAATCATAGTTTGCGATTCGGTTAGACTCCTTCGATTTCTGGTCTAGCTCTGCCAGCTTGCGTCATTGTTTAAGTGCAGATTGTTGACTGAAAGCTAAGCTGCGTTTTCGTCCGTCTATCGCGATCGATTCAAATCTTTGAAGAACCACATTGCCTACATTCCCCCAAAACGACGATTGTTCTGCAAACGAACCTTTCTCCGACTCGACTGCCTCTGCAGGGACGTTAGTTAACGTGGAATTCCCGAGCGTCATTTCCTCAAGGGTGAATTTGAGCGACTCATACTTGCTGTCCAGAATCTTTTTCGATTCTCCGGCCCTCGTGCTGATCCCTAGGCGTTCAGCGTGATCGTTGACCCATCGCCTCGGTAAAGAGATCCCTTGGGCCGAACCTGTATCCAGGAACGCGTGGGACCAAGCACCAAGGATTTCCAGTGTAGCCGTAGGCCTGATGTCCCCATCGAGGGCGAAGGCAGAGCCTCGGGTATCTTCGAATGACCCGAAGACAACTCTTCGTTTCTCCGGCCAGATTACGAAGGGTGAATTCTTTAGGGCATCGAAGCCTAAGATGAATTCAAGTCCTTTAAGTTGCTTAGAAAGCGGAAGAGCGTTTGCCTCAGATGTCGAGAGCACTGTACCACTGATATCAAACTCCACGGTTCCCACTCCTTCCACTTCGACATCACCAGCGACCGTCGTGCCTGACTTCCAGCCCTGCGAGCTGAGCCCGATGCTCTGAGCAAAATCTGAGTCAATTGCTGTGCCATCAGAGCCCGTGTCGAAGATTCCCCATAAGGAATGGCCTGAAACTCTAGCTTCAACCCAGACCCTTCCGTCGCGGAGCTCAATTGGAGATTCGCTCAATAAAACCAGCATGTCTAATACCTGAGAACATCTCTTATAGGCGTTTGAGGACTAATTTTCTTCGGTCCTTTACCTCCTAGGGGGAACCGTTCAAATGTTTGCTAAAAAATCTCAGCGCAGTTTCAAAACTTGGAGTATGAGGGAACCATGTGTCATCGCCAAAGGATGCTGCAGTTTTGCTAAGGTCTCCAGTCTAAGAACGCCCAATTTGCCGCAAGGTTGGTGCTTTTATTAGCAAGAACCAGATAATATTGAGGAACGCAAAGTAGCCTAGCCCCGTGGTGCAGCGGCCAAGCATGGGAGCCTCTGGAGCTCCTGACCTCAGTTCGAATCTGAGCGGGGCTACCAATACTAAACCTATGATCAATGCTCTCTATCCGTGCATGGGACGACCTAATTCCTATCTGAGAATATAGCAGCATCAAGACCGTGGGACCTTGGGCTAGGATGAGCCAAGCATCCTTTCTGTCCTAAAAGTGGAGTGAAGACTTGGAACAAGCGCCTAGTGAACCGATTACTCTTCCGCCATTGTTCGCCATGTCTCTCCCACCTTTCTCACTTTGGTAGTAGGCTTCCAGTCAGCGGAGCCTGACCAAGGACTTCGGATTGGCCGCTTGAGATAGTCCCTGGTGTATTGAGAGAGAGGGTGCCAGAATTCCTCGTCAATTCTTTCCTCTGTGTTCAGGATCACTGGCTTTGGTCTTTGGCTTGAGGGTCTCTCCGAATCGGATTCTACAGTTATGGCATTTGTGGGGCACTCCCTAACGCAGATCTGGCATCCCGTGCATCTTTCCTCAATAGGCACGAAGGGTTTCTCCATCATCCAGATCTTGGGGCCCCCTTCTTGGAACTCATCTGCAGGCACAGGGTACACTTCGCCGTAGAAGCTCGTGTCGTACGGACGGGTGAATTCGATGCACGTCGGTGGACAGAGATCCATGCAGGCCCCGCAATTCATGCATTGAGTCTCGTCCACGGAGAACTTGAAGAGCGTCATTGCCCTAACCTGGACTGTTCTCTTGTCCTGTCTCTACCCGATGCAGTCCGGCCTGATACTTCCATCGTTTGATGCGTCAAGGGCGGCTTGGCTAATGCTTTTTTTGTTGCTCCACCGAGACTTGAAGTGTTTCCTATACTGGGCTTGGCTCCGTTGCTTGTATTTTCCAAGACTCGGGCAATGGGAGCTGCGGAGGGAGCTCCAACTGCTGTTCTTGAGCTCGAAGTTAAGCCCGAGGGTTTCTTCTTGAAAGGTAGTCTCGAATGAAGTAGCGGATGGGCAAAGCCAAACACACCGATTATTCCGAGCAATGCGAAGCAGACCTCAAACGAGGTCATTGTCAGAGCAAGATTGGTTTGAGATGAGAATGTCTGGTACATGGTGTACCAGATTCCGCTCGTTGCACTTACTCCGGCTGGTAAGGTGGAAAGCTGTAGTACTGACTCTGTCACAAATATTGTTCCGCTTATCCAAAGCAGTGTTCCAATGAAAACGAGGACTGTGACAAACCTGAAGGCCTTGCGATTATCATCGGCATCTACATAGAGCTTTGTTACGAGGGCCGCGCCGAAGAACACCACGGATAACGGCATGAACGGGACAGCCATTGGATAATCAAGAAAGGTTCCAGGAAAGAAAACCAAAAGACCCATGATAAAGGACATGAAGATCAGAGCGTCCCTGATTAAGATGTATGCAAGCCACCAAATGTCTGCGCCTAATCGAAGCGTAAACTTGTTTAGAACTCTGATGAAGTAGCCCCTGGCAATCTGGAGCGAAAAAGCCATCGCAGTTATGAAAACCAGCGCGACTACCATGGTTGACTCAAGCCAGACTGAGCCACCGTTAACAAGGCCAGTAGTAACGCCATTAGCAATGTCAGTACTGTTCGTTGCGGCCTGTCCGCTCACCCAGCGAATTGATGAGCCCAAAAGAAATAGTAGGAATCCCACCAATCCAGATAAGAAATACGTTATTTTGAGGTTCAAGTGATTCACAGATGCCTCGCGAATGATGAGTGAACATTTTATGAATGAATGTATTATGAAGATGCACTCTATCCCTTATCCATAAGGGATGATTTGCGCGAGTCGATTCTAATTCCAGAAGCGAGGAGCGTGATGACCTAGGAATTAGCCTGGATAGAACTCGTGGTCCAGTCTTCCCTTATTAATGAGCGGGGTTATTATCCCTGCTGAAACTCATTTACAGTTTCTTTAGTCGCATCTGAATAGCTTTAATTCATCCGTACTTGCATTTCAATATCGTGTAGTTTCGAAATGATAGATCCTGACGAACTCCTGATGATTCCGGGGCCCACAACCCTTTCGTCAAGGGTGAGGTCTGCTATGGCAAGGCCTCAGCAGAGCCACGTGGCTCCCGAGTTCTATGAGATGTTCAAGGAAAGTCTTGAGCTTTCACGGTATTTGTTTGGAGACAGATCAGGTTACCAATTCATCATCACAGGTTCAGGCACGATAGGCATGGAGGCAAGCGCGGTCTCGCTTCTTGAACCCGGGGATAACGTTCTCTCGATCGAGACCGGGTACTTTGGACACCGCTTTTCGACTCTTGCGGAAATTCACGGAGCGAAAGTGGATGCGATAGTCACTCCACTGGGAGAACGCGTGAATCAGGAAATAGTCGAAAAGAAGCTAAAACAGGGAAAGTTCAAAGTTCTGCTCTTTACTCATGTCGACACCTCTACTTCCGTCATGAATGATGTCTCTGCTCTCACGAGAATCGCCAAGGATAACGGAGTGATTTCTGTATGTGATTCTGTATGCGGAGTTGGTGGTGCAAGATTGGTTTTTGACGAGCTGGGGACAGACATCGTACTGACCGGTTCGCAAAAAGCGATCGCTGCTCCTCCGGGCGCCACTTTACTCGCACTGTCAACGCATGCCCTCGACGTCATGGAAAAGAGAAAGACGCCGATCGCATCTTACTACATGAATCTTCTTCGATGGAAACCTGTCATGGATGATCCCAAGATCTATCTTACGACTCCTGCAGTGCAAGTCATGCTAGGATTGCATGAAGCACTTCTTGAAATAAAGGAAGAAGGAATCGAAAACCGATGGACGAGGCACGAAAGGATCGGGCAAGCCTTTAGAGCTGGAATTGAAGCGCTTGGCCTCAAAGTTCTACCTAAGGAAAACAGTACGGCCTCGACGGTTACAACTTTTTACGTTCCGCAGGGCACAAATGCGGGCGAGATTCAGGAGACGTTGAGATCGCAGTTCGGAATTCATATCGCAAGAGGCTTTGGAGATTGGAAAGATACCATGCTCCGAGTCGGTCATTTTGGAAACACATCTGCAACAGACATCATTGCCCTTCTCGGTTCGCTTGAACTGGCTCTCGCAAAGAGCTCAAAGATCGCGCCAGGAAAAGCCGTCGAAAAAGCGATGCCGCTCCTCGAAAGGTAATTCATGCCATCAGATCTTTTCAAGGACTTCGATACCCAAAAGACTCAAGGACTCTTTTAGGACGTTTTGTGTTGCCAAGACAAGCTTCAACCGAGCTCCCCGTAATTCCGAATTAGGCTCTTGAAGTACCCTGTTGGTCTCATAGAACTTGTTGAAGGACTCACAGAGTTCGTAGGAATAATGCGCGATCCACTTTGGAGCGAGCATCTTGACTGATTTTTCCACAGCAATGCCTAATTTGGAAATTACTTTGATTAAGTCAATTTCACTTTCACAATTCAATAAGACTCCAGACCTAATTAATGCAGAGGATTCCTTGGCTTCGTTAACAGATTTCGTTAGGATGCTCGACGCCCTAGCGTACGTGTAGAGCAAGTACGGCCCTGTTTCGCCCACCAGTCTTAATGACTCCTCGAGGTCAAACACGATGATTTTCTCAAGGTCCTGCTTGAGTAGACTAAACCTAAGCGCAGAAATTGCAATTTTCTCTGCCACATCATTCAACCAACCCTGATCTTTGTTATCCGGATTCCTCTTGAGCGTTTCCTCCATCGCTCTCCTCTTTAGGGCATCCAAAGCATCGTCTCCATAGATGAAAATGCCCTTTCGCCCAGCCATGGTTATGACGCGCTTTTCTTCACCACTTTCTTCTTCACGCAGACCTAGCGTCTCGGCTGTCTTCGGGCTCAAAGAGACAATTGCATAGCCCACATGCACGTACCTATCTTTCAAGTTCTGGTTCGCAAGTTGCGAAAGAATGTACTGGATAATACGTTGAAGACGAGCCTGCCTGTCGTCGATTGGAGTGAGAGCTTTTTCGGGGTTCCATAGAACCGGCGAGCTTTTTGTCTCGCCCTGGAAAGTTTTCGTTCTCCAGAGCTCCTTTCCATTTGGTTGAACCAAGTATTTGTCGTAAAAGAACTTGTCCTCTACGAGGCCCATCTTTAGGGCAGCAAAGGGAGTATCCTTTGCAACATATGTAGCAACGCCGTTACTTCTTACGAGAACCTTGTCCTCGCCTTCACTTTCGCCCTTGACGGTGACAATCCAGCAGCCAGCGAGTTTTCCTTCCGTTTCGAGTCTTGCAATGCCTCTCTTCTTCAGTTCCGTGAAAAGATCTTCCCAAAGCTTCGTTCCGATGATATCTGACTCGTACACCAAGAGGTCGTAGCATGCGCCGAACCTCCAGCAAGTCTTTAGCTGCTCCTTCAGTATGCGATCCGTGACCCTGAAAACGAAATCTATAATCGCCGGATCGCGATCTTCAATCTGCTTCAGAACAAGGTTTCTTTTCTCAGCGAGTGAACGGTCTTGATCGTATCTTTTCGTAACTTCGACATAGACCGGAGCTCGGGCATAGTGATCGTATTTTACTCCCGCGGGTGCTTCTTCTGCGAAGCCGAGGTATCTCATGCCAACGATGATATCCGCAACCTGCAGCCCTGAATCATCGATGTAATTCAAAACCTGTGTCTCATATGACGCATAAGAAAAGATCCTAGAAAGCGAATCGCCGATTGCAACGTTTCGCATGTGGCCTATGTGGAGGGCGCCGCTTGGATTGACGGACGTGTGCTCGACTAGAACCCTTTTCCCCTCTCCGACTTCTATCCTACCGTATTTTTCTTTGACAGCATTGTCCAAGACATCGGAAGAGAAATTCACATGATTCAATCTAAAGTTCAAAAAGCCGGAAGCATGCGCTTCAACAGCGGAGACATATTTTCTCCCTACTGTAATTTCCTGAGCCCTCTGAGCAATTTCAAAGGCTACATCGGCCGGTCTTTTTCTCGCTTGTTTTGCCAGCTGAAATCCTATGCGAAAAGATAGATCGCCGTACTCCTTTTCCGGCGGCTCGGCCCACTCTATGTTTTCCGGCGCTTGGTAGCCCAGAGACACCACAGAGGAATGCACGATCTTTTCGGACTCACCAACAAATTCCCTGAAACTCAAATTGCGCTACTTACCTCTCTGTTTTTCTTTCATGAAATACTGGATGGCCTCTACTGCGCCATCTCCCATTTCTTCTTTGCAGACGTACTGGGCCTTGGATTTGACTAGATC
>JASHNZ010000015.1 GCA_030041355.1 Nitrososphaerales archaeon
CGCTAGGGCAGCAACAGCTATCGTTCCAGCTACATTCAGGCTACTCGGAGAGATTATCTTCAGATAGGCATTGTACGCAATCAAACCCGTGATTACGAAAAGTGAAATTCCATTGGCAAGGCTAGCAAACACTTCCAGCCTGTGATAGCCGTATGTTAGACTTGAAGTCGGAGGTCTCGCTGAGACTACTATCGCGACGAGGGAAAAACCAATTGCAAATATGTCAGTGAAAATGTGTAGCGCGTCGGCGATGAGCGCAGAACTGCGGAAAAACAGGCCTCCTAAGAGTTCGACGACGAATACACCTACTGAAAGACCCAGAGCGATCGATAATCGTTGTTTGATTGAACGACTTTTGTTAAGCGAGGCCTCTTGTTGCAAATTTTACACAGCCGCCACGTAAGTCAAGTATTCTGAAATGTACTATCATATCTAGGTGGTTCCGCCAAATACAGCTTTCTCCTTGAAGAAATTGTTAAGCGCCGGTCATCTCAAATAGGAATCCGCCAGGATCTGGATAAGGAAAGAGTATCTTGGATCAGAATTCCCTAAGAATTGGCACCTCAGGTTGGTCTTACAACGAGTGGGAAGGCATATTCTATCCTAATTCGAATACACCGAAACTGACCTTTTATTCGAACATTTTCAAGACTGCAGAAATTGATTCTACGTTCTACGCGAACCCTTCCAAGGGACTGGTCGTGGGCTGGCTTCGCAACAGCCCTAAAGATTTTGAATTCTCAGTGAAGATTCCACAAGTAATAACTCACAAGAAGCAGCTTGACCTTCGAGCAGGATCCGAAGTCGACCTGGTCGAATTCCTCGACCTGATGGAGCCTCTGCGTGAGGCGGGAAAACTTGGACCGCTGTTAGTGCAGCTGCCCCCAAGCTTTGGAAGAAATAAATTAGATAAACTCCAAGAATTTCTCGATGCCTTGCCAAGGAAAAAGAATTACTACAAGTTTGCTATAGAATTTCGGAACAAATCTTGGCTCAAGGATTCAGAGGAAGTTAATGAGCTGCTCAGAAAATATAACATCGCAAAAACTGTGGTCGACGAGCCTCTGTTGCCGGTTGATCTGACAGGCACTGCGGATTTCGCATTCATACGATGGCATGGCAGAGGTGAGAGACCTTGGTATAATTACAGATACAATCAAGAAGAACTCGAACCTTGGGTTGAAAGAGTAAAGAATGAAATGAAAGGAACACAAAAAATCTACGGCTATTTTAACAACCATTTCCATGGTTATGCAATTGAAAACGGGTTGGAGTTCTTGGAAAAATTGAATCTTGCAACAAAGGAACAGCAAGAGACATTATCTTCTGTTCGCGATTTCATAGAAGGTCGAAGACCGGCAAAAGAGATGCCTGAAAAGGGCAAGTCAAGATTGGTTGCCTCTGATCAAAAAACTCTAATTGAGTTTTAGATCAAAGCCACTGCAATCGTGATCGCGAGCACTATAGCGCCCAAGATTCTTGCTCCCTCCTTCGCTTCTGAGCTAGCGGAATCCAAAAGACCAGAGAAATCATCGAGGACGTCACTTCCAATCGTTTTTACGCGCCCTCGTGCTATCGAACTTGAAAAGGACCCATTTCCAATTCCATTCACGGCCTTCCAGTATAAGCCCGCGATCTCTTCACCGAGCTTATCGTAGCTAGTTGCATCGCCGAGTGCGAGATAACCTTTGGCGTCCGAAGTCTTTGCGGCTGTAACATGCGTGTCTGATGTGCAAAGCTCGAGAATCCTTGCTTGTGTCCTTTTCTCAAACTCGGAAAACAACTTCTCTCTGTAGCCGATCACTGAGTTGTTTGAATCCACTATTACGAGGGAGAACCTCTGTCCATTAACCTCGAAGAGGATCAGCCCAATACCTGCTGGCCCGACATCAGCTCCCAGACTTTCACCTAATTCGGAAGAATGAGCAATCCCCACTTGAAAATCGAACTGTTGGGCGCTTGAGAGCTGATCAATCGCAATTCTTGCTGCTTCCAAAGCATCTGAACATTCCTTTTCGCTTGGTTTTTCTCCCTCGGAATTGTGCGTATCGACCACGAGAACGTTCTTGAAATTCTTTTTCTCAGAATAGTCCTCGATCTCTTTTCTGACCTCGACTGGAAAGTCCTCCATACCGTAAGGCGCTTGCGTGATTGCAACAAAGAGAGTTCTTCCAAAAACCATTCCGGTGACAGTGGCTCTTCCAACTTGTGTGACCACAGGAGTGGTCATTTTGACGCCACTATCCAGGGTCTCACTTTGGTTTTTCAGGTTCGACACGTAGCGTTCAACCTGACTTTTCGATGGCAGATTCAATCCATGATCAGACATTGAGTGCACAATCATAGGAATGGATTGGCTGGATTTTAGGCGAGCGTAGATGTCTGCCGGAATATTGCTAGATCCAATTGGGTAAAATGGACCCGGATGAACTCCAGGAACAACTATGACGGCGTTCTTGTTTTGCGAGGATGAAAGCTGCAACATCCGCGACTCAATCAATACCTCTCTTGAGGTCGCATCCAGGAATCGCTCGAGATTCGTGGAGTCCTCCGCCGCCCAAGCGTTGAGAAAGGCCTGAAGCAGTTCGAGCGGTCTGTAAATTCTAATTCTGATCTTGTTAATGGAAGACATGTAGACTTCTATTCCAGTGAGAGCCACGATTCCTCCTAGAATCGAGATTATAGGGTCTAGACTGTGTGTAAAAAAATCCACAGTAAGAATTCGGAATTCAAAGCCTACCGGTAGGAAAAGTAGGAACGGTTGAACAAAAGCAAGGGGGATTCCTCGCCAAGGTTTCTCGTAGAACAGGCTGCCCAGTATCAGCGCCCTGAAACAGGCAGCAAAAAAACCCCCCAATATCACAAGAGAAATGAGTCTCGTTGTATCATGAGTCAGGAGTGCGACTGCAAACCCGATGGCTGCTAGAATAAGCCAAATGGAATCACTTATGATCGTAAGCGAAGCTAAGCGTCTGTAGGACGCGACCTTGTTATGTCTTTTTAGAAGCCAAGTGTCAATTTCCACGCTTAACAATAGAACGAATTCTGTCACGATAACGAAAAGCCCTACCTGAGCAGGTGAGTAACCCAAGCCTTCCCTTGAAACGAGAGCCAGAAGCAGGACTATGATGCTCGCGTACGCAAGCGTTCTGTTGCGCGCAGGAAGTCTGAACAGATTTCTATATCGTCTGTGTATGTTACTAGTAGAATCCTTTGCTTGCTCCTGCGCAGACTGTTGTCCCAATTCGTGAAAACATCGCTCTTGCTCTTAGCAAGAATGAATGAGAACACTTTGAAATCGGATTTAAACCATCGCACGCTAGTATCATATGGAAAATCTAGGAGCTGTTTTTAGGTGAAGAGATAGGATCCGAAGTTATGATGCAGAAATAGCAAATCTCAGAAGAATACTCACGATCACGAGCGCGACCGAGAATGCGACAACTATTTCGGGTCTGATTTTTATCCCTTGAGTTTCATCTTCGAAGAATCTGAGTAGCCCTGCACTAGACGCGGGCATTGGCGATTTGTTCTTGTCTTTCTTTGAACTGCTCATATTCTATTACCGCGCTTCCGCAAGCAGCTCTTTATATTTTTGCCGAGGGTTAAAAGTCTTTACGGTTTTGAATCCGTCTTTTGTAGCTGTTTTGCTTTAGCTCGCCCCACCAACTTTTGAGAAACTGCCTCACCAGCGTACTCCATTGCCAGCGATTGAGGGCTCTGGAGCTCTTTCGAAAGCAAGTATATCACGAAGTCTCCGTCTTCTCGTCTCAATATTCCGTAGTGTATTCCGATCCCTTTGACGAGACGATCTACGAACATTCGCGTGAAAATAACTCTGTGAAGAATAGAGTCTCCGTATTGCCTCAACGTGATAATAGTCGTTTTGCAAACCCTTGATAGCTCGACAAGAGCGTTTGTTACTTCTACTGTATTCGAAAGACTCTCGAGACCCTTCGAGCACACGCAACGCACGAAAGAATCTTCCTTGAAAGGCAAGGAAACTATTGAAGCGACAACCAGTTCCCCAGCAAAGCCACTTTGCCTTCTAGCATTTAGGGCAACTGCCGAAGATCCGATTCTGATACATTCCACATAATGAAGTATGAGTGACTCCTCAAGTTTATCGGCTCCCGCATCAAGTATTGCGCCTGACTCTTCATATAGAAAATACCGCAGCACATCTTCCAAGCTAGCAAAGGCAGGCATGGAAGAGACAGCAAGATTGGGTGCTCCTGCTTTTTCGCGTGCCTTTTTCGCTTCTTCTAGCTCTTGTTCACGCAACCAGTCCTCGTAAGTGTAATTCTTCTTGTAATCGGAAGATTCGTTGGTGCTGGTTTGCCCCCCAGCATCATTTGTTTTGCTATCATCACTCGGAGTAGATTCTGAGCTTATCGCAATATCACCAGTTAAGAAAAGCTCTCAGACCGTCTTTCTAGAGCCAGCTGCATAGTCAGCTATAGTATAAACGCTTTGTCGCTAAGAGATTTGAATTGATCTCTAGCCTTGGATTGAAGATTTGGCACATTACGTTCTTGAAAAAATCGGTTTTTTCTTTGATAGCAAAGCACATCCTGCATCTGTCCTCTACAGAGTAACCACATCACATTTTCCCCTGCTCTAAAACAACCTCAAAAACATGCACTTTTGGATTGTTCGCGACTCCCGGGTATGGCATCGAATACCTCTGTCCTGAAGTTTCAAATATGCGTCTCACTCATGCAGTGTTCGACATTGTTCCGCATAATTTCAGATCTAGCCAATAACAATGACCTACCTTTTTGCATAAGCGCATGCTTTTAATCTCGTTCCTAGGGTCGATTAATTCGGCCGGGGTTGAGCAATCTGGTCGCTCACCGCGCTCGAGATCGTCTTGCTTTCTCTACCAATTCAGAAGGTAAGAAGATAAACAAGGGCTATTCACGAAACAAGATACGCGGCGCCGCTATGCGGCATGTGGGTTCAAATCCCACTCCCGGCGCTTTCATTTCTAAGATGCGTTAGGCGTGAAGTTTAGAGCAAGAAACGAATGTCACGAATGCTTTGGAAGCCTGGAAGGAATTCATCCTTCCTAATATCAAAACTCTCTCGCCTCTTTTCAGCAAATCTAAAGTCAAACAACAAGTCAATCCCTTTATTGCGTGGCGTAAAGAAGAAATGCGGTACTGTAAGACTCATAATCTGAGATGATTTTGATTCC
>JASHNZ010000090.1 GCA_030041355.1 Nitrososphaerales archaeon
CAATTTCGGGTGATCACTTAGTTTTTACTTCTTCTTTGTGCATCAGTCGGGCGATTGCGAAATACTGAATCGCTAGAAAGAAATTAACGATAGCTACAAGTAGCATAGCAATCATTACTACTCTGTTCGAGGAGAAAACAAACGCCAGAATCAAAGCAGCTACGCCTATCGCAAGATAATGAATCACTGCAATAAAGTGTGTGAAGAAACCCTTATTCTGTTTCTTTGCTTCCATTCAAGAATTGCGCTTTCTCTAAAGATTGTTCTAGCAGAGCGAGCCATTTGTCTTCGCTCATTAAGACTGAAAAACCAAACAATCCTGTCTGCTGAGCGTTAGGACTGGTCAGCGTCCGATGCCTGATGGTCAGCGGATCAAGAGACCGTTTGCGAAAGAGATAAGCCACCAGACGTAGGGCATGATTTTTGGCAAACTGCGGGACTCTGCAATTTCAGCTAGGACAAATTAGTCTATACATTGTAAAAGACGTATGCGTGGCCTCCGTACGGGTATCCATCAGCCGTCTCGTATGCAGCCCCTACTGTGAGGAGCTTTCCGCTCGTCGACACCCATAAACCGAACTCTCCACCTGCTTGAGCATTTGGACTGGTGAGCATTTTGACTAGCTTGCCGGTTTCGGCATTGAAAATATATGCATGTCCAGCTTGGTAGTATCCACTGGCTGTCTCAAAGGGAGCCGTGACCGCAACGAGATTGCCGCTCATGGAGACTGAAACACCAAAGTCTCCGCCTAATTGAGCATTCGGACTCGTAAGCGTTTCAATTAACTTTCCAGTATTTGCATTGAACACATATGCATGACCTGCGAATATGTTTCCATCAACTTTCTCACCAATAGCACCAACCGCGACTAGCTTTCCGCTTATCGAGACTGACCACCCAAACCATCCGTGATGTTGAGCGCTCGGACTGGTAAGTGTTTGAATTAACTTTCCAGTGTTCGCATTGAAGACATATGCGTGACCTGCCCCTGAGTATCCATCAGCTTTCTCATGATAAGCTCCGACTGCAACGAGCTTTCCGCTTATAGAGACTGAAGTACCAAAGAATCCGCCTAATTGAGCATTGGGACTCGTAAGTGTTTGAATTAATTTTCCAGTATTTGCATTGAACACGTAAGCATGGCCTGCGTATGTATATCCATGGGCTGTCTCACCATCTGCTCCAACCGAGACGAGCGTTCCGCTCATGGAGACTGACTCACCAAAGGTTCCGTATGATTGAGCATTTGGACTCGTAAGCGTTTGGATCAGTTTTCCAGTATTTGCATTGAACACGTAAGCATGGCCTGCTTCTGAGTATCCATCAACTGTCTCATACAAGGCGCCCACTGTAACGAGCTTGTCGCTAGTTGCAACCGCCCAACCAAACAATCCGTCATATTGAGCATTGGGACTCGTAAGTGTTTGAATTAACTTTCCCGTCGTGGCATTGAATATGTATACGTGACCTGCGTATTGGTATCCGCTCGCATTCTCGTATGGAGCACCTACTGCAACGAGATTGCTGCTAATCGAAACTGAAAAGCCAAAATCCCCGAATGATTGAACATTCGGACTGGTCAGCGTCCGATTCTTGAGGTTTAGTGGACCGACAGCAAGAGAGGGCGAAAAAGTTGTGCTGGGTGAAGGGGAACCATAGGAAGAAGCAGAAGTGATGAGCGGAGTTGCCGCCATTAAGAGTATCGCAAGGATGAAAAAAGTTACCAATAATTTCATGGTTCGATACTGAGCTTCGCGCAATATTTGTAACTTGCTATCGTAATTACAATCGAACGAGGAGGAATAGGATCGTCGTTCTATTCTTCTTCACACTATTTTTCCTGAGCTGACCAATAGTTCGTCATCAACTGTTACGTTTGCACCCTCCATTGTGAGCCAAGTGCTAAAGTCTCCTTTTGTCGAACCGCCAAGCCATTCATTGGCGCCAATGTAAAGATTAACAACGCCCAGCCCTTGATCTTCAAGGAGAGGCGCATCATGGATCTTTGGATTTAGTCCAATCGAGAATGTAGCAGGAAGATCTCGTTCGGGTCCCGCCTTGAGATAAAGCTTCGAAAAATCACTCTCGCCTCGCTTGTAATTGTATTTTACGAGTCTACCATTTTCGAATGTCCACTCGCCTCCGTCGCTTTGCCCACGAGAAGGACCGTGTTTGGATGGGCGGGTCGCTTTGAATACTCCCGTAGCAAATGTTTCATCGACCGTGACTTGAACGACGCCTGAAGGCACCGTGCTTTCTCCAAATCCTGCCTTGACATCATTCGCATCAACCACTCCATCATCCACATAGGGTTTCCTTCCCTTCAGTCGAAGCTCGAGATGCGATCCATTTTGATGAGTGATGACAACATTGTGCCCGGTTTTGAAACGTTGAGCTACTTTACTCGCGTTTCGTGCCATAGTTTTTGGGTTTAAGGCGCTTGCCTCAAGAAGCTCCTTTACCCAGCTAGAATAACTGATGCCGTACTCTTTTGCCGCTCCTTCTGTTGCTCGTTCGAGTTCAATTCTGCACCAGCGTATCCCTTTTTCCTTGACTAATTTGAAAAATTCCTCTTCGTACGCTGTAATAGCTTTCTCTGTTGATTTTGGAAGACTGTGCCAGCGAGCTCTGTCGCTCGGTCCCCAGAAGAAAACATAGGCATTTGTCTCTCGAAGTGCGGCCCACTCTTGAGGCCCCAAGACACCCAAACTTTTCGCACGCCCTTCTTCGACGTTAGTCCAGAATGCATTCTCGCTTTCATAGATAACCAACGGGTGAGCTCCTATCTTTCTAGCTTCGATAACAAAAGGTTCAATCCAAGGGACCCCGTGAGTCCAGACTTCCATTGTAAGGTTCTCCTCTTTTTTCAAATTGAGAGTATTTCTCAACACATTTCGAGCGATACGAGGGCCCCAAGTCTTGTAGTCAATTTCCATCTTTTCCAGTAGCTCCAATAGTGAATCATGATGCGCAGGCCGCTAGGTAAAGCTTTTCGCGCAATGTATAATTGTTATACGTTTTATTACATCACTATGCCTTTCACAACCATTAGAATTGAACTTGAGACTCGCGAAAAACTTAGGGACCTTGGTAAGAAAGGCGAAACTTACAATGAGATCATCAAGCGTTTGATAAGCGCGCTCGAATCTGAGCGCAAAGCCTCTGAGGCCCAATCCTTCTATAGACCCTACACTCGACCAAGCGATTTCGGCTAACGGGGAAAGAAAGAACGGCTTATTATTGAAAAATGTGTAATGGCGTATAGGCATTATACGCTACTATAGTTTTTCAAACAAGTGATAAATAATCGAATCACGAATTCGTAGATCATGCAAACCGTCGTTGAACAAGAGGAAAGTGGGCCGCTCAAAAGTGGCAAAGATCATAGTGGTCTTGTGGGTTTTGAATCGTCGGAAGGGGGGAGAATAAGAATTTTTGTTCGCAGCAGGAGAGTTTGTGTTGAGAGCAAGATTGTTAGTTTTCCGTCGTTTGCAGGCGGACTAGGATCTAATCTTAGTTATCAACCAAGGCGTGTCGCAGTGTACGAAGATGTGCTTGACCAAGAGCAAAAAGAGGCATTAGAGAATTGTCTAGCTTTGGCTAGAAGCCTTGGGGTAAAGCTCGAAGTCAAGGATGTTGGCAGGTCTAATATATTCGGCAGATTACTGAATTTTGTTCTAGGAACTAAAGTACCTTCTCAGACACCTTCGGTCTCGGTTTCAGGCAAAGCCGTGTACCTACTAGCGAGAAACCCGCTACTAGGCGACAATTCTGACAGAGAAAGCAATACCGAACAGTATCTTGCAAAGTTATGCTAGACTTGTAACACAAAGCGTTATGCAAAGAGCTCGATCCAGATTCCATTAGGATCTTGGATGTATGCCCATTTGCTGCTGTTTGTTTTCATTTCCAATGCTACTGGATGCCCTAACTTTTTTGCTTCCTCCAAGGCCTTTTCAAGATCGTCCACTTGGAATGCTAAATGGTCCAAGCCTTCTCCAGTCGAATATCCTACAGCAAACCTGCTTCCTTTCCCATAGTAGTTGAGCTCTAATTCGGGGCCTCCTTCTTTGCTTACTAGTCCCACAACCTTTCCGCCTGAAGCTTCAATGTCACTTCTGCCCTTCTCTTTCATCCCTAATACCTGAGTGTAGAACTTTACCGATTCTTCCAAGTCCTTGACTCTTATTCCTGTATACATGAAAGTTGCTTTCAAATTAGATCCTGATTTCAAATTCCGAAGGCTCATAATCATAAAGTTTCGCCAGGCACATGACGGGTATCAAGTCGGGTTCAATCGCACGTAGGGACCAATAGTCCGGATCACTTTATTCTGAGCCTTGCGCAAGTGATCCACAAAGCTTGTCCTTGGAACCCTAATCTTCGCGCGATCTCCATCGCATTCGCGTTTCTTGGCAAGTTAAAGTAACCATTGTCAAGCGCCTCAATCAAGGCTCTAGTTTGTTTTACAGTTAATCCCCCAGAGCAACGAACCTGCTCGACACGTTGAGGTACATTTTTGAGAACTGAAACCCCCACTCGATCTTTGGACATTTCTCAAAACGGATTTATCGCAGGCAATTAGACAAGCCCCGGAGCTAGGACTTGCCGCGAGGACAACGGAGGCTTGCCGCGATCATGTTCACCGACATGGTCGGGTACACGGCAGTTGGACAACATGACGAAGCGCTTTCGCTCTCTTTGGTCGCCGAGCAAAGGGAGTTGATACGACCAGTTCTTGTAAAGAATAACGGGAGAGAGGTCAAGACAAT
>JASHNZ010000091.1 GCA_030041355.1 Nitrososphaerales archaeon
CGGGCTTGTTTGTTATGAAACCTCCTTACAGCTCAAGTGATGTCGTGAGATTAAGAAAGTCGGCCGGCCTTTCAAATATGAGTGTCATAGCAGCTCGTAGGTCAACAATCCTTCAATTCACTAGATTTCTCCAAAAGATTGAAAGCGCTCAGGATCTATTCATCTGCTTTTCTGTATTGATAAGTCGTCGTTACCTAGTTCTGGATCCTAAAGTGCTGACCAAGTACCGGTTGCACAGTAATAATGTATCCAACTTCAAATTCTCCTCAAAGAACAATCTACAAAACAAATACTTCGAAAATATAAGTAAAGAAGTCAAAAGTTTTGAGGTAATTTTCGATATGGCTAATGAAAGTGTTGCGGAGAGACAGATAAAAAAGATGATACTTTACGAGCTCTGGCGAAGCAGAGTCGATATGGATATCGTAGATCAATATTCAACCCGGCAGAAGCTGACCCGAGATTTAGCGAACTATCTGCGTCAGGCATCACGAAGTACATTGCTTACACAAGTTCGGGTATTCGCAAGATGCATGCTCTTCTTGTTACTTCCTGATATGACTAGACGATTCTTTCTCGAAAGTCGAACTCGTTACTGGCAATAATGGAAAAGACTTTGGGACCGGAGCTGTTTCCATTGTGGAAATCAAGCTATGCCATAGAAATCTTGCAAAGCACTTCGGACCAAACCGATTGTACAAGATTTTTCCAGTCAAAACTCTTTGCGAGTTGACGACCAGCAATTCCCATCTCCATTCCAACGTGAGGATTGTTTATATTTGAGGCATTCAATAAACTCCTCCCCAGGCGAAATGATTGCTTCCTTATTCAGATTCAGTCCCCTGGAGCCAATTGGGGTTGTGACAATTCGGAGGCCAGCCGCCAAGTATTCAGTCATCTTTAGACTAGTTCCCGTTCCCTGATCTACCGGATTAATTGCAACATCTGCAGCGGCGAGCGCAATATTCTTTCTTCGCTCTGAAACTTCGCCATTTTTACCAAGTCGTCTTTGTGGTTCTTCGAGAACACACTAACTTTCCCGACAATCATAATGATTTGAGCTAAATCATTAAAGGTAGTCAATTGGTCTTTAGAAATTATCACATTGCATGATTTGGTTGTTGGTACAACTGTAGGGAACACAAGATATCTTGGAGAATGGTTCGAAGGAATTAGCAAATTAAATCCCTCGACGATTCTAATTTCAATGGATAAGAGTCGGCATGATAAAATGCCACCTGATCTCCCTGCCAAAATTTTTTCCTATGATACTGGAATTAATTGGGAAAATTATGAGAAACGGCACAAAATGTGGATAAGTGATTACAGCATTGGTATAGGAATAAAAGAGATCCTGTCACAGTTTGTTAAGACAGACTGTAATCATGTAATAATCATAGACAGTGACATAATAGTGGACGAAGGTTTGGCCCATAAAATTCGAGATTTAGACTTCGACTACTTACAAATTGGAGTTCCTGCCATTGCACGAGAGGGACGTTTTGATTTCATTGACATTTTTTGGAAAAGCAGTAATTTTGGAATAAGCAAAAAGATAGCTAGAAATATTCTCCCCAAGATGAATTTCACGTTAGATAATTGCTACCCTGTTGATCGGAATATCCACAAAATGATAAAGTCCTTGAAACCTGTTAAGCATTCCAGGATCAAGTCTCCTGGTCTATTCCATTACTTGAATAAGAATGGCAAAACTATTCGAGTATCAACTCTAAACGCGCAGCTGCACAGCATATACACAAAACCTTTGATCACGGCGAAAATTTACTGACTGTTATTCAGATTATTCAAAGCGACAGTCGACTCAATGGCTTTCAGAAAAAGTTCACAATTAGGTGTTTAAATTTCTCACTTTTCCATATCCGATGCTACAATACAAACGAGAGAGAAATTCGACTTTGAACTTTGTAAGTGTAGGAAAACACGAGAAAGTAAGCTGCAACTTAACTCATGTTCTACCGGGAATTGCACCTGCACCTATAAAAATAGTAAGCCGGCAATTAACATTTTAGACTGACTTATAATCTGTTAGATTTATCGAGATCGATTTGCAAAAACCGTTTGGCCCAGCAAAGGGAATTCTTGACGCACTTCTAATTGTAACTTCAATAATATTCGCTCTTGCATTACTCGATCAATCTTATTCAGTGAGCTTTTCTGTTTCGACATATCTCTTGATACTGACCATCTTCGTCATAGTCGTGCTCATATCTATCGTATATGCAAACGAAATTGTTGCCGTAGCTAACGTGTTCATCTTTTCAATAGCCGTGCGCCTGATGTTCTATGTTTACTCGCGTTTTTCGATCTTTCCATTCGGAGATTCATACGCTCAGTACGACGTTTTCAAAATATTCGCGGACGCATCTCCTCCACATGCATTCCTATTACCTCTCAATGGAGAGAGCTTGTACGCCGAATTGGGTCTCTATCTGAGCGGACAAGTGGGAAGATACTCTCAATGGCCAGGATTTCAAATACTTGCAATCAGCTTTTCCCAAATGACAGGACTAGGGACATTTGACGCTGCAATGATACTTACCTTTGTGCTGTATATTGCATGGTTTGTAGTGGTTTATGCTCTCGTCAAGACGATTCTAAAGCCTGCGACAAGCAAATTCCGAAACTTGTCTGCTTTCTGTCTGGCAATAACCACGTCCCTGCCTACCTTCGAAATTCCTCCGTATTTCAAATACGACTTTGCGGCAACAGTTATTTTAATGACAGCAATCCTACTGCTGATCTTTTCCTACGAAAAACGAGATCCTAAGATCCTCCTGCTGTTGCCCATTTTGGGAGGAGCGATAGTCCTTACACATCCAATCGTGACTGTAGTTCTATTGGCATTGTTCGCCATGACTTTGTTTGGTCTTGCGCTTAGACTAGAGATTCTTCGAAGGATGTGGCATTCCAAATCATACCTAACATACGATACTACTCTTCTCAAATCCCTCACCAGAGCATTAGCCATAATTCTGGTTATTGCACTCACATGGTCGATATTATACTCGACCTCGCTCATAGTTATAATTCGAGATTCTATTCCGAAACTTCTTGCATCGTTTTCCCCTTCATCTGCCCTAAGGTTTTCACGTGTCTCTTCTTCAACCGCGATTGTCCTCGGTTCGTTGACGCCCAAGTGGCTTCTTTCACTATT
>JASHNZ010000016.1 GCA_030041355.1 Nitrososphaerales archaeon
CCAAATGCGCCACAAATAAATGCTAAGGTTGCAACCCCGAGATGGATCTCACCATGAATAGTAACCGGCGCACCGGGTAGATCGGTCGGAGAAGCCGCGAGAACAATTGCCCCAAAGGCCCAGACAGCCAAAAGTGCGAGACCTGCCCTAAACTTCTGTCTTGACGCGATGCTTACGGTTTTGTACAAGCCGAAGACAAAAAGAAGAGAGAGCACGCCGCGGTTCACAAAGTTAATTGTCATCACGTATCCATAGGGACCGACAGCAAGGTCGCTTTCTGCCTGCCTAATAGGACTGTAGTGAGGAGGTAACGCCTGAACGACTGCGTCTAGGACGACATACAAAATTATGCCGATTATGGTCGCGATGAAAAACGATCTATATGATGGAATTTTGGATGATAAGTTGTTTCTTACACTTCGAAATCTAAATTGTCTTCTTAAAACTATGCGATTCGCTGGTGACCGCGAACGAACTGCTACTCCTCTGAAGCTCGAAACAGCTTAAAGATTTCGGATGTCTAATCTACCCGTGGTGGCCCCTGTTTGATGCGAGGTCGCACCTCATTTGTTTTCGTCCAACGCGATTCAATCCACCAAGTCGCTCCTGCTTCTTCCCATTTTTGCACAATTTCTTCTCCTTGAATCCTGCTACCGACTGGCGTCTGCCCTTCCTGAATGATTTGAAACGCAGACTTTGCTTTTCGATGGGTAGCTACGAACTTCTTGATTTCACGAATATCGTCGAGTGTGATTTCGGCAAAGGATCCGCTAAGGGTTTTCTTTGTGGGAATCAAACCATCGTACTTTAGTGCGCGTCGCATTGACTTCATTCTTGGCCAAGCCCCGACCACCCAGATTGGAATTCGCGGCTTTTGAATAGGTCTTGGGCGAAAGGTCATTTTCTTCATGTTGTAATGCTTACCATGGTAGCTGAACGGCTTGCCAGTCCAAAGGCCGTTAAGAATGTCAAGTCCCTCGTCCAGAAGTTCTGCGCGCGTTTTTCGATCTAGAGGCTCTCCAACCTTGGAGTACCCTCCGTCGTCCAAAGCCCCCAGTCCTACCGGCATTATCAGACGTCCCCCGGAGAGATGATCAACAGTTGTCGCTTCACGAGCCAATTTCCAGGGTCTGCGTCTGTTTACTGCAGTGAGTAGCGCTCCGATCCTGATCTTCTTTGTCCTCGTCGCGATCGCAGCCAAAACCGTCCATGGGTCGTACATCAAAGCCTTAAAGTTGGGTTGTTCAATGTATATTGCGTCCCAATAAAAAACTCCATCCCATCCGGCTTTCTCGGCGGCAGAAGCTAAATCTAGAATTGTGTTTAGATTGCCACCTGGGATAACGAAACCATACTTCATATCTTGCATGAATCTAAAAGAGGTCTTTTAAGATCTTTCCGAAAGGATCAAGTGGAATTTTGGATGACAAGTTGTTCTGTACACTTCGAAACCTAAATTGCCTTCTTAAAATGTGCTGTTAGTACGATCCGCGGACTAAAGGGATACTTCAGAGTTGAAAATTAGTAATCTGAATAAATGAACAAATGTCATCGTAAAGATTTCTCACGGGGCTAAATCGAATCTATTGATACTAGATGAACCACCGATGGGTTCTCCAAGGAGCAGCTGGGAAAAGGTCAGAGAGATTCTATATGAGATCAAGAATCCGCAAGTGATACTTTGTTTCTCATGAAACTGAGCTTGAGAGTTTTGTGGATCAAGTGATCAAAGTATCAAAAATAAACAGCGAGTCCAAGATTGGAGAAAGAGCATCAGCTTGACGGGTGTGCTACTTCTTCCTGAGGATTTCAACCTTCAGATCCGAAACATTGGCGATCTTCTCGAAATCTTCATCATTTGAAAGAACCATTTCTACTCCATTTGCTACAGCAGTTCCAGCTATTAGCACGTCTAGTGCATTAACAGGTTGGCCTACTCGCAGAAGTGAACCCATTATTTCTGCCGACTCGTTTGCGGCGGCTGAATCCAAAGCTAGGAGGCTTAATTGATGAACAAATGAACGTACAAGTCTTTCCTGCTCTGCAAGCTTCCTGTGCCGCAAGGGGTGCACCAATTCAAAAAGAGATATGGTAGAGATGCCTATGGAATCTCCTCGTGCTTGAATCGAGTTTATTCGTGATTTTGTTTCTTTTTCTCCACGAAGGAAGTCTACTGCAACGGTTGTGTCAATTAGAATCAATTAAGCTTCCTCAAGACTGTGCTCTTTCTGACTTCTAGTATGTCCTTAGTTGCTTTTTCGAACTCCTTGTCGTTCGAGAAAATTCCAGCAAATGACATCAAGTCTCTTTTCCCTTCGAGTAGTCTTTCTATGACCTCGCTGAAGCTCTCGTTGTCTTTTTTGGCTTCCAGCAGTTTGTTGTATACTTCCTCCTTCACAGTCAGATTCTTGGAGGTCATTCCGTGTATATGTATACAGATACGCTATTTATGTGCTTTGGCAGACAATCGAACCTATTATAACAATTTAATTGCATGAGTCAAGCATACTGTAATTGGATTCGTAACCATTCATTTTCTTCCAAATATCTGGAGATTGTTAGGCATGTTTGAAAAATACTTCTGTTATTCGTGCATAAAAGAGCTCAGAATCCTGAGGAACACACGAGTTTGGGGCATAAAGTAAGGACAGTCGAAGAGATCAGAAGAGAGGATAGGCGCGAAGGAAGCCAGAAACAATTTGACAACTGAGTTTTCCATACTCGGCTATGCACTAGTAGCATTTCTCTTGTATTTTTTCTTTAGCGGTTTGATATGGGGAGCGGGATACGAGTTTACGCCTAGAAAACAGATCGAAGTTGCAGGAGAACTCCTGAAACTGAAAGAGGGAATGATCGTTTATGATCTCGGCAGCGGACTGGGCGACGTACTGATTTTTTTCGCAAGGAAATACAAAGTGAAATGCGTTGGAATCGAAGTAGACCCCCTGAAAGTAATGCTCACAAAACTAAGAATCTCAACAGACAAAGAACTAAAGAGGCTCATTCAAATCAAAAGGGCAAATCTTCTCTCGGTGGATTTGCGAGAGGCAGATGCGATCTATGTTTTTCTTTATGATAAGACGGGCATAATGAAGAGCCTGAAAGCAAAGCTTGTGAGTGATCTAAAGGACGATGCAAAGATAGCGTCGTACTGGCATCCCTTCCCGGACTGTATCCCCCAAGTCTCTTCCGGTCGTATGAGAATATATGCCAAACAAAGCATGATCTGATTTGAAAAAGTACGGAAAGCAACGTAATTTGTCATTTGCTGTATGAATACGTCGGAAAAACCGGTTCAGGATCTCCAGCACTCTATCGCTCTAAATTAATAGGCCGGCAGTTTGGGGCACATTGGATGTCTCAAATATCTTAATGATGGAACTTAATATCTTAGAAACTAAACTCCAAGCCTATATCATTATCCTTACGATCAACCGATCTTGGTAGTGACTAGGTGGCTGCTAAATTGTCTAACTTCTAATGTACGAGTCCAAGCTTCCTTCTTGTTTTGAAGGCCTGATTCTTAATGATCTAGGCGATGGTTGCCTTCCTCGTTTCTCGGGTTTGGTAGATTTTTCTATTGTCATTTCGACAAATTTCTTCGAGAAGAATTCAAAGATTCCAGTTCGAATTCTGTCTCCTTTAGAATAATGCACTGTTATCTCAGTGTCTGGCGACAAGTTGTGTGCAAACTCTACCCATCCAATGTAAGAAAGCAACTGTAATGCATCATTGAGTCGCGCCTGTGAAATTTGAGCCGATTCATTGCTGAGCCAAGGAGGATAAAAGAGACGGCATTGTTCTAGTAGTGTCGAATATTTCATCTTGAAATCGTTCTGAGATGCACCACTACGCATCCACAATATCTCCCAAATCCTCCAGGCTGTATACGGAACAGGCGGATCATCACGAAGAAATGCGATTGTTGTTATGAAAGTCCTCGCTTGGCGAATCTTGTCTCTTCCCGTTAGCGTTGGAATTAATTTTTTGTCATGTATCGTTCCCTGATTTCGTTTCAAAATTATCGGATCTTCGACTGGAAAAGGATAGCTGATTGCAGGAAGTTTCCTTTGATAGGCTAGTAGCGTTTGTTTGTGCTTACCATAGATATCCTCAGGGGCAAGAAGAATTACTTGGGGCGTGAACTTTGCTCCTTCGAAAGTATGTTCAGTCCCATAACTCAGGACCTTCTCAATTTCGAATCTGAGTGTGTCTTTGTTCTCAGGGAGCGATCCCTTTTCTTCAATGAACGAATAATCATCCCCGATAGTGAAAATGTCAGGCTTGTGCTGGTCTCCTTTTGTCGATTCTACTAGGCGTTCGACGAACGCCCGAATGTTCTTGCTCTCTAAATGGAATTTGAGAGAAGAAAAAAGAATAATCTTTGATTCGTATGCTTTGATAGCTCGCTCTAGCTTAGAGACTTGGCGATCTAAGTCCAGAGGCTCGGAAGACGTATCTTACACCGATCATGCTATTTGCAGTGCACTAGTAGGAAGGACTTCTTCCAGAACAGAGTACAATCTTGTAAGTGACTCTTTTGAGACCCGTATCACAGGAGTTATTATGATCTCATCGTGATACGCCTGCAGATCTATTGCCGAGCCATCAGACTTGTCAAGGAGACTCAACAGAAGCCAAGGGTTTCCACCGTACAGAACAGCGACCATATAATGATCTGAAAGAGAGTCTTTGAGTTGTTTCATATCCTCGTATGTGAGATCGACCTCGGGCTTGATTCTCAGTGGTTCGACTTTGACTTCGCCCTTTTGCATGAATCGCTCTCGGTCCCGCATCGCCAAGAAATTGGACTTGCTCAATAAGATAACCTTTGAAATGACCAAGCGCTGTAGCTCTGAATAAGAGCCGCCGTAGAGAGTGATCATACCGCGGCGATTCAGTTTTATCTTCAACCTGAAATTTGGGGAGGAAAAATCTATCCGCACCGCGTCAACCAGCGCAGCATCATTCCTAGCATGTGAAAGAATTTTCTCCTTTGAGAACTCTCCTCCCCAGTGTTTTGTCGTTTCCCCCTGTCTTGCGGATCTATTCACGTTATCGAGAAGCTCAATCTCTGATTTCTCAACAATTCGAAGCCCTTCGATAACGTCGAGCATTTGCATGGAGTGCAGATATGATGGTGTAACTAACGGAAACATGTCGTGCGTCCAACGGGATACAACTTCTGAAATCGGAATGTCTTTGTTCTCCGGGATGAAGAAAGCGCACCAGTATTCTCCGTAGTTCACAAGATACCCTTTTGCGAATCTTTTCCTCAGACCTATCTTGAGACGAAAGATGTTTTCAGTTAGTAAGTCTACTCTCGCTGAAATTTCTCTGCCCGAAGCGATGTTTGGTAGCTCTTCTGGAGGACAATTGAGGAAAATAGGCGCTACGATAAGCGGAGCCTCAAGTTCTTTGGCTAGCATAGAGTCCAAGAAGAAGTTGAATTCTGGGATGGATTCAAAACGAACGCTTTGACTCAATTTCCATCTTGTCCTGGGAAGAAGTAATAGCGGTCAAGCAGCAAATTAAGGATAGCTATGTTTCTATTAGGAAAAAGGGGCAAAAATGGGAAAAAGCCTAGGTATCGGGTGTTTTCAAAGATGTTAAAGATTTTTCCATAAAATTGGAAGGAACGACGTGTGTCTTCCTCCGCCTTCTTCCTCACCGCCAAGAGAAATGATGATCATCGAAAGGGAAATAGTCAAGGTATCCGCAAATACTGCAAGAGTTTGGTTGATCCGGCGAGAGACCAGTACTGCTTTGCCTACGGGGCTCCTGTAAAGTTCTGGTCAGCTAATCAAGCTCCTCTAAATTTCTCTGATTCTTCTTAATCTGAAGTAATTCTATTGTACACATGATTTACATCCAAACCGATCACGGAGACAACCTGAATTATTTCAAGACGAGTACTCTCCTATAGTCACACACTATCTGAAACTACTTAACGAGCTAAAGGCTGCTCCAAAGTATACTTTTGAGAATGCTAAATCAATTGATGTGCCGAAGAAATCAGGAGACTATTTGATCTCTTCCGCATCGGATTCGAGTATAGTTTACATTGGAACGTCAGGGAATCTGAACCGGCGAATATTGTCGCAACACAAGGCAGGTAACATAGGAGGCAGCAACTTTAGGAGAACCGTAGCGATCCATTTCTTACATGATTCTGCAAAAATAACTAGCCCGGAACTGGAAGCGAGAATCTCAAAGTACATACTTCAGCACTTTAGTTTTCAATTTCTGCTCATTGATGACTATCTTGAAAGAATCAAGTTCGAACATTTTGCTACAGCGATTCTTTCACCGGTCTTGAATCTGCTACCTCAAAATCTCTAGCTCTTGAAGAGCAATAACAGACATATCGAGAGGTCGGTATAGACGAGCCGAAGTCAGCTTGAAAGGCGTTTGAAGAAAACTAAGAATGAACTGTTTGAAAGAGAGCAGACCTTAATCTGTCTCTATTGATTTGGCAGTTGATACTTTGAGCACTCGGAGTGATTCAGAAGACGTAGGCGTGACCAGCCATGCTATACCCGCTGGCAGTCTCGCCCATGGCACCAACCACCACGATCTTGGCAGTCGCAGCGACTGAGTAGCCAAAATATCCGAGGAATTGCGCGTTGGGACTGGTGAAAGTGTACACGAGATGACCATTCTTCGCATTGAAGGCGTAGGCATTGCCAGCTTCGGTCTGTCCCTTGGAACTCTCGAACGCGGCACCAACGACTATGCGGTTACCACTCACGGCAACTGAATAGCCGAAACTTCCTCCGGATTGTGGGCTTGGGCTAGTGAGATTGTAAATCAGATGACCAGTTACTGCGTTGAAGGTGTAGGCTTTACCAGCGTAGGAGTATCCACTCACATTCTCGCCATAGGCACCAACGACAACAAACCTTGCATCCGCGGCGACTGAGGAGCCAAAGAATCCATCGGTTTGCGGGGTTGGACTGGTGAAAGTGTACACGAGATGACCATTCTTCGCATTGAAGACGTAGGCGTGACCAGCCATGCTATATCCGCTGGCAGTCTCGCCCATGGCACCAACCACCACGATCTTGGCAGTTGTGGCTACTGACCAGCCAAAATGTCCGTAGGTTGCTGGAGCCGGAGTGGTGAGATCGTAGATGAGATGACCGGTCTTCGCATCGAAGACATAGGCGTTACCAGCATAGGAGTACCCACTAGCAGTCTCCTGTGGAGCACCAACGACCACGATCTTGCCAATTGCTGCGACCGAGTAGCCAAAGAGCCCAGTGTATTGCGCTTTGGGACTGGCGAGAGTGTGGATAAGCACGCCAGTTGTAGCGTTGAAGACGTAGACGTGACCAGCTGCAAAGTGTCCACTGGCATTCTCACCTGGGGCACCAACGACGACAAAACTGGTGTCCGCTGCGACAGAATCTCCGAAGCCTCCAAGGGATTGCGGCTTGGGACTGGTGAGATTGTAAATGAGATGACCAGTCGTTGCGTTAAAGACATAGGCATTACCAGCATACAAGTATCCACTGGAATTCTCATACGGAGCACCAACGACAACGATCTCGCTATTCGCGGTGACTGAGAAACCAAAGTTTCCGCCCGATTGCGCGTTGGGGCTGGTGAGATTGTAGTGCAGTTTGAATAGCGTCATAGGCGTCAAGGGTGCGTTTGTTGCAGAGACTCTGGCAGTCCATGTTGATGCGAAAGATGCGTAGGGGATAAAGAGTAGCATCAGCAGCAAGGTTGCAACTGCAACAATGCCGAGCGGAGTGATTTTACTTGTTCTTCCTGAAGAGATCCGGAACATACTAAAAAGACCTGAGATTCTCGAAAAGTGAGACACTATTAAACAGGTGAGACGATCACCAAATTTGAGAACGACTGAGCGCTACAAAGGAAAGGGTGTAGCTTGCTCAGCGGGCTCCGACAAGTCTTATCGAAGCAGTTCCAATGAGTTAACAGAATCGGGATCAAAGGGCTGAACAGGCCTTTCTTGATCTTCTTGACTGTCGAAATGATGTATCAGAAAATTTAGTTTTCGGTAACGCAGATCCAAGCTGGAAAAAGGTCGCATTAGGATAAATAGCCTCACTTGCTCTTTTGCTAATGTAATCAGGAGCTTTTTCGAGACCCTTGGTTGCTCGTTTTGTCAGGACAGCACGATACAATCAGGAATCTGATCTCTTCTTCGCTTTGCGCAGAGATTTCCACTCCACAAATTCTCTCCTCGCATAATCTCTTCTCCCTCTTTCAACAGCTCTGATTTCATCCTTCGTCGGAGTGACTTCAGGGATCAGCATCTCTTTAATTTCCTGAATTTCGCGTCTCATGACTCTCATTTCATTGTGGAGTTGT